>JADJWI010000008.1:1037164-1386829 GCA_016716435.1 Acidobacteriota bacterium | reverse complement strand
CCCAAATCCGGCCGCGGTGATCCGCGCCATAAATTCGCGTCTTGAGATCTCTTTTTTCATATCCTTCCCCGGTTAATGCTCAACTATTTTGCGCTCAACGAACGTATATAAACGATCGATTCGACCTCGGCTTGGTTCAATGCCCTGCGGATCGGCGATGGGTTCTCGAAACCTTGCATCACAGTCCCGCTTCTTCCCGTGTTATCGGCCCGACCAGAAAGGTGTCTGGAAACACTGGATGAAAGGCTTTGTTGTTAAGCGCCGGGCCATCTGCGCCCACGCCGTTCTTTCCGTGACAGCCCGAACAATTTGAAGCAAAGAGCGTCGCTCCGAGAGCTGCGTCACCCGTCGCCCACAGCTGCGGCTTGGCATCGGGCTGTGCTTGGACGTTACCTCCGAGCCTGCGAATGTAGGCGATGACGGCTCGAACCTCATCGTCGTTGAAACCATTCACACGATCGCCCCACGCCAGCATCGGCCGTCCGGGCCGGCCATTCCGTATTGTCTGGAAGAGAAAATCGTCAGAGGCGAGCTGGAGGAACTCCGGACTCGTTATCGACGGATTCGGAACAAGGCCCGGGAACCGGGTTCCACGTCCGTCTGCCGCGTGACAACTTGAACAAACCGCGGTGTAAATGGTCTCCCCATCCTTAGCAAACTCGCGTTCGCCGAAACGCATTGCCCGCACGCGATCTTTCGGAAGATAGACGTCAGGCAAGGTGCGCCTTCTGAGCGAAAGTGTATAGAGCGTCAGCAGGTCGATCTGGTTATCAGACAACCCAAGTACGGGCATCTGCGATCCCGCGACCGTGGACGCAGGTGAACGGAAATGCTGGACGACCCAGTTGGTGAGAGTGTGATCGCCCGGAACCTTTGAGAAGTTAAGCTGGTTGGGATCCTTGAAACCGGAAAGCGATAGATTCACGCCCGCGTCGCCGCCAAAACTTCCGACGGTGTGGCATCCAGCACAGCCGGCCGTGTTGAACTGCGCCTTGCTTCGATCAATTTCGGTGCACCCATTTGGGTATCGAGAAAGATCTTCAGAGCCGAACGGTCTGCCTCGACTACCTCACGAAATGACGTTTTCCAGGCCGCGTCCGTCGCCTGCTGAGACTTTTGCAGGTGAACCGCATACCATTCGGCGTTGTAGCCTTTGAGTCCGACATGGGATAGGTCGGGGCCTTCCATGCCGGTTACATTGCCGCCCGGACGCAGAGTACCGCCGCGGCCGTCGAGGCGATGACACGCGTAGCAGTCGAGCCTTTCGAACGTCTTACGGGCGTTTTCGAGGGTCGGCAGATTGGGAACATTCAGCGGCGTGTGACAGGTTCCGCAACTCGCGTAGGCATACTTCGAGGGCAGCATCGGCTCGGTCCAGAAGTGAACATTACCGTGAGCATCGTCTTTCTCAGTTGCTTGTCCCTGTCCACCATGACAGGTCGTGCAGCCGATCTCGGTCGGGGAATGGACGACTGGCTTGTGGGCTGCGCCTACCTTTTGATCGGACGTGATCTGCTCGCCGGATGCCATCCCGACATGACAAGTGACGCAGCGGTCCGTTACTTTGAGCTGCGGATTCACTATCTGGCGAAGTCGCAGATCGATCGGGCCTTCAGTGGTCTTGGCGTTCCCCTGAATGCTGTGCCAGTCCTTCATAAAGTTCTCTGACACGGCAGCCGCAGCCAGGAGCAAAAAGACCCCGATACTTGAAACCATCAACAAATATTTATTCTTGTTCATTGCGTCAATGGCCTCCCCAATCAGACGGCGACCAGAAGAAATCCCAGTTCGGCCCGCGGAAATATGTACCGATCACGGTCAACACAATGAAACCGCATAGAAAGCACGTAAACAGGGCCAGTGCACCTGCACGAGTCGAGTTGTATCTTCGAACGGCCCATATCGAATAAGCCGCGTAGATCGCCGTCAAGACAGTTCCGGGATTGATGAACGTGATGAAAAAGCTGCGGAATATCCGGGAACCACTCGCGAAGCCAGCCGAACTTAATGGCAAACGCCTCGACAAGTATCGACGCGGCAAAACCCACCACGACGGACCACTTCACGAGTTTCCGGCCGCCCGGACCGCCAAACCATTCGCCTGTTCCTTCCTTTTCACGGTCGAGAAATGGGATCAGACCCAAGCCGATCACGCACAGCATCGGAATACCTATGCCACCCATGAATGCCGAGAACGATACGATCTCCTGGAGCCCAAGAAAGTACCACGGGGCCTTTGCCGGATTCTCGGGAACGAGCGGATTTGCCAGTTCTTTTAACGGAGCATCAGAAACGAAAGCCAACCCGACGCAGATGAGAGTTGTCAGCATCAACACGCCAAGCTCGGCGTAGAAAAGGTGCGGCATTGACGGAACCGTGTGTTCCGGGCCGCTCCCGACGGCAGGCGTTTTGCCCTTCACGACGGCGGCTAGGTGATATGTTTTCGTCGGAGCATCCGTAAAGACCGGATAGAATTCTTTGGCTTCCTGGCCAACCAGTTCATCGGCATTCGCCGGTTTTGCGAGCCCACCATCCTTGCGTATTCGCCAGAAATGCACCGCCATCAACATAACAAGAGTCAGTGGCAAGATCATTACGTGAAGCAGATAGAATCTGATCAACGCCTCTTCGCCGACCTTGTCAGACCCAAGCAATATTTCACGCTGCAGGCCGCCGATATCTGCCCAAGCCGTGATCCCAAGTGCGTCGGTGATCTCTCGAGGACTCTGCGCGATATTGGCGCCGATCGTGATCGCCCAGTATGCGAGTTGATCCCAAGGAAGCAGATAACCCGTAAATGACAGGCCCAAGGTCGTGACCAGCAAGCCCCAGCCGATGAACCAGTTGAATTCCCTCGGCTTTCGGTACGAGGCGGTGTAGAACGCCCTTGCCATGTGCAGTATCACGGCGACCACCATCACGTTAGCGGCCCAGCGGTGAATGTTCCGCATAAACCGGCCAGTAGGTACAATGAAATGAATGTCCTTGATCGATTGATAGGCTACGTCCGGATACGGCTTGTAGTAGAACATCAGCAGGATGCCGGTGACCAGAGTTATCAGAAATGCCGCAGTCGTCATTATGCCGAGACCCATGGTCGTGCTCCAACGCAGGCTCCAGAGATGCGTGCGGACCGAATGAAGATGCAGGAAGACGTTGCCGAATATAAACGACGACCGCGTACGATCGGTCTTTGGCGGACCGCCGCGAAACATCGCCCGATAGACGTGATTCGGGATGCCCCGCAGATTGATCCAGAATTCGTGTAATGCTGAATAGCCTTCTGCCTTCATGATCTACACCTTTGTTCCAGTCTTTACCGTTGCTTCCTCGTCAATGGTGAGAAGAGCTCCATTTTTTGAGACTTTCAGCCATGGCAGCGGTGTCGGAGCCGGCCCTTTTCTTACAGTTCCATCTTTTTGAAAGCCCGATCCGTGACAGGGACAATCAAATCCGGCCGAGCTTGTCTTCACGATGCATCCTAAATGGGTGCAAACGGTTGAGATCGCAAAGACACCATCGGCATCTCGAAAGACCGCGACGTTTCGCCCCGGGGGTACGAAGGCTTCGCCCTCCGGATGGGTGTCCGGCAACGCCACATTAAATTTCTTAGCCGGCGAAGCCGACACGGCCGCCTTGGGGAGTTTCAACATCCCGAATATCGAAAGAGCGAATGCCGCTGCCATCGATCCGAGTGCCGCAAGCCCCAGAAAATCCCGCCGTGGCATCGGTTCCGGGTCAAAACGTGATTTCTTTTCACTTGGATGGGTCGTCATACAGAACTCCAATTTGTTGAAAATGTGACTCGTTCCATCGAGATCGCATCCACCGGGCAGCGGATCGCACACAGAGCACACCGAATGCAGCGATCCTCGTCTTTTAGGATCGCCGAGTTTTCGCTCAGTTCGGCATCGTTGCCGATCGATGAATCGATTATTTGTCGACCTCGGTATCAAATTCGAGATTATCCAGCGAGATCAGCTTCAGACACTCGGTCGGGCAAACGTCCGCACAGCCGCCACACAGCACGCACCGGCTGCCGTCAAAAACCGGCGTGACTCCACAATCCAGGCAGCGCGAAGCCTCGGGCATGGCTTCTTCTTTGCTGTAGCCGATTTCAACGACGTTTTCGGGATGCTTGAGCCGTTCGGCGGTTCGATGGTCGGAACTTCAACTCGGCGGATCGATTCATAGCCGCGTTCACGACGGTATCGGTCAAGAATCACATGGGTTTTAACCAGTTCATGTTCGAGTGCGTTACCGGTCAGATATTGATAAACGGAACGCGCCGCTGCCTTGCCGGACGCGACGGCGTCGATCAGCAAACGCGTTCCGTGGGCGAGATCGCCGGCGACAAAGACCCCTTGGGCAGTGGTCTGCAGCGTGGCGAGGTCAACCTTGAGCCAGTCGCCTCGCATTCTTTCCACGTCTTGTCCGCCGTCCTCCAAAAAGAAAGGGCCGGTGCTTGGCCAACAGCCAGAAGGACGGTGTCGCAGGGAATTAATTTCTTTTCCTCATCGTCGTAAAGCGGTGAGAATTTTCGATCTTCGTCGTAGACTCGGAGGCATTTTCGAAAGGCAACGCCGGTCACTCTGCCTTTTTCATCCCGAACGACCTCTGTCGGCCCCCAGCCGTTGCTGCGCTTGATGCCCTCTTCGTCGCCCTCAACGATCTCGATCGTGTCCGCAGGCATTTCTTCCGCACCTTCAAGCGAGATCAGGTGAACGTTCGCCGTCTCAGAAAGCCTCGCAGCCGTGCGTGCGGTGTCAAAAGCGATCTGGCGGACGACCGACCTCGCGACGTCATATGCGACATTTCCGCCGCCGATGACCACGATCTCGCGGCCCATATCGAGGTCTTCGCCAAGTGAGACCGCCCGAAGCAGATCGACACCGCCAATCACGCCAGGTCCGTCCTCACCGGTCAAACCGAGGCCGCGTGATGATTTGGCACCGACCGCGATTATCACCGCCGCGAAATCCTCGCGGAGCTCGGCAAAAGTAATATCTTCACCGACTTTTACTCCGCAACGGATCTCGACGCCGAGTGCCTCGATGACGGCGACTTCCTTTTCGATCAGTTCACGCGGGAGTCGATATGCCGGAACGCCGACGGCCAGCATTCCCGCTGCGACAGGCTCGATCTCAAAGACGACCGGCTTGAATCCCATCAACGCCAGGTCATGCGCGGCTGAGAGTCCTGCGGGGCCGGCTCCGATGATCGCGATCTTTTCGCCTTCACCTTTTCTGACCGAAGGACTGGTCGCGGATCTCAAGAGTGCCGCCATTTCCTCAGCATCTCCGGCAACGGGCGGGATAAAATTCCTGATCGAGTCAAGCACTTCACTCGTCGGCCTCGCCTCCGGCCCGAACTGATCACATGCAAAACGCTTCAGCGCACGGATCGCGATTGGGCGGTCCTGGCCGACGAACATTCCGTCGTCATTCACTTTGGGGATTTTTCCGCGGCGGCAGGCGATCTCGCAAGGGGCTCCGCAGATGCGGCCGCAGATCGAGGCAAAAGGATTCGGACCGCGTGCTATTAAATATGCTTCTTCAAACCGCGCATCCGCGATCGCCCGAACATAACCGCGTGCGTCCGTATGAACGGGACACGCCACTTGGCACGAGATCAGGTTTTGATGGTAGTTCGCGTCCGGGACGTGAACATTTAGCCGCATCATAGTATTCGTTGTCACAAAATGTGTAAAACAGTTGGAATGCTATGCCGGTTGCAGTGCTCAGAATATGACTTAAGTCATATTTTGACTAATATTTTTAGCCGCCGATCGAACTCATCGAACGCGAGGAATACTCGAATGTAGGGGACCCAATGGTATGGCCGAATGTTTTTCTTGCGACAGCAAAACGAATAAGGTCGGCGACTTCGGTTCGCGATCCGCCGCTTCTAAGCAAACCTCGTACATCATATTCTTCACTCGAGAACAGACACGTTCTGATATACCCATCGGCCGTCAGTCGAATTCGCGAACATTCGCCGCAAAAGGCATTTGTGACGGGAGCGATCAGACCGATCTCGCCGCCTGTGCCGTCAGCAAAGCGATACCTCCACGCTGTCTCACCTTTGCGGGACGGGTTTATAAGAACTATTGGAAAGGCCGAATTTATTGCTTCCCGGATCTCAGTGGCGGGGACCAGATGTTTGTGATCCCAGATACGTCCTCTATCAAGAGGCATGAACTCGATGAATCTGACGGTTAAACTGTTTCTCCTGGCAAACCGAGCAAGGTCGACGACCTCATCGTCGTTTTGACCCCGGACGATCACAGCGTTGATCTTTATATCAGGGTATCCGGCCGAACGAGCGGCCTCTATTGAGTCGAGCACACCAGACAGTTTGTCGGAGCCCGTAATTGAGCGAAATGTGCCCGGCTTTAGGCTATCCAGCGAGAATGTCACGCGGTTTAGGCCGCTCGATCGTAAACTGTCGGCCTTACTTGCGAAGTTGCTACCATTCGTGATCATCGCGAGTTCTTGAAGGCCATAGGGGTTTTAAGGCATGAGAGTTCAGCTATAAGTACGCCGAGGCCCTTCCTGACCATTGGTTCGCCGCCGGTCAGTCGTATCTTTTCAATCCCCAGAGAGACGAACACCTCGCAGAGAGAGTGTATCTCGTCGAAGGTCAGAAGATCCGGATCATTTGAGGTGCAAGGATTGGGGTCGCAATAGAAACATCGAAAATTACAGCGATCCGTCACTGATACGCGCAGATCCTTGATTTTTCGATTGAAGGAATCAAACAACATTTCCTGTTATTCCGCCGCTGTTCTTAGTATGAGCCTACTTACGGTCTTGACTCTACTTGCGGTGCCGTTTGCCAATCTCCTTGGCCGAAGTTCTATTTCGGTTCTCGCTCGACAACATTAAAGGTCTCACTCTGCACGGCGAGAAAACATGATCTGCGTCATACTGCCGCAATCGGGTGAACGATATATTCAATTGGTCGTACTACACGCGGAAAAATTGTGAGCGACCGAGTTGATCCAGTAGAGGTATTCATATGCATGTCAAGTTCTTAAAGTTCGTACTTATAGCAGCAATAGCGTCCATTCTCAGCCTTACAGTCGTTGCCCAGACGCCCGGTGGCACACCGTCGGCAGATGAGATGAGTGCTCGTGTAAAGCAACTGGAAAGTGAGGTTGAAACAATGCGGCGCGAAATGGCTGAGCTGAAGGCGTTGCTCGGGAAGAACGCGTCAGCTAAGCCAGTCGATTCGCCGGCAAAGCCGGATACTAGGCCAGCGGATGTTGCGAAAACAGATGTAAAACAAGCTCCGCAACCGAAAAAAGATCTGGGTGTCGATGTCGGATCCGCGCGCATCACCCCATACGGGACGATCTACTTCAATGCGTTTGGAAACAGCGGTGGAACTAATAATGCGGATGTTCCGCTATTTGCAACGCCAACCGGTAGCGGAAATGTAAGTGCGAGCGTCCGCCAAACCCGCTTGGGGGCGAGGGTCGAGGGGGCTAAGGTTGGTAACGCGCGGCTCTCGGCGATTCTCGAAGCCGATTTCTTCGGCGGTTTTCCATCGGTCGGGATCGGCGAGAACTTTGGCGTTGTCAGGTTGCGACTCGCAAACGCTAGGCTCGACTGGGAGAAGACTTCTGTAACAGTTGGACAGGACTGGATGGTTTTCGCTCCCGTTAATCCGACTTCGCTCGCGGCCGCGGCGATACCGCAGATGGCCGGAGCGGGAAATAATTGGGCGCGGCTGCCTCAGATCAAAATCGAAAGAAAGATCACGCCGAACATAACCTGGCAAGGAGCCGTACTTGCGCCGCAGACTGGCGACTTTGCGACAAACGCCGCGTTCTTTATCCAGCCGACGAGTGGAGCGGCATCGCGTGTTCCATTTCTACAAAGCCGGATCGCGTTCAGCGGGAAAAATTGGCTTGGCAGCAAAAAGTCAGGAGCGATAGGATTTTCAGGACACTACGGAAGATCGCGCGTCTTTACGGGTGCGGCCAATGTTAGAAATGACATCGACACATACGGTGTTGCCGCCGACTGGAATTTTCCGCTTGCAAAACGAATCGGTGTCTCCGGGGAAGCGTTTTTTGGCAAAAACCTCGGCGGCTTTCAGGCCGGCGTCTTTCAAAGTTACAACAATGATTTTGCCTTTAGCCAGGGCGTCGCTTCGACCGCCGGTGGCGTTCGTGCGATCAGGACGCGCGGCGGATGGACTCAGATCGGTTTGACTCCGCCGACACTGAACGATCGATTGACTTTTTATGGAACTATTGGAATTGACGACCCTGAAAATCGAGACCTGACCAGCGTCACACGTCGCGACTGGCGTACTCGTAATCTGGCATTTGCCGGCGAGGCGATCTTTAAGTGGACTCCACAATTTTCGATCGGCCTTGAGCTTCGTCGCTTTTACACGACTTATCTATTCAGCGGAGCGCAGCATGCAAATCACGTAAATCTCGGAGCCTCGTATTCGTTCTGATAGTAGGAGTTTATGGACGGCTTTATACTCGCCGGCGCATCAAGCACACGTATTTGGGAATCCAAAGCAAAACTGGTTCTTGAAGAAGTCCGGTTCATTTATCGCGCCGTTAAGGCGGTATCCGGGGGCGAGCGACAGCGGGTAGTAATTATCGGTGGCAACATCGTACGATATGAAAGATATTGCCGAACTAGCCGAGAGCCGGGTCCATATCCCTCGTACTATTTCACGTCAAACCCCTTATCATCTGGTACCGCCAACTCGACAAAAGAGGAAGAAATCAAACCCGGCCCCTGTTCCGGGAACGCGCGTTAGAGGCAAACGTAACTTCGGCCTTCTGGAGGTGAGTGAACTGCCAGCAATAAGAAATTGTAACTCTGAACGATGGATCGGCAGTAATAATGTTCAGATTGACGACAACTCCAAACGCAGATTCTCTTGGATCTGCGTTTTCCACGATCCGGTGACTTTTGCGGTATCGGCAAAATCTGACCATTTTTCAACTGCCTTTCGGACCTCAGCGACGATCGACTTTGCACGACCGCGTTTAAGCGAAACCGCCTCGGCGCATGCCTTAAAATCATTCATCGAAAAACCATCCCGTTTGCCGTTCATGGTCATCTGGTGACTCGATGTCCATACTCCAGACGGATTAAAGCTGTATGCCACATCAAACGCGGGGGCAAGAGACCATTTGCCCTCTTTGCCCATTAGAAAAGCGATATTCTTGACATGATCGTCCTGATTTCTCGCAAGGATGTTAAATGCCATCCGGCGAAACATCTGCTCAATAGCGGATGTCGGGAGCTTAAGTTGACGCATGATCAGCATGGCTTGCTCGTAGCCATACGCGCCGGCATTGTTGAAGTCAAAATGAGCCAGGCCGCTTAATGAAAGCATGTGCAGCCTTTCGCCGTTCTCGAGACGGTCGAATCGCTTGGTCATGAAATGCCTTCTGCCGTTTTCTTCGAGTAAGCGGCATTCGTTCATCTGTATTTCTGCCTCGAGTGCCATTAGATAGTAGGCATACTCGATTGCTCCATAGCCCTGAGGATCGGCAAGTTCTTTGTCCCGATTTCCGGTGACTCCGTCGAACTTCAATAACCAATATTCAAATCCGTCGCCGGCTTTTCCTTGCCCAGACCTAACTTCATTGGTTTTCCGATTCCACGCGATCACCGCTTTCGCCCGGGCACCACCTGCGGAGGTTCCTACGCGAAGGATATCTCTGAGAGAATCAGGATCGTCAAAGTTAGTATCAAGATTGCTTCGTTGGTTCAAAACGTCCGAAGCCAGATTGACTAAAGCGTCAAGCTCGATCTTCCGAGAGGCCATCTCCTTTGGGCCTTTGCTCGGGAAAAACTCGAGGGCTCCCATCCCACGTGAGCCTGTGTAGCAGAGCCTTTCAACCGCATTAAAACTGTCAGCGGACCGGCCTTGCGTTGCGAGCCAAGCATCAATGAGTGCGTTGCCAAACTTATCCGGTAGCGAATCAGCCAGCAAACCCGGCAAGCCGTGAAAGGTCACTAGTGGCAACTCCGGGAATACGTATATTGATCCAGTGAGCGGCATCACAATCGGTGAGACCTCGATGCCGCTTTTCATGAACTCTGGTGTGTACTCAAAGACAGCCACATCATTGCGATCCTCAAGCGAAACAGCCCCGATGGTGCGTCCCCACAGCTTGACCTCAGCCAACGTTGTCATGAATCATCTCCCCAACTCCAGCCCGTCCCTTTCGAGCTTCGTAGTTCTTTCGAGGAGGCCCGTCGTCGTTTTTTCCCTTGAAGTTTCAGTTGAGCTATTGGGCTTGAAACAGGTTCTGGGAAAAGGACTTCTAAGCGCTGCTGTAATCCTAATGAGCGCAGGAGCCGAATTAGGCTTGTAACTTGTACCGATTCGCCTGCCTCTAGCCGTTCAACGGTTCGCTTAGACACGCCCGCTTGCTCCGCAAGATTTGCTTGGGTGAAGTTCTGATTCAATCGAATCATTGCAACACGTTCTCCGATTTCTTTAAGTATCGCTTGATCGGTCGTGTTTGTGTCGAATCTCATAATACGTCAATTATGGTGAGTAGCTATGGTAATGTCAATATATATCGGCAATTATGGCGAGTAAAGTGCAACGCATCTTCAGGAGTATGATATCGTCATTAATAATGAGTTAGGACCGATTTTAGCGGCAGCTCGCCAATTTCGGCGAAGTGTAGCAGATATTCGACTATCTGGTTTCTGACTGAGATTATGTGGAAACCGGATCGCCAACTGGAAGTGCCTTTTCTTTGGTGGTCAGGGCACGATGACCTCCAGATACTTGGCTAGTACCGATTCAAGCTCAAGTTCTCTTGCTGCTTTTGCAAGTTTTGCTTCCGTAGTTCTTCTTGTTGCAAGAGCTTCTCTGGCGGCCTTTATGGCTGTTCGTTCACCTACCTTTGTGATGAATTTAAGAGCCTCTAGTGCCGCCCTTTCGACTGTGACGATTCGATAGCCCTTTTCATCTATGATCTGTTTGTCGAGGCTTGTTTTTGTTCGAATCAGTCTATAACCATTTTCTCGGGTTCTTTTCTCCGGAGGGACCATCATCCATATTTCTCCCGGAACCTGCTCGGCAAGGTTGTAATGATATAGAGCTGAAAGACCACCGATTGCTGAACCGGGCCCAAACTTTGAATATGCGATCTGGAATCCTACATCTTTATCGAGCGACGTCTTCGGATGAAGGTAGATTCCACGATCAAGACGAACGAGGTCCTTTGCAGCGACAAGCCTGGATATGTCTTGCTGACTAATTCCCGCAGCCTTGCCCTGAGCCAGTGTAAATACCCCAAGTTTTTTTAACTTTAGTACCTGATCCTTACCCACCATTAAAGTATTGTGGTGCAAAGTGACATTTGTCAATGAATAATGCCGCGATGCACCAATCTGAGAAAGGTTGGCAGTTCAGACAACATCGCGCAAATATATAAAAGAGCGGTAGGCGAGAGGGGCAAAAGTAGTGAAAACCGGATACCAATTTATTGGTGTGTTAATAAGCCAGAATGACTTAGGAGATGGGGTTTCGTCACATTTGTTTCCCGAAAATGTCGCAAAACACTAAAAGGAAAAATTAGTGTTTATTTTCGATCAGAATGTGTTATTTTGTTGTTCTCGCCAGTGTTATTTATCGACGTTCTAAGTGGGGAATAATCTTGGTAAGTTGGTTGCAAGATGGTTGCACTTTTCCCGACGCATACCTACTTAAAGCTTATAAGCGACAAGCAAGTTGCCGATTTTGATTGGTTTTGAGCGATTGTGAGAACTTGCGATTAACCCTCAGGTTGGTTGGGGTGCGAGAGGTCGTGAGTTCAAATCTCGCCGTCCCGACCAATAAACATGGGGCTTTTGAAGAATTTCGAAGGTCCCATTTTTCGTGGTTTCCAAATGGCTGCGAGAGGGCGGATTGCTAAGTCCCATAATTGCCGCATTTACGAACTACCACCCGTAAGAAAAAGCTCCTCCATTTTGCAACCAACTTTCTGGACCTCGGATTAGAACCATTTTGGTGAACCTACGCACCACAACGATGTGGACAATTACCAACCCGGTATTTCAGCTTTCCAAATCTCACCGAAAGGCCGAAAACATTTCATTGCCTGTCATTGTCTTCGTCTATTTGGTGAACTACTGCCAATCACCAAGCAGAGTGAAAGCACTCCAGTAATATGGCGATTGATAGCGCCTGATCTTTTTCATCTCGTTCTTTGTCTGTTGCAATGCTTTTGAAGCCGGCATAGCTTTCCGCAGATGATTTGTGTAAAAACGCTTCATGAACTCAGCAGTTGCAGAATCATCAACTTTCCACAGGCTCGCGACGATCCGTTTGGAACCTGCGTATAAAAAGCCCCTCGACATTCCGATCAAACCCTCGCCGCGAATGTCTTTTCCGAGAGCCGTCTGGCACGCTGACAGGACGATCAGATCGCTGGAAAGATCGAGATTGTAAATATCGTTTAAGGTCAAAAAACCGTTTTGCTTGGTGCCGTTCTTATCGAACAGCGAAAAGACCAACCCTGACAACTCGGGCCGCGAAGAATTGAGCAGACCGTGTGTCGCAAAATGCAAGATCCTATAATCTTTCAGATTCGAATTTTCGACATTATCGAGATTTGCCTCAAAGTCCATTCGAACCTCCGCATCGCTTTTTTCAATGAGACTCGAGATGCCCTTAGCTTCCAATCTTGAAGCGAGAAGCCGCGGCAAGGTTTCGCCGAAACGAAAATCGCGCAAAGTGCGCCTCATTGCTGTGTTTTCATCACTCGGTTTTCGGCTGGCAGTTCCTGCGACCCGCGAATCCAGAAGATCAAACACCGGATCGGCAAAAATTGCGATCGTCTTTTTGTTTTCTCGCCCGGGTTTCGGGTTATCTCGCAGTTGCGACAAAACCGAAGCGGACGGCAGCATCACAATTTCATTCGTTTCGACAAGTGGCGAAACCTCAGACTGTGGACTGATGAGAGCGGAAAACGGTATGTATTGCAAAACTCCGTCGGCAACGATCGCGAGTCTTTTGTTGGCTACTTTGGCAGCAACATTCGACAACAACATTCTGCTTAGATCTTTCGTGACCTGCTCAGTTCTCGCCGGCTGACCTTTGCTATTTGCCACGACGGAATCGTAGAAGGCCCTTGCCTTGGTCTCGATTATTTGACGTTTTGGCAGCTCGAAAATTTCGATCGAGTCCTTAGCAACCAGCCACAGAAAACTTCGCTTTTCGCCAAGCTTGTATTCGAGCAAAATGGTATCATCATCGAGCAATTTCTGAATGTCGTTTGCAGCTATTGCTTTGCCTTCGGCAAGGTCGGCAAATTTAGGATTCTCACGACGGAGCCTAATATTCACGTTTTGGATCTTGGTGTTTAGTTCATTGATCTCATCATTGACCTTTGAAATTGGTTCCGGTTTAGACTTACCAGCAATGAGGGTCTCACGCCGTTGGTATCTGTCGTTTATCTGCTTTTGAAGATTTTTTTGCTCCGCCAATAATTTCGGATCAACTCCAAGTTTAAAATCAACTTTCGCCTCCTCTAACAATTCGACCAGGCTGCGTGAACGCGAACGTTCACTGATCTCAAATGCGAGTGCTAGATCTTCCTCTTTCTTTGTTCTTTCAAACCGCGAAACGAGCAATTCGGTGTAGAGTTCGTAATAATTTTGAACGGTTGAAAAATATGCGTAGCGCGATTCAGAACCGACTATTTCGCTGCGGATCTGTTCGATCAGATCGAGCCCGTTCGTGATATTTTCAACTGCCTTTGTTAGGTTTCCACGATCTTGTTCAGCGACGGCAAGCAGATAAAAAGACTCAGCCTGTAAGCGTCTGTCGCCAACCTCGAGAGCGATTCGATTTGCTTCTGTGTAGTTCTCAAATCGATTCTCCGCTTTCAGATTCCCGATCGCTAACAGCGAATCGGCAATTCCCCATGAATATCCGATCTCCCGACGTAAATCTAAAGATTCTTGAATCAATGCCAAACCGTTCTTTGCCTCGCCTTTAGTGGCCAGCATGTAGCCGTAATTCTTGATCGTGCCGGCTAACGTTCTCTTGCCACGCTCGGTTGTGTCTTCACGTCTGATTACTAAGGATTGTTTAAAATAATCTTCCGCCTTCGTAAAATCTCCGAGACGACTATACGCTTCAGCCAAATTAGTTAATGAAAATCCGAGATATACGCGGTCGCCGACCTCTCGATTGATATTGGCAGATTGTTGAAAATAAGTAAGCGATTTTTCATATTCCCCAAGATCGCTGTAAGCCGAACCAATATTATTGACCGCCGAGCCTTCGTATTGACGATTTCCCAATTCACGCCAAATCTCCAGACTTTTCAAATATGAATCGAGTGCATTTTGCAGTTCGCCGAGTTGTTTGTATATCAAACCCTGTTGAACGATTGCCACGCCTTCCCAAACCTTATCCTTTTTTATTTTTGACGCAGCGATTACTTCATCCCATTTTGCGTTCGCCCCACGCAAACCTTCGATAGTGCCGTTATATTTTATCTGATAGGCATCACGAGCAAGTTGCAGAATTCTCTTGGTAGCGTCATTTACCTCAAAGTCTTCCGCAACGGTCGGGCGGATCTCTTTTAAGATAACGGTATACTTCCCGGGTTTCGCAGCCGGATCTGAAACCGATACGTCAATTCTATAATCTCCGCTTTCTTTCGCGGTGACGAGGATCAACTCGTCACCATAAAGCCCGCTCGGCGAAGTTCCGATAATGAAGATCTCGCCTTTCAGATCGATCGCTTCAAAATTGACATCAATGCCATCCTGAACCATCTCGACACGGGCGGTTTGACCAGCCGTCAGAGCAACTGAATATGAATTTATTTCTTCGCCCTTGATCTCAGCATTTAGCGGAGTATTTAATGTCAAACGGGTTGGAGAACTCTGTGCCAAAGAACTCGTACAAAATAAAAAAAGAACCGCCAATATATTGATAATGACGGTTGTTTTATTTCGTTCCTTTTTCATAATTAGCGAAGTATCCATAAACTTGTGTTACGAATACCTTCTACTAAATATGAATTTGAGTCAATTATTTCATAGATCGGCTTTCGGAAATACTTATCTTCTAGAGCCAACTTTTGCGTTACTTTGTTGCTTTAATTCCAAAGCCTGCCAAAGCGAAAACTCAAATACTGTTACTGCCGCCGCTTGTTACAACTGATAGTTCGATCTTTCTCGGCTGGTCATCTTCATTGATGATCGTGATCGTATAAGTGCTTTTGCCGTCACTGTTGATCGTGATATTCGAGCCTGTCGTGTGTCCGCTCGATAAAAATTGACTTCCGCGATGGATCTCATACTTGAACTTTCCGCCTTTTGTTTGTTTAATGCTTAAATTACGGAACTGCTTGCCAGAAATCGACCATACTTCTTTTATATCGCCAAGTTTCCATGGCTGGACCGTCGCACTAACTGTCGCTTTGCCGTTTGAATCTAAATTGATTCGTTTTTGTGCGATCGCTTCGGTTGCCGAAAATGCTATTACGGCGATCGCGATGGTTAAGAATCGTAGCGTTAGTTTTTTCATTTATTTTCTCCTTATAGGTTTGACATGAAGCATTGGGATGTAAGTTTGCATTTGATTCTGATGTCGGCGAACCTTTTACTGCGTACGTGGCCCGGCTTCTCTCGTTGTGTTCTCTCTGAGCCACCTTTGGTAAACAGATCTGAGGGTTAAGACGAATCCGCGCTGACATTTCAAATCTATTTTGTTGGCCTCTTGTTCGCTGGGACTAATGCCGTTTCTATAACAGTATTGTCCCCTATTGGTATAACCTGCCGGGCAGGTAGGTTCACTTGTTTGCGATCTCACTTCCTTTGTTCCCGTGCCACAACTGTCGCGAAGTCCATTGTGGTCGCGTTTGATCGTTTCCCGAGAACTATTGCATTTTGAAGCAATCAGTCTTCGCTCTCCATCATCGTGCAAAAAGAAATCCACTCCTCTCGCCGGCGTGTAGGTCCATTTATTCTTATTGCGGAATAGCGGATCTAAACTATTCCAATCGGCGTCGGGAGTGCCCATATCGATCCAAACCGCAGCAACAGGTTTTTGCCAGCATACATATGCCTCTTGGGCCACAAAAACAGACCCAAACACAGATTGTAAAAATAATAGTGTTATCAACCCCGAAACAACTATCAAAGATCCCGTTCCTAAGTTTTTTCTCATTCTTCTTCTCCCGGATAATATGTTCTTCATAAAGTAGTGTTGGAAACCGCAAAAACATTTCTCCACATTCTCAGAGTTCAATTTGCGAACCGTCGTAATTTCGAGAATCGATCTCAAACTGTTCAACTTGGACCGTGACTGTTCTTTTGAAGTGACCTTATTTCTAATTGTCTTGTGGCGATCCGGATGGCATTCCGACAACGACCAGGCCGATCAACGCCCAAGCAGCCGAACCGAGCATTGCGAATTGGGGGATCGTCGCTCCTTGCATCGCGCTGTACATGTTTTCAGATCGTGTGATCGTCCCGATCGCATAAAGTGCTGCTGAAATAAAGGCCACAACAACAAGCGATAAAAGTAAGGAAATAATAGGCAAAAGGCGTTTCCACAAGCTGACTTTCTGAACAATCAGGGCGGCGATGGTGAGGGTCAGAGGGAAAAGAAAATAGCTTGAGACAATCAGAAAAAAAAGTAATGCCTTTGCTAGATCCGTTTGAATGATCGTTTCGCCTATTTTGTCGGCGGGCACGATCGTGAAATTAATGTAGATCAGATACAGAATCGTGAAAAAGGCCAAGCACAGACTCATAATAAGTAAACGGAAGACAATACCGGAAAACCTTCTCTTCCCGATTCCGCCGGCTAAACAGTATCCAATGAGGGAGACGGGCTGTGGTGTAACTACTAAGGCGGCCAGCACCATCAACAGAATCGTATACAAGATCCTCTTCTGCTCGTCATACGGCGGGCCGATAAAGTAACCGTCAAGCGGTAAGATAAACGTTACAATGGCGATAAGAGATATTGCCAAACAATACAAGACGGCGAATACGTTGTAGCCTTTGATCAGGAGTGATGCGTTCATTAGGATTTAAGGTTTCGATCTTTTGTGCCGGGTCTGTCAGAAGTTGGACTTCTTTAATCTTTCGATTGAGTTCCGAAATGCCCGACTCGCCGATGCGATAGCCGCCACAATTCCGTCAAGCTTCTTTTGATCTGTTGCGCGCAGTGAACCTGTAGTCTTCTTGATCTTCTCAAGTTCGTCTTTCTTGCGTTTCCATTCGACAAGGTTATCGATAGTGGCAATCGTTTCCGCTTCGCCTTTGCTGTAGGGAACAAGGTCTGTAAGTTTAATGCTTCCGGCAGAAGATTGGTCAGATTCCAGTTCTTTAAGCAGATTCAAAACGGCTTGTGCTTCCGTCGAACGTTCTTCCGAGATAAGAATGTCGGCAACACGACGATATCGAACTGAGTTGTCGGCAAGGAATTTCTTCCGTGATCTGTTATCCGACTCGTTCAAATTGCCGCGAGTCTCCCGATAAACATTTACAGCCAGTTTGCCGTAGAAAATTTCAACTTGCGAATCATTCAAAAGCTGGGACGCAATCGATAGATCCCAATAGACTTTCACTTCGTTCATGCGATCGCCTAACATCCGATAGATGATCATTGCTTGCTCATAGTGAGCCATCGCCGTTACGTGATCTGATAATTGATCACAGACGCTTCCCAAGGCATAGAGCGTTTTACCTTCCTCGGAGAGGTCTTCTAGTTCCCGAGAAATGTGAAGTGCTTGTTCAAGATAATCCTTTGCTTTTTCATAAATCGATAAGTTGTAATTGGAAATTCCCAAGTTAAAGAGTATCTTGCCTTCCTCAGAACGGTCTTTTACTTCACGTGAAATGACGAGTGCTTTTTCAAAATGAATCGTCGCTTTTTCATAATCTGATAACTGGTAATAAACATTTCCCAAGTTATTCAGAGCGTTGCCTTCGCTGCCGCGGTCTTTTGTTTCCTGAAAAATGACCAGAGCTTGTGTATAGTGTTCCGCCGCTTTTTTTATAATCCAATAGGTTGTAATGCAAGAGCCCTAAATTATAGATCGTTCCGCCTTCGCCGTTGCGGTCTTTTACTTCCCGGCGAATTGCTAAAGCCTTTTCAAAAAATTGCCGGGCTTTGTCGGGCTGTTCGAGAGCTCTATAGTTGCTTCCGAGCGTGTTAACAGTTTTAGCCTCACCAAGGCGATCCTTTGTTTTTTGAAACAGCTCCATCGCACGTTTGTTAGCAATGATCGATCTGTCATATTCCGACAACCTAAAGAAGGCCTGTCCGAGGTTTGTCAATGTTATTGCTTCTTGTTGGGAATCTCCGAGTTCTCGAAATAACGCGGTTGCGATCTCATATTCATTCGCCGCTGCCTGTGATCTCAATTGTTCGTAGAATGTCCTGCCTTTACTTAAATGTATTTCTGCTTTGAGGCGTTTGCCGTCGTTCGCATTTGTGGGACGTACTTCGGCAAGTTTTATCCTGTAATCACCAACATGTCCGCTTCCGCCGTAAGCACGAATCTTGACCTGAAAAGCCGCTTTCCCGCTTTTCGCGATCATCGAAACCGATTCATGCCACAATCTGCCGTCTTTGCCATCCATCTCGACAACGAGTTTTCCATTCGCATCAAACAGCGAAACAACAACATCGATATTTTTCTGCTCAACTTCCGCCCGTGCATATTCGCCTTTATTTAACGTCACCTCATAAATGTGAGTTTCGCCGCCTTTGATCTGACCGTCGATCGGTTCATTTGTTGATAATTTCAGCGGCCTGTTGGGGTTTTGGGCGGACAATGACACGAACAAGATCAAGGCTGCAATCGTGGCATAACCTGCACGGTTGAATGATACGGATCTAGAACTTTTTAAGCTCATGTGAATTGTGATCATTTTCGAGTCCCATGTTTGCGGGACCGCCGAACTTCCGGGTTTGTCGAAACTGAGATGAATAGCAGATTCCGCGGACACGACCTTCCTGATCCGCGGAATCCACAGGAACCTAAACTTCTAAGGGATAAAGTAAGGTGTTCCCTTTGTCGGAACTCCGGCGGCCATTTTCTTTCCTTCGGCAGATTTCCAGGGAATTCCATAGAATAGGCCTGCGTCTGGCATGGGCATTAAACGCTGATCCATAGAACTTCCACTTGCGGGAATTTCGGTCTCGATAAGATATGCCCCCCAGTGTAAATTTATATTTCCGCTTGTTTGCTCTGGATGCTGTTGTGGAAAACCGTCACCGCCGACAGTCCACTTAAACGTTCGTACCGTCGTAGAGCCATCTCTTAGATCGCATTTCCATTCACCGGTTTGGCTCTCCATATCCGGATTGCCGGTTGTTCCATTTCCGCGCCAATTGATCGGAAGATTTATCCAGTAGCTGTAAAAACCAATATATTCGGTTGGCTTTCCATCGCGTTTATAGTCGGCTTTGTCTCCCCGCATCGAGGCGTCTTTAACTTGGCCTTTGTTCAGAAAATTGACTACTTGCCCGTTTACAGAGCAGCGAACATATGGAACACCGGCAAATCCTGCTCCGTTGCTGTTTTCATTTTTTGCAATGCTGAAATAGATATCAACATTTCCCTTGAGGGTCGTTCCTTGGCCTTTTTCGTGATAATCAGCTTTTACTCGGCCACTACCCAGGCCCGGACGCAGATACAAAAACGAGACAGGTGATTCGGCGTATCTTTGTATATAAAAATCAGAAGGTCCGACAATTTTGCCAGGACGGATCATTTTGGCTTCGTGTACATCGATCTTGTATGTTCTTACGGCTGTCTCACTGTCATCATTGCCATTTGTCGTAAAGACATTCACATCGTATTTTCCGGGACTTTTAACAAAGATGTCTTTACTTCCGCCACAGGTTCCGCCTGTTTCAGTCGACATAGAATCGTCGTCAGGGCTATTTTTCACTTCGCGAACCGGGCTTTCAGCTTTGCGATGAGTTTTGCCCTGACACATATAGGTCGCTAGTGCTTTTCCGCTCTGAGCGACGACGACCTTGAATCCGCTGTTATCAGGAAATGTTCCAAAAGCTCGTAAGTTTGCTGTCAGCGTCCATCCTTTTGAAATGTTGCCACTGCTTTTTTCGTTGTACTCCGTAACCGGCGTGGCCTCAAAAAATGTAAACCCGTCATCCATCACATTCTGCCGATTTTTTCCACTCGAGGTTCCGACCGAACCGGGAACCGCTCTATCGATACCGGGAACTGCTTTATCAACCTTTGGAATTGTAGGAGTTTTCACCGTCGGAATCTTAATTTTCGGAAATTGTGCCGCCGCAAATGTTGATAAAAACAAAATTGCTATCACTGAAAATACTATGTTCTTGTTCATTTTCTTATACCTCTTTATTCCTTTAACTTCCTGATGTATTTACCGAAACCTCTACGTTTTGGCGGTTTTTAGTCTTGTTTATGACGACGATCTTGTAACTGCCTTTTGTGTTTTCGTATTAAACGAAAATCCCCGTGGCCCGCTCGCAACCTTTTTCCCGGTTGGGTCATAAACTTCCGCGACGTCTCGGCCGGAACCAAGATCTCCACCTGCAATTTGAACCGTGACCGTCATTCTTTCCGCAAAGTTCCGGGTGAAGCTCTCAGAAGACTCCGGTTCAATATTTAAGTTTTTCGTGTATGAATCACCCGCAAAAATAGCCGCGGTCATTATTACGATCACGATCAGGCCTACTGTTAGTTTTCTCATCGATTTTCTCCTTGAATATATTCGTCGCCAACGCGCACCCATTAGTAGTGTAAAAACGGACAAATCCATTTCATACATATTTTTCGAAATAAAAATGCTGTGAAGCCTTTTTGGTAGGGACGGATCTAACGGTCTACTCGAAACTGAAAATCGGCAACCGATTCGCTCTCACCGGAGACGTTACTCCCGTCGAGCCTTATCATGTAATCACCTTTCTTTAGTCGATTCGCACTTACAACTATTCTGATGCGACCTTTCGACGCCTTTAGTTTGTTGAATTGCGCGATCGTATTCCCGTCGGCGTCCGTAACTATTGCGGCGTAAGCGCTATGGTCGGTCGTCGGGAGATTCAATATGAAGGTCGCGGCCTTTGCTTCGTTTGACAGTCTCAAAACGTTGTTTGATCCGCCAGACCGAAGATTGCCGGAAAATAGAGCGATAACGGGATTGCGGACTGGCTGCTCGATCGCGGGGATTGGAGTTGCAATAGGCGTTTTCGTCGCTGCCGGAACCTGGTCGGTCGTTTCAGTGTTCGCGGTCGGTTCCGGCGTTCCAGTTGAATTTACTGGGGAGGAGGAGTTGACCGGCTCCGTGGGCTTCATCGTGGATGGCGTTCCGAGAGCTCCATTGTTCGGCTCAAATACCACTTCCGGCTGGTTGGGGGCAAGAAGACGCGAAAACATCCAGACGCCGACGAAGGCCACCAAAAGGGCCATCGCTCCCGCCATTACGACTTTAGGACTGCTAAACCAATAGCGGACAGCAGCAAAGAAGTCTCGTTTCGGTGCATTCTCTTCAACCGCATCCGTCACCGAAGAGTCTGTTCCTGTTACTTGATCGATGAAAGTGCGGGCAAATTCTATTCGGTCACGCCGCTTTTTGGTCACGAGGAAGACCGTCTCAAACTCAGCACTTTCCTCCGGCCGGATCCATCCGCGAACGTATTTTTCGATGAGTTCGTCCTCGACGGCGGCGATCTGCTCATACAGATCAGCATCAGCGACAAAACGCTTCTCGAATTCAACGCGTTCCTCCTCAGACATTTTGCCGAGCAGGAATCTCCGAATTATCTCTTCATTTTCTATTTCCATCAAAATGAGCAATTGCTTCCTGTTAGTAGTGTTCCATTAACAAGAAACGTTTCCGTAAAACTCCGTCATGCATCCTCACAGCATTTTTTCGTACAGGTTCCGACCTTTGACTTCAATCGGCACACCCGAATTCGCAATGAATTTAGCGTAACTCCCAGCGATGCTGCCAGCCGTTGGCGTTTCGAGATCATGGTTTGCTGATCCGTATCAAAATAGCCGACCAACAGCACTCTGTCGTCCACCGCGAGTTCGCCAAGGCACCTTTCCAGACACTGATGGCGAAGTGCAGCCTGACCGTCGGGAATCAGGTCTGCTTCATTCGGGCCGCCGCTAATCGTAGAGGAGTTTTCTTCAAGCTCCTCTCGACGAGAGGCTTTCCGACGATCCTCTAGCAAAACGAATTTGGCGACCGAAATGCAATATGCCTCAATGCTCTTGAGCTTTTCGCCATCAACGATCTTTTTGGCAGTCCGGTCAAAGACAATATCTGCTAGCTCCTGAGTGTCCTCACAGTTTCGCCATTCAAAAAATCGTTCGATACGCTCGCGAAGGCGCAAATATATGTCAGCCGCGCGGTCGCGGTCCGTATCAAGCGTTCCTAATAGTGCATCAAACCCCTCTCCCATTCAGAACTCATCTACGCCTCGGGTGTGCTCAAAGCTCAACGCTGCCTACAAATCAAACATTCCCAACCTCGGAGAAATAACTAATTTGATCCGGCATGCCTTGCAATGTTGTCTTCTGAAACAATTCAACAACGACTAATCGGCCTAAAGACGCACAGCACGGCGGCTGCAAGGTTTTCGATTTAGATTTCGTAATTAGTATTATGATTCATTAATCAGGCAGGTTGAAAAGGTCATGGTGTTTTTGTTCTTTTGTCTCCAAGGAAAGTCAGAAAATTCCCGATAAGACAAACATATCGACGATAAGAATAACATGCCAGAAATGGCGGAGTTGGTTGCAAGATGGTTGCACTTTTGCTGATTCATATCTACGCACAGCATCTAAGCGACGCTCAAACAGTCGATGTTGATTAGTTTTGAGCGCCTTTGAGAAGCGGTGAATAACCCTTAGGTTGGTTGGGGTGCGAGAGGTCGTGAGTTCAAATCTCGCCGTCCCGACCAATAAACATGGGGCTTTCGAAGAAATTCGAAAGCCCCTTTTTTGTGCAGTTGGATGCAGTTCTCGGTTATCCCGCGAACGGGCCTGGGACTAACCAGTTCTAGATCAATGGTTTAGGGTGCTAGCGAAGGCAGAAAAAACCGCAACCATTTTGCAACCAACAGCTACTCGTTCATAAGCGAACCAAAACTGGTCTAGACATGCACCGACCCGGTGCGTTGGCGTTCCAATTTCTCGATAGAACTCCCCCAAAACCCCAAAAAAATAGGCGGTTGGCAAGCGGAACAGAACTTGCGAATGCAGGACTGGTTTCGTTTTTCGGCTATTTCACTTGTGAACTCTTAGGGGGAGTTATGTCGGTCTTCAAAAGATACAATGGCAAGCGCATAACTTCTTCCCATCCGGCTTACGCGAAGGCTCGTTGGTGGATGTATAAACGCCTTAATGGAAAGGTATTTCACCAAGCCATCCCTGAGGCGATAACGAAACAGGAAGCTGAGTTAGCCGAACGTCAGATAATAAAGACGACCTTTAATCACAACTATGGTGTCGCCGATAGCACCACCACCCTGGCGTCATTCATTGAGGCGAAATACCGGCCGTATGTTGAGCAGAACAATGTCAACAAAGGTGCAAAGAACCTCTACATCCGACTTCTCCTGGGACATTTCAAGAAGCGTCCACTGGCCAGCATAAGTCCACAAGACTGCAGGGACTTTAGGTCCAAGCTTCAGACCCGCCAAAATAAACGTAAGAAGGAAAGTGAGCTATCACCATCGTCGATAAACCGAATAATGTCGACGCTCTCAAAGATCCTGAGTTTGGCCTGCGAGGAGGGAATCCTTGACCGAAATCCGATGCAATATGTGAAAGCCTTACCAGAACCACCGCCCCGTAGGCGGTTGCTTAATGAAAAACAAAAGCAAGATCTTTGGAAAGAACTGGAGAAGGACACTCTGCTGTATCGGCTGATAGTCTTGGCGGTCAATCTTCCGTTACGCCGTGGCCAATTAATGGCCATCACTGAGGATTTTATCGATTTTGAGAACGAGCAGGTTCTGGTGATCGGATCAAAGGGAAGGCCGCCCCGTCTGGTTCCGCTCAACGCCACTGCAACGAAGGTTCTTAAAGCGATGATCGAGGACGGGCAGCTTCCTTTCCCAGTAAAAGACTTCCGCAAGAGATGGTACACCGCACTCCGCAATGCCGGCATCAACAAGAAAGGCGGTACGAGAGAAGAGAACTATCATTTTCATGATCTTCGCAGCTATTTCGCAAGCGAGCTAATCCGGAGAAACACGAATCCGCTCATTGTCCAGAACCTATTCGCTCATTCGGACATGAGTATCACGACAGTTTACGCTCAAACCGATGACAGACTGCTGCTTGAAGCTGTCAAGCGGCTCGACAACGATTCCCAGTGAGAAAGCAATTCGGGGAATTGCACAACTTCGTAAATTTCTCACGTTGCTCGCAGGGAGGGCCGAAGACCCTGGATTTGGCATGTCGAGTATCAAGTCTGAGTGAGTTAGCGGTGAACGGTCACTAAAAGAGTTGCAAAACAAAGTCGGTATTGCAACACCTGTTTGCTCCGGCTTGCCACCCTCACAGCGAATACCGACTGTCGAAGTTACACGATATTTGGCTTCGCGTTTCACTCGAACTGCACCCGAGACTGGCTTGGCAGACGCTTAGGCGGATGGGGGGCGGATTCGGATCGGTCCGCGTGTTGGGCTTTTAGGATCCAGTTGTAGTCGGACAAGAAGTCGTGCATCCCGCCCCGACACGGAGCGAGGCTCCGCAAGATTAGGGTTTATCGACGGTTTTGTGGAAATTGTTTCTTTTGGGGTTTCGCTTTTCTAAATCGACCATCGCTCAAAAAACTGAATGACGGAGGCCCAATGAAAAATTCCGTCTCGTTCTGTCTTGCGATCGTATTTGGTATTTGTACATCGTCCGCTTATGGTTAGCTTCCGAATAACGGCGGGCCGACGCCGACGCAGAGGTCGAGTGCTCTGAGCCCCGTGATAGATGCGGGGGTTCGTTCGAGCTGGGGACAGACCAGCGTGGGTTGCACGCGTCTTTGATTTTTCGACGATCTCCGGCCCCTGCGTATGTTGTTTGTGTTGGGAGATTTCAACAGAAAGAACGGGGCATCGGATGACGCCCCGCGAGTGATCCATTGGCAGAGCTTATCGTCAACGCAAACAATTCCGCCGGATCAAAATAGTCTTCTCTGGCCGCGGCCTTACTTATGGTGTTCCGCAGATCGCCGGGTCAGCCTGTTTTGAGCAAAGATATTCGGTGAGCGCGTCGAGGCGCTTTTTCTGCTGCTCTATTTCAGCACGCTGCTTTTCTATCTCCGCCTGCTGTTGTTCTATCTGTTTCTGCTGTGCCTCGATCTGGGTCTGCTGTTCCTTGACCGCATTTACAAGAACGACGGCAACCCGGTCGTACTTAACGCCTTCGACCTCGCCTTTAGCGTTGGTCGTTGTCAGTAACGGTTCAGCCGCGGCGACCTCTTCGGCGACGAGTCCTAGATCAGCCAAGCCGCCGTCCGTCCAGTTAAATGAAACCGGACGCAGCCTACGAATTAGGTCAAGCCCGGATGAAAAGGCAGTGATGTTGTTCTTGTACCGAGCTGAAGATGAGCACGTGGCGAGCTCGTTCGAGGCGTTGCGGCACAGCGGCGTGGCACCACTGACACCAAGTTGATTAATGATCGTCCTGCCATTTCCTGTGTCCATCACCAAACCCCAACCCCCACCATTCGTTCCGAAAAATCCAACTTTGCCGTCGTCTTGCATACCGATAAAAGCTCGGTCTGCGTTTGGTGTTCGCTGGTAGAGCCAAAGGCCGGCTGAGTCGGCACCGCCGCTCGCATTGAGCGTCTGCTGCAGCCGCATTCGACCGACCACATCTAATCTGAAAGCCGGGCTGGAAGTGCCGATACCGACGTTAGTGTCGGCGGTCGCTCCGTTGATGCCGTTGCTCGAACCGAGCACGAGCGAATTGCTGCGATCGACAGCGGCACGGAAACCGATCGCGGTTGCGTTCGAGAGACCGGGGACTCGAACGTCAGCGTAAGCACCGATCATGGTTTGGAAATTTGCGCCCGAAGAATTTCCGCTACCTGTTTCAGCACCGATATAAGTGTTGAGATTGCCGTTGTTGGCGTCGCGGCCAGCACCAGCGCCAAAAAAGGAATTTTGGCTTCCGGTAATAAGGTTCTTGCCAGAATCCTTTCCGGTATACGTGTTCGAATTACCCTGAAACAGATTATCTCCGGCATTGCGTCCAATGATCGTGTTGCCGGTGCTTGGTTGAGCAAATAACGGAGCGGATCCGACCAACACAGTGTCGGCATTCATGAAAAGAGCGTTCTGTCCGTTGATAAGATACTGCGATGCCGAATTTACAGAGTTAGCCGAAAGAGCCCCGCCGACGGTACCGTTACCCGAGATGTTAAAACTCGAAGAGTTCTGAACGCCAGTCCCGTTTTGGATGTAGCTTGGCGAATTCGGCAGCGGGTTGCGGGCATCTGAAAGTCGCGGGTCGGTCGTCAGCGTGTACTCGCTGGCGGTCCTGCCGCCGAGAAAGTCTGCAAACTTCGCGGTTTCTGAGTAGAAGCTCGAGATCGCATAAGGCGTGGCCTTCACTAGCTCCCGCGGACTGAGCGTCGTATAGGCTCCGCCGCCTGCCTGCCGCACAGCAATTTCGATCCAACGCGAGCCGAACACCGGATAGACCGATGTTCCCCAATCGAGCGAAACTGCGAAATAACCGTTCACAACGGCCACATTAGACCTCGTGATCGTCGCTCCGACGCCGCTATTTCCTACGTCCGAGGCATGCAGCGTAAACTGCATATCGTAATTACCGTTCGCCGGCTGACCGCTCGTGTTGAGACTGCCCTGATAAGTGAACGCTGTGTTTTGTGCCAAAACACTTGGTGCGGCGAAGGCGCAAAAGACGATCAGGATAATAATTCTTGAGATCTTCATTGTTTTCTCCTATTGTGGCTGCGGTTTAGCCGCGCAAAAAGCGGCGTCCGGATTTTGGTTGCAGATAAACTTTTTGAGCGCGTCGATCTCGGCTTTGTGATTTCTCAAAAGCTCGTTTTGTTCTTCGACTTTCGCTTCGAGCGTTTCGATCTGCGTTTGCTGTTCTTTGACAGCATTGACCAAAACCACACCGACGCGGTCGTATTTGACGCCCTCGATCTCGCCTTTAGCGTTGGTCGTTGTCAGTAGCGGTTCAGCCGCGGCGACCTCTTCGGCGATGAGTCCTAGATCGGCCAAGCCCCCGTCCGTCCAGTTGAACGATACAGGCCGCAGTCTGTGGATCAGGTCGAGGCCGGAGCTAAATGTGCGGAGGTTGTCTTTGTATCGAGCGGATGATGAGCAACTAGAAACGATGTTCATAAATATCTCCTTCGATTCGAAACGTGGAAGCCTTTCTGAGTTGTTATGCACCGTAACCCGAGCCTTTAGACGACTCCTCGCAGTTGCCGGCGAAGACAGAACGCGAGCTCTTGAAAGTAGATCTGAAATGATCGGCCTCGGGGCCACTCATCGTTTCTTGTAGAGGGTGTACCTCAGTGGTTCATAATCGCTATCAATAAGGATCAAGAGAAATCCGCCGCGAACGGCCTGAAACTGTGCCCAGAATTTCTTCGTCTTGCCGCTTACGCGGTTTGTTGCGGAAATTTCCCAGTCACCGGCCGTGAACTGGCCGCGATATTGTATTTTCGCGAAGTTCGTACCGCCGCCGCTCATGCCGGCGCTGTTGTGAGTGCTTTCGTATCTGCCGGCGGCGGCAAACACGAATTCGTCCGAGGTCGAGATCGCACTCAAGCCCTGGTAGCCGTATGCGTTGTAGTATTCAACGCCACCCCCTCCGCCGCCGGTCCATCTTCCGACGAGGTCTTGGGCCGATACCGCGAACTTATTGTAAGCAAGCATTCGGTTCAGATCGTTGGGATGTGGAAATTGCTGACTGTACGAACCCTGATCGGGCGCAATGGTAATAATCACACGGGCGCCGCCGTCGTACACGATCTTCATCGTTACGAACGACCGCTTGCCGGTTTGTCTGTCAATAGCGTCAGCCTGGCGAAAATAGATGACCGGATATTGAACTCCCGACCAGTTCTGGATATTGCTTACATTGAAATACGGAGAAACAGTTCTGTCCCAGTAATGATCGTTGGGCTCAACCGTATTTGCCCGACTATCGTCCCATTCTTTGTTGACGTGATAAAGCCGTATTTCTGTTTCGTTTCGCTTTAGCTGGACATAGTCGCCGACCGGTATCGCCTTCCAGCCGTCGTCGAAACTGGTTATGTATTTAGCGATCCCGTAATTGCCTGCGGGCTGCTGCGAGGCCGGTGCCTCCGGCAGCTGTTGTGAAGCGGAAGCATTCTTGAACCTCAAGGTATTGCCCTCAAAGCGGACGTCGTTCGGGTTGATCTTCAGGATATCTAGCAGCAACGCGCCGGAAACGACCTTTGCCAGCTTTAGCATTTCCGGGTCTTTCGAATCCTTGGCTTGTACGTAAAAAGCCAAAGGCATTGCCGCAAAACTCACGTAAGTGTCGTACAGGAATTCTTTATCTTTGTCAGGAACACCCGCCATTTCGGGAGTCTCATCAAACATTGATGTAAGGGCTTGAAACAGAGCTTCTTGCGAGGCTTCATTCGGTTCAGGATCGTCGTTATAGACCGTGACCGTCGTCGCGATAAAGAACATCAATGCCGCCGCGAGATTATTCTTCCTCCCTTTCGGGCCGACCTCGGCGTCAAACCCTTTCCTGGTCTCAGCAAAAAGCTGTCTAAACAATGTCCGCTGCTCGGCGTCTTGGCCGACCGCGTCGGCAATGATCTTAAAGTTGTCTCGCGCTCCGTCCGGCGTAAAGAATGCGAGACTCTTCTTTGAACTAACGGCCCCACTCGAACGGTTCTTGCCGGAATCGTTCGCGGCTGCTTGCTCTAAGATCGCACTCTGTATCCGCATCTGCGTGTTCTGCTGCATGCTCAGCGTTGCCTGGGCAAGACCGGATGATTGATATACCTGGCCATAACCTCCGTTGTTGCCGTCGGCACCCGAATTTAAGGTTTGGGCGTTGGTTGTGCTAATACCTGCCAAAACTAAAAGTATCGTCAAAATAATGAAATTTCGATTCTTCATTCTCACCTCGTAAAGAACTGTCAATTATGAATTCGCATCAATTTGCCTTAGCAAGTTCCGCTTGGTTTGCACGAATTCGGACCTTCCGGCTACTGTTTGATTTTGTAAAGACTCATTTTCATACCACTAAATTTCTTACTCACAAGATTCAACATAAAACCGCCTTTTACGGCTTCAAATTGGGAGGAGAATTCCCCGGGATCATTTGCTCCGCGGTTGGATAAGGTTAAATTCCAGTCGTTTGCACGAAAAGTTCCTCTGTAGTTGGATTTGCCATGAGCCAAAGACCCACGGAAAGTGCTGGTTCCGGCGTGCTCGCTCTGATAGGTTCCGTTGCCGTAGAAAACAAAGGAATCATTTGTCGAAGCAGTTGCCATTCCTGCTAGGTCACCCGAATAGATGTTGTAAAACTGAATGCTGGCGGCATCAAAACTGCTCCATTTACCGATCAAATCCTCTTCTGCAACGCCAAACTTATTGTAGTTGAGCATCTGTTTAAGGCTCGAATCGTTCGGGAACATCGAATAATAAGTTTTCCTGTCCGGTGCGTTAACGACAATCGTCCAGCAGCTTCCGTTGAAAAAAGCGAGACCCATACCGACATAACGGCTTTTACCCGTTTGTTTATCGGTGGCTGCGGCTTCGTAGTTGTCCGATTGACCCATGCTGTACTGCTCTTTTTCACGGACGAAAGCTTGTTTGACATTAAATGACGATTTCACAAACACATCCCAGTAATAAGGCTCAAAATTGTTAGTGTTCTGCGGCCTATTGCCGTCGATCCGTGCATCAGGAAAGTAAAGTCGAACTTCGACGCCATCCTTTTCAACGCCAACATAATCACTCAACGGGGTTGCCACCCAACCATCATCAAAAGTGGTGGTGAATTTTGTGATTCCGTAACCACTCGAAGTCTGTTGCGGAGCCGTGTTTTGAGGAGCTTCGTTCGATGAAGGAGCGGTTTTTAACTTCAAAGTACTGCCTTCAAAACGAACGTCATTTGGATTGATCTTCAAGATCTCGAGAAGCAACGCACCAGCTGTTACTTTCGCTAATTTCATCATTTCGGCATCATCTTTTTCTTTTGCCGCCATGTAAAATGTCAAAGGGATTGCACTAAAGCTAACAAAAGCGTCGTGCAGAAACTGTTTGTCTCTATTCGGAACTTCCGTCATTCCGGGCGTTTCTTCATACATCGCGGTGAGCGCCTGAAAGAGATTTTCGGTCGCCTCATCGCTTGGTTCGGGATCGTCATTGTAAACAGTGACAGTAGAAGCGATAAAAAAGGTCATTGCGGCGGCGAGATTATTTTTTCTGCCTTTCGGTGCCATTTCAGCGTCAAATCCTTTCTTGGCTTCGCTAAAAAGCTGCTTAAAGAGAGTTCTTTGTTCGGCGTCTTGCCCGACCGAATCAGCGATAATCTTGAAATTGTCGCTTTTTGAAACGGGCGTGAAAAATGCGGGACCTCTCGTTGCGGTTTTCGTATTCGAACCTGATTGCACCTTTGCGACCGCGGCTTTCCCGAATTTCTTTTCCATCGCCTGCTGCATCATCAGTTTTTGAATTTGCATTTGGGTATTTTGCTGCATACTGATGGTCGCTTGGGCGAGCCCAAATGATTGATATACTTGCCCGTAACCGCCGTTGTAACCGCCTGCGTTTGAATTGTAGGTTTGGGCTTGCAAACCAATAGTCATCAGCATGATCGTAAAAATTAGCGTCAAATAATGTTGATTTTTCATAACTTTCCTCTTAGGCGGAAGCTCGACGGTCAGGAATCGTGTTTTGCTTTTTGATCGACCGAAGAAACACGCTCCTTAACAGTCGCATTTCTGCCATTTATTACTTCGACAAGCGAATATTGCTCACGTAAAATTCATCGCTCGGGTCGGCGTTCGGAGCGTTGTCGACGCCGAAGCCGAAAAAGTTCCAGCGAATATTCTCGCTCAGCACGGCGTCCTCGGACATTTTCGTTCCGTTAAAAAAGATCGAAAGCAGCGATCCCTGGCGGACGAGTTTTACCTTGACGAGATTTTTATCTTTGAAATAGATCTTCGTTTTATCGGCTTTATCAAGTTTATAGCCGCCGCGTGCGTCAAAGACCTGCAGGCCGTAACGGCCGTGTTCGTTGTTCCAGTGCGGATCGATCCAGAGAGCGACACGCTCCATTCGCGACGACGTGTAGGCATTTAGATTAACAAGCGCTCGGTCGTAGCGTTTCAGAGTGTTGTCGTACGGGGCCGCTCCGAGGTGAAAATAGAAACTCGGGCTGTAGTACGAGATGTTCTTGGTCCAAGTGACATCAAACTCCACAGTAAAACTATTCGGCAGGGCCAGAACCGCGTAATCGGGGAAGAACAACCCTTCTTTGCTCATCGCAAGCCAGTTTCCGGACTGTCCAGGATTCTTCTTGACGATGCCCGTATTGTTGCTAAGCGTCCATTTGGCCGGGGCCTGCCCGATAGCGGAATCGGCAAAATCTTCGAAAAATCCGGCGCCGTTTTCCGCGTTCGACGAGTTCTTGGTGACAGGCCGTCCGGTTTCCCGAACCGGCGTATCGCCCATGCCCGTGATCGTCGGCGGCTTCGGCAGCGGACTCATCCCGACCATTTTACGGATGACGTTGAAATCAAACTCGTCTTCGAATTTATTGGTAAATGCCGTTTTTGCGGGCGACGTATCCTGCCGCCGGAGTTCGACAGTTATGACCTGCGGCTTCCATTTCGGCAATCTGGGATCGTAGAACGCCGGATTCGCTACGTAAACAAATTTTCCCTTTCCTTTCCCGCTCCCGAATCGAATTTCGCTCGGCTGATTTAGGATCTCGTTGAAGTTTGCAACAAAAGCCTCGGAGCCACTATCGGGCGACTTCGCTACAACATCCGTGAACCGGATCGCATCGCTGCGTCGGGCCTTATATTGATCGATCGCCTGTTGCGTTTTCTGATCGCCTTCACGAAGACTTTGGAAGAATCTCTGCTTTTCGGCATCGGTCATAATTCCCCTTTCGGCCGAAACGCGCGTGAAAGTTCTTTGCGAGGTAGCCAGAACCCCTTCAAGCCGGTTAATCTCTCCGTCGATCTTTTTGAGCCAATACTCGCGATAAGACCGGGCAAACTCCTCTCTGGTTACACGACGGTAAGGCAATGCTTTCCTTTCGGAAAAATACCAGCCCGAGAATTGTTGTTCGTCATTTTCGTTAAAGAAATAAATGCTTCGCATCCCATTCTTGTTTTCTTCGATACGGATATCTCCACTCATATTCAAACGCAATTCAGTTCCCGCGAGCACCAGATCACCGGAGTTTCCGTTTACGGCAAAGCCCTTGAAATCATTTACGCGAAAGTAGATCCAGTTTCCCGTTTCCCCTTCGGGTCCGATGACGTTTTTTCCTTGATGCGTGTAGCAGACAATGTCCTTTATCATGAAAAAGCCTTCATAATACTGACGTGCATTTTTCGGTGAAGTCTGTATGCCCATTGCATCGAATATGCCGTAGGTGACCTGTAGGCCTTTTGGCGGTTCAGGAAACAGCCTTCGCATTTCTTGAATTACCGGCTTCATCGCGGTCGCCCAGGTGCCGGTCTTTGTTTCAGTCCGAAGTTTCCATGGCAATGACGCGTTGTCTGCTGCCAGGTCACCGGCCGCATCGCAAAACGACTGGGCGAAGGCTGGATGAAAACCGGCCAAGATGAACAAGTTGATGAGAAATAATCGTATATGGGTCTGGGTCTTCACTATTTCCTCTTTCATGCCTTTCGTTTATCAATCTCGGCAGCGGTAGAGATTCCATTTCCAAGTTATTTTTGTGCCGTCCGGCGGATTCAAAACTTTTGTGCCGTAGAATCCTTCGCCCGCCGTGCCGACGTATCTCTGTCCGTACCGGCCGGATTCTAGGATCATATCGAAGGATGAGTTGATCCTCTCACGTTGATCAAGCGGGGTAAGTTCTTCAAGGTCGCAGTTTGTGTCGATAACTTCATCGATATTGAGTTCGGTCATTTTGAAGCTACCGGTCGATGAGTTAAATCCTAAGCTGTAATCACGTTCGCCGTACCGATGACTCACCATGAAAGGTCTCTGCAACGGTCCTGTGAACCACTCCTTTCTCCCTTTTCTGAACTTTGTGGTAAAGCTGCCTTCGGATTTTCCGCAACATGGATCGTTCTCACGCACGCCCTCAAAAATATCTTCCAATAGATAAAAGATGTACATGTTTGCTGGTTTCGGGGGCTTAGTTTTCATTTCTTCTGGTTTGCGCGGGTTGAGTTTGATCTGAGCCTCCTCGATGAATTTGTATTTTCTTATGCCGTCGCCCGTTCCGTTACCGTTGCTTTGCCGGGTAGATTTCATGATGTACGTCTTCTCGTAACTACGTTCATATTCGATCGTTCCGCTCCAATCATCCGTGCATGGGATCCAGTCCCGGACCGGAATACGAATGCCTTTCGAACCTAGAACCGTCCCATTCTCGCCGATCGTTACCATAAGATAAGCGGTGTGCGGCGTGGCATATGTCTTCCTGTTGGTTAGGTCTTCCGACTGAGGCTTGCCGACGACGCTGACCGTGCTTTCGCCCGCCTGACCTAGCAGCTTATCGGTCTGTGTGCTCAACTTGACTGAATCGTCCCCTAAATACTCAGCATCCTCCGCAAGTAGTATCCACTCGACCTTTTTTCCTTCCAGCGAAGGGGATTCGAGAATGTCGAACTTCGGATTAGAATCAGCGACCAGATTGTCTAAACACCCGGCCTGAGCCGCATTCTCCGCCTTCGCCCATTCAATTGTAAACTTCGCGTTTACATCGCGAGTTTCTCCTGCATTGACGGCCGATTTGGTTCTCACAAGCGGGATCGGATCCTGGGCCCTTAGCTCGATATTTATCTTCTGCGATGCTGCTCTCAACTTATTCGACGCCATTGAAATAACCACAAATCTTAGCCCCTTTCCGAAGCTCTCAAGAAACTGCCGGCGGAAAGCTTGATATGTTTGGTTTGCTTTGCGTGACTTGCATTCGGCGATCGCTCTTTGATCTCCGAGCATCTCGCACTCATCCAGAGTTCGTTCAAAGATCGCAAGTTTCTCGACCGATCTATAGGCGTTCTTTCCGGTGTTTCGAAGTGTTGTCAGATCGTCCCACGAGTCGCAGCTATTGCTGCTATTTAGGAAACTAGCATTAACAAAACGAAACGTATTTTCGCGGAACAGGTTCCCATTCCGATACGATCCGGCAACGAGTGTGGAATAAGTATCGATCAGATCTCCAAGTAAAATACGCTCGATCAAAGAGGCCTGTATCAGGTTTATCAGTGAGGTTTCCGGCGAAGTTAGGTTTAAATCGACGGGTTTAGATGAATGTTTGCCGAGCGCAAAAATCAATTTTGCCGCAAAACGGATTCGCATATCTTTTGACGTATTGGCTTTTCGCAGGTCCTCCAAGATCGTTTTCCCGAGGTTTTCGGCCGGAACCTGGCGGTTGTTCTGCGAGAGAACCTCAGCCATCTTTTTGATCGTCGTGGTCGACCCCATCGCGGACGCCCTGAGCATTCCGGCTACCTCAAAGTCATAGAACGACATCTCCATATCGTAGGAGGAAGTCGGTTGATAGAGGATCTTCTGGTTTCGGTCAATGATGTAGAAACCGGCCTTTTGCAGAGCGGCGATCATCTTCGAAAGCGATTCGTTGTCATGTTTCAAGATTTCTTTGGCTAGCCATTCCGCAAGTTCGTCTGATCGATTTTTTCCGATGATATATGCTTCGGGCAACCCTTTTTCGGAGAATTTATCGAGCGGATTCTTGCTTTCAAGTATTTCCAGTTTCGGGTCCGGCGGCGGAGCACTCGTCGTCGTGCGTTGCGCGAGGATCGAATTAAAGCTCGCGACGGTCAGAAGGACTAGAGTTAAGGTAGAAATTCGATTCATGGTTTTGTTCCTCATCCCCGAAAGCTTCCCGAAGTTTGTATCCAAAAGTAGCTGTGGTCACGGAAAACACTACCCTCATGATCTGCTATTTGATCTTATCCAACAGGCTGCCAAGAACCTTATCAAGTGCGGCCTTAACCGCATCGGTTCCTTTACCCTTCACCTTTTCGGTTGCGGCCATGCTGGCAACCACGGTCTTGCCATCAGCGCCGTAGATAGTAACCACGATCTCGGCTTCGGAATCGCCGAGTTTGACAACATCGCTGTTGCCCGTGACTTTACCAAACAGTCCGCCGATCTTTGCTCCGCCGGATTCTTTGACCTTTTTAAGCTCAACGCCTATGACGTTGGCAAATTTCCCCGAGGATATTTCGGCTTGTGAGTTGATCGGAAAACCGCTCATCCCGGCCGCGGAAACTCTTTGTGAAATATAGCTCCGCAGTTCGGCCTGATCGACCTTGGACGCATTGCCTGAAAAGAAGTCGACCGCGATGGTTTTCACTGAAGAGCTTCTATTTGAGTTGCCGATAATCGTGGTGGCGGAATTATCCCGCGCGACATTCGAAAAACCCGGCATCAATTCGGAAAGCGCATCAACTTCCGTCCAATCTTTGGGAATTTCGAACAAGGCGGGGTCAAGCGTCGCTCGGGAAAGGGCGGTCGTTTTGATGTTAGTTGTACCTTGGAGTTTATCGTTGTCATAGATCTTCGTCGTGCCTTCGAGAAGAAAACCGGGGTCTTGAGCCGCTTTAAGAACAAGTTTGGGCCGACAAAATCCACCGACCTCTACCGGAGCCCGAGGTACTTTGCACGATTGTTGATCGAGGGATAGATCGATAAACCAGCCTTCGGTTTCGATCTTGACATTCTTTCGTCCATCACAAGAATCCGCCGATTGATCGAAGGCAGTCACGCTTTTTAGCCATCTCGCCTTGAAGCCGAACATCGTTTGAGACTTTCCCGAATCCGTAACAGTCGAAGACACGGTTACGGTTCCCTTGATCTCGATCTTTTGATTCGGCCGGCGTTTTCTGACTTCGGGCGGCAGGCTAGACCAGTCGTAATAATCGATAAAGTAGGACTTCTTTGCCTCGCTCAAAGTAACATCCTGTTTCAGGTCACACTGAGAAATTTCGATGAAATTTGGCATTGCGTTCGCCATGATCGCCGCTTTCTCAGCGTCACCGCCGAAATCGATCTTCTGTTCACGACGTTGGCGAACGCCTTTTGAGTAAGTAGTAGATTCAAAAGTCATAGTCTCTATGACCGTCTGTTGTGAGATCTTGTAATCGGCGAAGATCGGGCCCGCCGCCAATACTAAGATCAAGACTCCTGCAAATGTTCGATTCAACATATCAGCTCTAATTCCTTCCGATGAATGGCTCCTCTACATTAAAACGCGACGTTCTTAGTAAAAGCGGCTCAAAATATCGCGGCCTCGTTTTAGGCATTCAGTAACAGACGATTCGTTTATTTAGGTACCGCAGAATGTCACCGGCGCCAGCCCCCAAAATTTGCAGTATATAGGGGTTTGCTGTGCTAATATTGGCTCATTCCAAGTATGGAAACGGAAGTCACCCTTTTACTGAACGAGCTCGGGAAAGAAGGAAAAGGCAGCGAAAAGGAAACGCTTGACCGGTTGCTTCCGCTTGTTTACAACGAGCTTCGTCGGCTTGCGCGAAGCTTCCTCAATCGAGAATATGCGGCGTCGATACAGACCACCGAATTGGTGCACGAAGCCTATTTCAAACTGACCAACCAGCGATCGGTCGATTGGGAAAATCGCGGTCAGTTTTTCGCTATCGCGGCCCAAGCGATGCGGCGGATCTTGATCGACGCCGCCCGTTCGCGAAAGGCCGTAAAGCGTGAAGCCGAAAAAGTACCGATCGACGACGCCCCGAGTATTTCGGTCGAGGTTGACCATCAATTGCTGGAGCTCGACGAGGCACTTACTGACCTGGCCGCGCTCGACCCCGATCAAGTTCGTGTGGTCGAGCTCCGCTATTTCGGCGGCCTGACCATCGAGGAAACCGCAGACGTGCTAAAGGTCTCACCGGCAACGGTAAAACGCGAGTGGGCCACGGCCCGGGCTTGGCTCTACGACCGCATTTCAAAAAAATGACCCTCCAATGAAAAAATTTCCGCGTAAATGAGTGGAAGAAAATGGACGCAGCCAAATGGAAGATAGTAAAGGCCAAGCTTGCTGAGGCTCTTGAGCGGCCCGTCGATGAGCGCGAGGAATTTCTCAACGGTCTTGCTCCGGATATTCGCACGGACGTCGAGCGGCTCGCCTCTGCCGGATCGCCGGACGGGTTCATCGATAAACCTTTGTTTGTTGACGAGGCCTCGCTCGGCAGCAACTCTGCACGCCACCCAGAGCAGGTGGATGACTATCGGCTCATCAGTGAGATCGGGACGGGCGGTATGGGGACGGTCTTTCTGGCCGAGCAGACCGGCGAAGGCTTTTCGCAGAAGGTCGCCCTGAAGCTCATTAAACGCGGGATGGATACGAACTCCGTCTTGAAGCGCTTCTTGATGGAACGGCAGATCCTCGCCAATCTCGAGCACCCTAACATTGCAAGAATGCTCGATGGCGGCTCGACCGCGGAAGGCGGACCGTACTTCGTGATGGAGCTCGTGGACGGCGACGAGATCCGTAAATATTGCAACGACAACTCATACGGTCTGACCGAACGGCTTGTGCTTTTTCGGAAGGTTTGCAACGCCGTTTCAAGCGCACACCAAAAGCTGGTCGTTCACCGCGACCTGAAACCGACAAACATTCTTGTCACCAAAGACGGCGAGCCTAAACTGCTCGACTTTGGCATCGCAAAATTGCTTTCCCCAGACTGGAACGACGACACGCACGAAGCGACCGTGACGCAGTTCAGAGTGATGACGCCTGAGTACGCGTCGCCCGAACAGATCGCCGGGGAAGCGACCTCAACCTCCACGGACGTTTACAGCCTGGGTGTGATCCTTTTCGAATTACTAACCGGCGGACGGCCCTTTCAAACACGCGGAAAGGCGCCGAAGGAACTTCTTGACAGCGTGCTATCAAACGAACCGCCGCGGCCTTCAACGGTTAGCTCCGGTTTGACCTCGGGGAAGGACAAACGAACCGACGGAAAGTTGAACGCTGAGACGGGCGAGAGCATTGAAGGGAAAAAGAGATCTGAGACCGCGATCGACCGTAAGCTGCTCCAGGGCGATCTTGACAACATAATCTTAAAGGCCATCCGTCGCGAACCTGAGCGACGCTACCGTTCGGTCGAGGAATTTTCGGAAGACATTCGCCGATACCTTGAGGGCCTTCCCGTCAATGCGACCGCCGATTCGCGATCTTATCGCTTTCGCAAGTTCCTTAACCGGAACAAGAAGGCCGTGATCGGAACGGCCGCAGCAGCCCTTCTTCTTCTTACCGCAACGGGTGTCACCGGTTGGCAATACACCGTCGCCCAACGCGAACGCCAGATTGCCGAAAAGCGATTCAATGATACGAGAACCTTGGCAAAAAGCGTGCTTTACGAGCTTTACGACGCCATCGAAGCGGTGCCCGGAAGTACCAAGGCGAAAGAACTTCTGGCCGCTAAAGCTCTTGAGTACCTCGACCGGCTCGCAGCCGAGGGAAGCAATGATCCATATTTGCTTGCCGAATTGGCCGACGGGTATTTGCGGATCGGAAACATCCAGGGTGGTTACGGGCAGGCAAACCTCGGCCAAACGGCCGAAGCGAAAGCAAGCTACGAAAAATCGTTTGAGATATTACGTTCCATAGTAGATAGCGGAGCGACCGATCCGAAGTTCAAGGCGAAGCTTGCGGCGGCCTATGCCCGCAAGGCCGATGCTGCTTATCTTGAGACGGATCTACAAGGCTACTATGAAAATCACAAGCTCGCCTTAGAGCTATTGGTCGCGGCTGAGCCGGAGAAGGGAGAGGACCTTGGACTTATCTTCGAGCTCGGAGCGGCATACCTAAATGCCGGACGCGGTGCCGCCGTAGTCAATAAATTTGATGAAGGCATTGCGACCATGAAAAAGGGCACCGAGATCTTCGAAGCTCTTGTAAAGCGAGACTCCGGCAGTGATCGGTACGTTTCAGGGCTCATTCTCGCTTACGATACGCTTGGTGAGATCTATTCCGGAACGGGCCAAAAGGAATCGGCCCTCGCAGAATTCAGAAAAGCCAGAACCCTCATCGAGCCCATTGTTAAAGAACGTCCCAACAACACGGACGTGTTGCGGATCTCGGTTGTGGTCCATACCAGCATTGCCGGTGCCGCCGCTGATATCGGCCAATATGATGAGGCACTAAAGAGCGCCGATATTGCCGTTGAACACGCACGCAGGATCGGAGGGAACGACGCCGGAAATCTTGATGCGGAGATGCTCACCTCGCTAACAGCCGCAAATCGCGGGCGCGTACTGGCACTTTCCGGCAAATGGCAAGAAGGGATCGCCGTGCTCCAGAATGCCCGAAACGCTTTTGCCAAAGTTGTCGAAAGCGACCCAGATAACACGATCGCTCCGTTTCAGTTGGCCGGCATTGATGATGAACTCGGCCGGGCATATCTCGCAATGGGCCTAGCCGAAACGAACCGCTCAGCCAAAAGAGAAGCCTTGCTCAAAGCTCGGCCACTTTTGCAAAAAGCTTACGATGTTTATAAACGATATCGCGACGAAGAAATAACCGTAGCCGAAGACGCCGCAGTCACCGACGAGGTCGCTGCCCTCCTTACCCAATGTGACGAAGCCCTAGCACTCCTCAAATAAATGCTACCCCTCACTTTTAATGCGGCAGCCCAGACCGCGCATCGGCAAGGGCGTATCATCCAACTAAATTCTCAACCCAAACTTCAAACTTCTCGCCCACGCGAGAGGTCATACGCAAACAAGACTGCCTCCCTTTCATGAGACAAATGAAATAGGTTTGGAAAAAGGAGGAAAATGACCATGGAAAAGAGTCGGATCGAAGACGAGATCATTGATAATTTGCTAAAGGATTACAAGGAACCGGAGGATTTGATCGGAGAAAACGGGCTATTGAAGCAGTTGACGAAACGGCTGTTGGAGCGGGCGATGTCGGCGGAGATGACGGAGCACGTCGGGTATGACAAATACGAGGCGGCGGGCCGGAACAGCGGGAATTCGCGGAACGGGAAAACGGCGAAGACGCTGAAAGGGACGTTTGGGACAATGCCGATCGAGGTGCCGAGGGACCGTGCGGGTACGTTCGATCCAAAGATCATCGGCAAGCATCAGACGCGGTTCACAGGTTTCGATGACAAGATAATCTCGCTGTATGCACGAGGGCTTTCGACTCGGGAAATAAAGCAGCATTTGGAAGAGATCCACCAGGTCGAGGTATCGCCGGCGCTAGTCTCGGCGGTGACGGACGAGGTGATCGATGAAGCGAAAGCGTGGCAGGACCGACCGCTGGAGAGCTTCTATCCGTTTGTTTACATGGACGCACTGCAGTTCAAGGTGCGGGACGGAGCAACGGTGCGGAACAAGGCGATCTACCTTGCGATCGGCGTGAACACGGATGGGATGAAAGAGGTGCTCGGGCTGTGGATAGCCCAGACTGAAGGAGCGAAGTTCTGGCTGCAAGGGGTGACCGAATTGAAGAACCGGGGATTGGACGACATCCTGATCGCGTGCGTGGACGGGCTGAAAGGATTTCCCGAAGCGATCGAGACGGTGTATCCGAAGACCGAGGTTCAGTCGTGCATTGTGCACATGGTTCGGCATTCGCTGAACTTCGTCGGCTGGAAACAACGTAAGGAAGTTGCCGCCGATCTGAGAACGATCTATCCGGCGGAGACCGAAGCCGAGACCGAAATGCGGCTCGCGGAATTCGCGGAGAAATGGGATGACAGGTTTCCGATGATCGCAAAAAGCTAGAAACCGGGCCCGCGGGGTACCGTTTTTCGCACATCCGCCGGAGATCAGAAAAGTGATCTACACGACCAACTCCATCGAGTCGCTGAATATGTCTTTGCGAAAAGTGACCAAGGCACGCAGCTCATTCCCTTGAGACGAGGCCGTCCTGAAATTGCTCTATCTTGCCTTGGGGAACATCTCGAAAAATTGAACGATGCCGATCCAAAACTGGAAGGCCGACCTCAATCGCTTCGCGATCATCTTCGAGAACCGGGTGCCCATCGCCTGAAGCTAAGAAGGCAATGGAAACCGTGGAAAAATCGCTTTAAGGCGTCGTTGTCGCCAGTGTCGAACTCCGCGGCGTGAAGAGGGTTGACGAGCCGCTCGGCGCTTGTTTCAATGGCTTTTTCTCCTTCTATTGCGAATGACGACTCTGTTTCTCTTGTGTATAGGTAACTAATTGTTCTGCGCAGTATCAACGGGTCCGTATCTTCGACGATCTTTTTCGCCTGTTCGGTAAGCCCTTTTTCCGACGTAGCAATAAGACGATTGGTAACTCGAATCAGAGGGCACTACGCGGAAGGCCGGTCAAGGCCGGGGCGACGTCCACTGCTTCTTCTCGAGGATCGCAATGTAGTTGGCTCGCCCGTATGCAGACGGATCCGCTATTTTTTGCTGGCTCATAATGCCCTTGAATGACTGAACCGAGGAGAACGGCATTTCGTTCATGTAAAATTCAAGATCCGTTAAGACATCCTTTATCCACGGTATTCCATTCTTTAGCAAACCGGAGGCGCACATTGCTACATCGGCCCCGGCCAGGATGTATTTGATGAGCTCTCTGGCGCCGTGTACGCCGGTCGTAGCGGCAAGGGAAGCTGGGATCTGACCGTAAAGAACGGCGATCCACAAAAGCGGGAGGCGGATCTCAGCCTTAACGCTGAGGTCCAGATCCGATAGTACATTTAACTCGAGGATATCGAAATCCGGTTGATAGAACCTGTTGAAGAAGACAAGGCCGTCGGCCCCGGCTTCACAAAACCGCTGAGACATATTCCCGGTCGAGGAGAAATACGGGTTCATTTTTACGGCTATCGGAATTTTTACTGTCTCGCGAACAAGACGCACGACGTCAAGATACCGATCTTCCACATCAGCGGCCGTCAGATGGATGTCAGCCGGGATGAAATAGACGTTTATTTCCAGAGCGTCCGCTCCGGCCTGTTCGATCTCATGAGCGTACTCGATCCAGCCTTCGGGCGTGGTCCCGTTCAGGCTTGCGATGATCGGCAGCCCGGTTCGTTCCTTAGACTTTCGAATGAGATCCAAATAACGGCCCGGCCCCACGTGATAGTCACGGATATCCGGGAAATAGTCGGAAGCCTCAGAGAACGCATTCGAGGTCGCCATGCTTACTTGTTCGACCCTGGCCGCCTCGCCTCGGATCTGTTCCTCGAAAAGTGAAAAGAGTACGACCGCACCCGCACCGGCATCCTCCATTTGCAGGATGTTATCCACTTTCTGCGAGAGCGGATTCGAAGAGACGACGAGTGGCGAGCTGAGGTTCAGCCCCATGTATTGGGTAGTTAGATCAGGCATTTCTTTCCTCCTTTATAACACCGGCTGGAAGGAGCTGGCTCCGAATCCGGCCATCTCTTCATAGGTTTTCCAGCGCAGGTCAACGATCTCCTGAGCGAGGTTCATCAGCCGCTCGGCATCTTCCGGGGCCGTTTGCGTAAGTACCTTGTAACGCAGTTCGTTGTAGGCATATTTCCGGAGCGGTATCGTGGGCTTTGTAGAGTCGAGCACGAACGGGCGCTTGCCGTTTTTCCTAAGAACCGGGTTAAACCTGATCAACGGCCAATACCCACTTTCGACCGCCATTTTCTGTTGATCGAGACCTTTTTCCATATCGATACCGTGGGCAATGCAGTGACTGTATGCGAGGATCAGCGACGGACCGTCGTATGCTTCCGCTTCGCGCATAGCAAGCAGCGTCTGCTGTGGATTCGCTCCCATCGCAATTTGCGCGACGTAAACGTTGCCGTACGAGATCATCTGCAATGCGAGATCTTTTTTCCCGACCCGTTTGCCCGCCGAGGCAAATTTTGCGGTTGCTCCGGTCGGAGTTGCCTTGGACATCTGACCTCCCGTGTTGGAGTAGACCTCAGTGTCGAGCACCAGTACATTAATGTTGCGGCCCGTCGAAAGAGCATGATCAAGTCCGCCCGAACCGATGTCGTATGCCCATCCATCACCGCCGATCAGCCAGACTGTCCGGTGAACAAGCTGGTCCGCCATCGAGAGAAGGTGTTTAGCCTCAGCGGTGTCGATGTCCGCTAGTCGATCCTTCAGCAACGCCACCCGCGTGCGTTGCCGCTCTATCTCGCTTTCGACCGATTGCGGAGAGTTGATAAGATCATCCACCACCTCGTCGCCGAGGTCCGCCCGCAGCCGGTCGAGCAATCGATGTGCCATTTCGAGCTGCTTGTCGGCCGTTACCCTCATGCCGAGACCGAATTCGGCGTTATCCTCAAACAGCGAATTCGACCACGCCGGGCCGCGGCCCTTTAGGTCCGATGCCCACGGCGTAGTTGGCAGATTGCCGCCGAAGATAGACGAACAGCCGGTAGCATTGGCGACAAGTAGCCGGTCTCCGAAAAGTTGCGTTAGGACTTTGATATACGGTGTTTCTCCGCAGCCGGCGCAAGCACCCGAAAACTCAAAGAGCGGGTCTAGGAACTGAACGCCATGGACCGTCGAATAATTGACGTCGGTTTTCTCGTTTTGAGGCAGAGCTTCGAAGAACTCAATGCCCGCCCTCTCCCCGGCTAGGTCAGCGGGCTTTTCGGCCAAATTGATCGCCCGCCGATCACCCGAGCTATTATCACGAACCGGACAGACTTCATAACAGAGATTGCAGCCGGTGCAGTCTTCCAGATAGACCTGGAGCGAGAACCGCGTCTCTGGAAAACCGCGTGCGTTTATCGGCGCCGACTTAAATCCTAACGGAGCGGTGCCAAGATTTTCCTTATGAAAGAACCTTGATCGTATGACGCTGTGCGGGCATACGAAACTGCAATTGCCGCACTGGATGCAGGTGTCCGACTCCCAAACGGCGACGCGATTCGATACGTTTCGCTTCTCCCATTTAGAAGTCGAGTTCGGGTAGGTTCCGTCCACCGGCAGGGCGCTGACAGGTATTTGATCGCCCTGACCCGCTATCATCATTTGGGTAACGTTCCTTACAAAGTCCGGCGCATTTTCGAGAATCGAACGGCCATCCGTCTCGGCTGCGGTGATTGTCTCAGGGATAATAACCTCGAAGAGATTTTCAAGTGTCTGATCGACGGCTTCGAAGTTCTTTTCGATGACCTGCCGTCCTTTTTTGGTGTAAGTTTTCTCGATCGCCTTTTTTATCTGCGCAATCGCGTCCTCGGGCGAGAGAACGCCCGAAAGTGCGAAGAAACAAGTCTGCATTATCGTATTGATTCGGCCAGCCATGCCGGTTTTACCTGCCACATCGGCCGCGTCGATTATGCAGAGTTTTAATCCCTTTTCGATGATTGCCCGTTGAACTTTGTAGGGCAGCCTGTCCCAAACCTCCTCTTTGCTGTATGGGCTATTCAGCAGGAATGTCGCTCCATGTTTCGCAAAACCGAGCATTTCCTCCTTTTCCAGAAAGTTGAACTGATGACACGCCACGAAATCGGCGGAAGTGATCAAATATGGCGCCTTGATAGGGCTCTTGCCGAAGCGAAGGTGGGAAACGGTCTTTGCACCCGATTTCTTTGAGTCATAGACAAAATAGCCCTGGGCATGAAGATCTGTATTTTCGCCGATGATCTTGATGCTGTTCTTATTGGCCCCGACCGTGCCGTCAGCTCCGAGTCCAAAAAACAGGGCCTGCGTCCACGCAGATTCGTCGAGCCGAAAAGTCTCATCGACCTTGAGGCTTGTGAATCCGATATCGTCGTTAATCCCGACGGTAAAATGATTTTTCGGTTCATCCGCCGAAATATTGTCGAACACCGCTTTGACCATCGCCGGAGTGAATTCCTTCGACGACAACCCGTATCGGCCACCGACGATACGCGGCATTTCAGTGAGCGGGCTTGAAGCCAGACCCTCCATTAGCGTGACCATTACGTCCTGATAAAGCGGTTCGCCGGAGGCACCGGGTTCCTTAGTTCGGTCGAGTACGGCAATAGACTTTGTGCCAACCGGTAGAGCGTTTAGAAATTCTTCCGCCGGGAACGGGCGGTAAAGCGAGACCTGAACTACGCCTGTTTTTTCTCCGTGCCCGGCGAGAAACCGGGCCGTTTCAACCGCCGTTTCGACACCTGAGCCCATTACCACAATGACACGCTCGGCATCTGCCCGGCCGAAATACCTAACGGGCAAATACGCTCGGCCCGTCAGTTCGGCGAATTTTCGCATTTCCTCTTTCAGTATCGACGGAACCGCAGCGTAAAAGCGGTTGACCGTTTCTCTTCCCTGGAAATACACATCCGGATTCTGCGCCGTACCGCGAACGAACGGGTTGTCAGGGTTAAGTGCTCGGCCACGGTGTTCGAAAACAAACCGATCGTCGATCATCCCACGGATCTGCTCATCGGAAAGGCATTCGATCTTGTTCACCTCGTGTGAGGTTCTGAACCCGTCGAAGAAATGAATGAAGGGAATACGCGACCTGAGCGTAGCTGCCTGAGCGATCAACGCCATATCATGAGCCTCTTGTACGCTCGATGATGCAAGTAGGGCAAAGCCCGTGGTCCTCGCTGCCATCACGTCCTGATGGTCGCCAAAGATCGAAAGCCCCTGTGCCGCCAGCGAGCGGGCCGCGACGTGAAAGACGGCAGACGTCAACTCGCCCGCGATCTTGTACATATTGGGCAGCATCAGCATTAGGCCCTGCGAAGCCGTGAAGGTCGTGGTCAATGAGCCTGTCTGCAGTGCACCGTGGACCGTGCCCGCAGCCCCGCCCTCGCTTTGCATTTCGATCACGTCAGGGACGTTGCCCCAGATGTTCGCAACGTGTTTCGCCGACCATTCGTCCGCCAGCTCGGCCATTGTTGACGACGGCGTGATCGGATAGATCGCGCAAACCTCATTCACTCTGTAGGCGACATACGCCGCGGCCTCATTACCGTCGATAGTTACTATCTTGTTCATGCAACTCCTGATGCTCCTGCTGTGTACAGGGCCTTTACACTACACACCAGCTACTACTGCAGATTCAGCAACCATATCGATTGCGTGGCACGGGCACTGCTCATAGCAGACGCCGCAGCCGGTACAAAGGTTAAAGTTGAACTTGTAACGATTGCCCTTGCCGAGTTTGATGATCGCTCCCTCGGGACACGCTCCGAAGCAGCCGTCGCATTCAAAGCAATTGCCGCATGAGTAACATCGCTGGGCTTCATACTTTGCCTCTTCTTCATTCAGGCCTCCGACGATCTCCTCGAAACCGGTTACCGCAACCGCAGGCTCTACGTGGCCCTCCTGACGGGCTTCTGCCTGAGTCCGATACCAGACGTGGAGCTGTTCGATCGTTACCAACGGATTACTCTCTGCTTTTTCGTACGTCCGTCCACTTAACCAGGCGTCGATGTTTCGCGCCGCCTTTTTGCCGTGACCCGTTGCGACGGTTACGGTCCTTTCGCTCGGCACCATATCACCGCCCGCGAAGATACCCGGGAAACCTGTCATCATTCTTTGATCGACGATCACAGTTCCGTCGGCGTCGAACTGAATTCGTTCAATTCCCTTTAGAAAGTCAGTCTCGGTCGACTGTCCCAGAGCAAGAATGACTGAATCTGCCTCAAGAGTTTCGAACTCACCAGTTGGAACCGGTTGCCCCTCTCTTACCTCCATTCGCTCAACGGTCATCGTCGTTTCGTCAAGGTCCTTGATCGTGCGTAGCCAATGTATCTTGATACCCTCGGTCAATGCTTCATCGGCCTCGAAATCATGAGCCGGCATGTGGTCGCGGTCGCGTCTATAGATGATCAATGCCTCTTCGGCACCGAGTCGCTTTGCCGTACGGGCCGCATCCATTGCCGTGTTTCCTCCACCATAAATAGCCACCCGGCGGCCCAGGTTCGGGGCGTTGCCGAGTTCCACATCCCGAAGGAACGTCACGGCGTCGAGTATCTTGCTCGCGTCCCGTGCCGGTATGTGGGTTTTTTTACCTATATGAGCTCCGATCGCAATGAAAACGGCGTCAAAATTCCCGGCTGACTTCTCTGCGAGAATGTCCGTTACTTTGTGATTTAGCGTTATCCGGACGCCCATCTGCTCGATCCGCCCGATCTCTGCACGCAGGATGTTTCGGGGCAAGCGATACGCTGGTATGCCGAAATGCATCATTCCACCGGCAACCGGCCCGGCCTCGATGATCTCGACGTCGTGGCCGAGTCGGGCAAGGTGATACGCAGCCGACAACCCACTTGGCCCTGCTCCGATGACAAGCACGCGACGCCCGCTCTGCTTTGGGGGAACTGGGAAGTGCCAGTCATTGGTCACGGCAAGGTCCCCCAGGAAGCGTTCGACCGCGTGAATGCTTACCGAGCTGTCGACCGAACCCCGATTGCAGAAGGTTTCGCAGGGGTGATAACAAACCCGCCCGTGGATCGCGGGCATCGGATTTTCTTCGGTCAACTTGTCCCACGCTTTGCGGTACTCGCCCTCCTGGGCAAACGCAAGCCACGACTGGACGTCTTCGCCGGCGGGACACGCATTGTTACAAGGGGGAAGAAAATCGACGTACCGGGGACGCTGAGCCCTAACCGGCCCGGTCCCCACGGCGTGATCCGAGAGATCGGTCTTTAAGGTAAGATCGTTAACGGAGATTGACATACGATTTCCCTATTTCATATCAGATCTGTTCAATGCTGCTTGGGCCGCAGCCAGCCTTGCGATCGGGATGCGAAACGGCGAGCAGCTTACATAGTCCAGGCCGATGGAATCAAAGAATTCGATCGAACGCGGGTCGCCGCCGTGCTCGCCGCAGATACCAAGCTTGATCGCCGGCTTTACAGAGCGTCCACGTTCAACGGCCATCTTGACGAGTTGACCGACACCTTCCTGATCGAGCGTCTGGAAAGGATCGTCGGGATATATCTTCGCTTCAATATATTTAGGCAGGAATTTGCCCGAATCGTCACGGCTCAAACCAAGGGTGGTTTGGGTCAGGTCGTTTGTCCCGAACGAGAAGAAGTCGGCCTCGGCCGCTATCTGGTCGGCCATGAGAGCGGCTCTTGGAAGTTCGATCATGGTCCCGACAAAGAACTCTATTTCGACGCCATTCTCCTTCAGGATCTGTGCAGCGACTTCCCGGACCAACCCGGCCTGATCGCGAAACTCCTCGACGGTCGAGATGAGCGGTATCATTACCTCGACCCGCACGTCGATCCCGTCGTTACGAACTTCGCACGCCGCTTCGAAGATAGCCCGTGCCTGCATTCGCGTGACCTCCGGGTAAACGATCCCGAGTCGGCAGCCGCGAAGACCGAGCATCGGATTTGCCTCTGAAAGGATTTCCACGCGGCGAAGCAGCTTTCTTTTTTCCGCTATCTCGTCCAGCAGAAAGTCCATCTCCTTCGGACTTGCCGAACGGGCGCTGAATTTCAACTCGGTTAGCTTCTCAAGCAATTCTGGCTTTTCGGGCAAGAACTCGTGAAGCGGCGGATCGAGCAAACGGACGGTCACGGGCTGGCCGTTCATGACACGGAATATCTCAATAAAGTCCCTTTTCTGAAATGGCAGGAGCTTCGCAAGAGCCTTTTCGCGTTCCCCGAGCCCGGGCGCTAGTATCATCTCGCGCATCACAGCTAAACGGTCGCCTTCGAAAAACATATGTTCGGTTCGGCAGAGCCCCGTTCCCTGAGCGCCATATCCACGCGCTACTTCGGAATCATGTCCGGTATCGGCATTCGCCCTCACCTTGAGACGGCGAACTTCATCAGCCCAGGTCATCAACATCTCAAAATCTTCGCCAAGTTGCGGCTGAACAGTTGGCACCTTTCCATTAAAGACATGTCCTGTAGTCCCGTCGACAGTTAACCATTCGCCTCTCGTTATTGTTAGGTCGCCAACCGTGAACTCGTTGTGTGCATAGTTGACGTTGACGTCCGTTGCTCCGGCGACGCACGGCTTGCCCATCCCGCGAGCGACCACGGCCGCGTGGCTTGTCATGCCACCACGCTGAGTCAGGATCGCTTCGGCGACAACCATGCCGTGAAAATCGTCAGGACTTGTCTCTCTTCGGACGAGTATCACCTGATGCCCCTGCTTGACCATTTCCTCGGCATCGTCTGGGTCAAGGACGACAATTCCCTGCGCCGCACCCGGGCTGGCGGGCAATCCCGTTGCGATCGGTTCCTCGTTCGCCGACGGATCGATCGTCGGGTGAAGAAGCTGGTCGAGATGCTCCGGAGAGACTCTTTGAAGCGCCGTTTTTCGATCGATCAATCCTTCCTGCACCATCCCGACGGCGATCTTTACAGACGCCGCGCCGGTTCGTTTTCCGGCTCGGGTTTGCAGGATGAACAACTTGCCACGTTCGATCGTAAACTCGATATCCTGCATGTCGTGGTAATGTTGCTCAAGCCGATCGGTGAGTTCCAGGAGTTGAGCGTAAACCTCTGACATTTGCTCCTCCAAGACGGAGATCGGTAGCGGCGTGCGAATTCCCGCGACGACGTCTTCGCCTTGCGCGTTGAGCAGATACTCGCCATACAATGCTTTTTCGCCGGTCGAAGGGTTCCGGGTAAAGCAAACGCCTGTTCCGCTGGCTTCGCCGAGATTGCCGAAGACCATCGCCTGAACATTGACTGCGGTGCCGAGGTCGCCAGATATCCGGTGCACGCGGCGGTAATCGACTGCTCGTTTGCCCATCCAGGAATCAAATACGGCTGCGATCGCCATCCGAAGCTGCTTTTGGACATCCACCGGGAAGTTCATCCTTCCTTCAACAAGAACGATCCGCTTATAGGCCGCGACGATCTCTTTCAACTCATCGGTCGTAATGTCCGTGTCCTGTCGCCCATCAGCTTTGTACCGGTCAAGGATCTTCTCAAACTTTTCGTGCGGTATGCGTATAACGATCTGGGCAAACAGCGATATAAACCTGCGATAGGCGTCCCACGCGAAACGCTCGTCGCCGGTTTGTGTGGCTAATGCAGCGACGGTTTCGTCATTGAGGCCGAGGTTTAGAATTGTGTCCATCATTCCCGGCATCGAAAAAGCAGATCCCGATCGCACCGAGACCAGCAGCGGATTCTCCGCGTCACCAAATCGTTTACCGAGTTTTGCCTCTACCGCGGACAACTGCGCCATTACCTGCGGCCAGAGACCGTCCGGGATCACCTTTTCGTTCCTATGATAGGCTTTGCAGCATTCGGTCGTGATGACGAATCCGGGCGGGACGGGAAACCCGAGCTTCGTCATGTTCGCCAGAGCCGAACCCTTTCCTCCAAAAAGAAATTTTCCCGCGTTGGATGCCGGATCGGCACACTCTTCGAACAGGAAGCTCCAGACTTCCTCCTTGATCATCTGCCCTGACTGCATAAGAGATGCTCCTTTTTTGCAAGTTATGAAGAAAAGAACCTCCTCCCAAAGCAGGTGAAGTCACTTTTCTATGCTCAGTCTTACGGCAAGAAGCGTTCCAAAGGAACGTTGGGCAACCGTCGCTCAGCGCTCTCTCGAATTCTTGTTTTTAAGAGATTGCCCTGTCCTGAAAAGCGCTGAAAAGCATAATGCAAACTGTGAGTTTTCTCGCAGTTCGCCGATTCCGTAGAGTGTGTTCGACATTTCGTGCTTATCGTGCCCAAAATGCGTTCGCGTCGGCGGGATGTAATGTTGCTTTCGAGAATTTGGTTTCGATTGCGGTTTCCCATGCGCCTTTTTCACACGAGTGCACAAGCGGTGACCGCCTTCTCAGTCAGAACAATACGGTTTATCTTGCGACCCGCGCTAACAATCCGGAAGCGACCGATTTGAATCATCTCGCACAGGCACAAGCCTAGTCTTCACCGTACGGGAATTGCCCATCAATTCCAGCCTCGGTTCTCTCATCAATCCAGCCCCACGAAATCGACGTTGTTCAGATTTCCGATTATCGTCAGGATGAGAGAGACTAAACGGTAGCGTCTTGAGGAAACGCAGTTCGTGTAGGACTGCCCCATCACTACGTTCCCAAAATTGTAAAAGACGAATGAACTTGTCGCGGCCGTTCGTCTGACACCCTGCGGATCGGTCAGCGTCAGCGTAGCGCTTCGGAGACCGAGACCGGTGGGTATCGTCACTCGACCGCACACGATAGCGGTCACGGCAACGCAGGCGGTCGAGAGCGTTGCGTCGTCGATCAGAAAATCGTCACTGCCCCTAGAGTTGTATCTAAATCCATTAAAAAAAGAACTTACAGGGAGTTGACCTTTTCAGGAATAACTCCGGATTTCTCCCTGTTCAAAGTGCATGAAGAGTCAGAAATGTAGAATGTTTTGGCGGTCATCTCCACGTGCATTTTATGCGAAATGGAGATGGTTCTTTGCGGACGCTTCGCGGCGCGAATGCTTGAGGATCGCCCATGAAGTCCAAGAGATCGGATCAGGACCCAAAACCCGTCCCAAACGCGAAGCTCTACCAAAAGCCGCCCGTCGCCGCGAGGTATGGCCGATCAGATTGGTGGAGCTCAAACGGTTTAATAACGAGCCAGACGAGCTAATGCATATGGTTGTGACATTTCATGCAATAAAATGTTACAAAACACCAACTTGCAAAATTACTGCTTATTTTCCGTCAGAATGTGTTATCTTCACTATCCTGCAAGGTCCATTTTTGCGACGTTCTAGTAAGAACCATTTTCCGTAAGTTGGTTGCAAGATGGTTGCACTTTTCCCGGCGCACATCTACACACAACCTATGAGTGACAAGCATATAGCTGATTTTGATTGCTTTTGAGAGATCTTGAGAGCTTATGATAACCCCTCAGGTTGGTTGGGGTGCGAGAGGTCGTGAGTTCAAATCTCGCCGTCCCGACCAATAGATCAAGGCCGGCTTGTTTTTATGACGAGCCGGCCTTTTCTTATTTGGTTTGTTCTTCGGTTTCGGGTTCCGGCGGGGCAACTGACGAAAGAGCGGGATCATCAACTGCCAGGTCCTTTTCAGGATAGAGCCTTTCTACAAACCTCAGCGTTACAAAATGAGCTGCAAAGGTCAGTCCGCCAAAACCGGCGATGAGCAGCACGGTGATGATCGGTGCGGTGAACGAGCTTCGTGCAGGAAGGCCGCGAACCGTCTCAAATGAACTCGCGGAAAAGATGAGAATGAAGTAGGTAAAGATGGCGAAGGTGGTAAAGAATCCGAATGTGATCCAAAGATTCCACGCCTTTTTCGTCTTGACCAGGCAAATTGTACCGAGCGTCAAAAGAGCGAGCGAGAGGAACCACAAAGCGTTCCTAAGCAAGAAGTGCCAATATTCGAACCCGGCAAGAGCATCTGCCGGTTTGCCGATGCTGCCGAGCCAGGACCAGGCATAATATGCCAGGAACGCTGTAAGGCCGGTCGCGGCCGCAAGGGATCCAAAATAGATCTTATTCCACATCCTTTTTCTACGATCGACTAGTTCAGACGGACGGTCAAGTAGGTGACGGTCCCTCGCCTTGAGATGAGCAAGAGAACCGGACGGTCACCGGACTGCTGCAACGCGGCCTCGACCTCCTCGGCCGACTTCACGTTACGTCGGTTCACCTCGAGTATAATATCACCCTTTGCGATGCCGGCCTCGGCGGCCGATCCACTCGGATCGATCTCGATGATGACAAGCCCCTCGGTCTCCGTGCCTGAGCCAAACTGCTTTGCGAGAGCGGGCGTTACCGGCTGAAGCGTGACGCCGAGCTTGCCGCTGCCGCGTTCCGGTTGAGCTTCCTGTCCCGGCCCGGCCGGCGGAGCGTTGGTCGCTGCGGTTTCCGGATCAAACTCGTCAAGCACCGCAGTCAGTTCCGTTGTATTGCCGTCGCGAAGGACGCTCAGCTTGACCTCCGAGCCCGGAAGCGTGCCCGCGATCTTGTTTCGGAGCACGTTGCCGTCGTCGATCTTCTCGCCATTCACCGCTGTGATGATGTCGCCACGTTTGACGCCCGCCTTTTCAGCCGAGCTTCCGGGCCGGACATTGCTGACAAGTACGCCTGAGCCGTCCGGCAGATCAAGAGCTCTCGCTGTGTCGCCTGTGACTGTTTGAATGTTAACGCCGAGCAGGCCGCGGCGGACCTTGCCGCTCGCGAGCAGTTGCTCCATCACGTTCTTGGCCATGTTCGACGGGATCGAGAATGCGATTCCGATATTGCCGCCACCGCTGTCGCGTGAAGATAGTATCTGCGAATTGATGCCGATCAGCTGGCCTTCGAGGTTAATGAGTGCACCGCCCGAGTTGCCGCGGTTGATCGGTGCATCGGTCTGGATAAAATCCTCAAAAGAGTCGCTCCCGCCGTAGGCAAGCCCCGTTCTGCGGCCTTTGGCAGAGATAATGCCGGCCGTTACCGATTGGCCGATACCGAGCGGATTGCCAATGGCGAGGGCGATATCGCCAACACGGACCGCATCCGAATTTCCGAGCGAAAGAAAGGGAAGGTTCTGTGCTTCGATCTTCAAGACGGCGAGGTCGCTCGGTTTGTCTATGCCGACAAGCTTCGCCTCATACCGTCGATTATCCGAAGTAATTGCCGTGATCCGCGTCGCTTCGTCAACGACGTGGGCATTGGTCAGGACGGTTCCGTCCGCCGATACGATGACGCCCGAGCCGACACCTCTCTCCACTCGCGGTCCCTGATTTCTGCGCGGGCCGGGTTGTTGGCGGAAAAATTCGTCGAACGGCGAACCCTCTTGAGTTTGCCGGGCCTGCGGCTGCGAACGGACCTCAGATTCTATCGTAAGTACGGCAGGCGTAGTTTTCTCAACAATGTCCGCGTAGGAAGTTCGAATGCCGTCGATAACAACCGGGGCGGGCGGCGCAGCCGGTTCAGATGGCGCCGGAACTTCCGCTGGTGAAAGCAGGCCCGTATTGCAGCCTGCAATAAACAGCGAGAAAACAAATATAAAGGCGAATAAAGCTTGTGACCTTTTCATTTCAAATACTCCGCAATTCACTAAACTCGATCAAGATGATCCGTCAAAATTTCGATGCGAAAGTTCTACTGTAACAAATCAATACGACCTTGTGGCACTAATGGTTCGGAAAATTCCGTCCAATCGGGATGCGTTACGCGCCGGCAACACGCGAAAGCGAGTCCCGAAAAACATACGCGAGCGACTTGTAGATCAACTTCGAACACAGGAACGCGGGGGCGTCGAAAAGGTCGTTGAACGAATACTCGACCAGGTCCATCCCGACGATGTTCTTTTTCTCTGCCGTGCGTTTGATCAGCTCGAGCGTTTCGTACCAGCCGAGCCCGCCCGGTTCGGGTGTTCCGGTCGTCGGCATTATTGAGGGGTCGAGCCCGTCGATGTCGATGGTCAGGTACACATTATCCGAAAGGCCGGCGACCGCTTCGTCTATCCAGTCGGTCTTGCCTGCGACGTCGCGAGCCCAGAATATCTTTGTCGGCAGCCCGTCGGCGATCGCGATCGCCTCTTCCGCCGAAAGCGAACGAATACCGACCTGCACCGAGGGGATCCGCATATCTCTGACGACCCGAGCCATTATCGAGGCATGCGAATGCGGCGTGCCGTCGTAGGTGTCGCGGAGATCGGCGTGGGCATCGATCTGAAGAACGCTGAAGTCATGGTATTTCTCGGCGTGGGCCTTAATGACGGGGCCGGAGACGGAATGCTCGCCGCCGATCATGCAGAGGAACTTGTCGGCACTGACCAACCGTTTCGCCTCGTCGTAAAGTGCCGCCATCATCTCATCGGGCGTCGGCCGGGGCTTGAACTCATCAAGCGTATGGATACCGACGCGAAATGGCTCGGTATCGGTCTCTTCCTCGTAGAGCTCCATGTTGCGCGAGGCATCGACGATCGACATCGCCCCGCGCCCGGTTCCGGTGCCGAATGACACGGTGCCCTCGTACGAGACCGGCCAGATCAGTATCCTTGATTGATCGAACGATGATAGTTCGACCTCATCAATGCCGCCGAAATTCATCGGCAAGTTTTCAGATTCACTCATACGGATATTTTAGACTCCTGTCCGCAATTTTCAAAAAAACTCGGCCGGCGAACCTTGCCTAAGATGCGTTCTCGGGAAAATATTGCAAAAAGCCAGCAAAATGTACTATTATTAGAGGTGATTCACAGTCTGGCCTGCTTGACTGACCCGAACTCTTCAACAATTCGCACGCAACACTCGCCGAGACCACTCAAAAAAATCAGCCTGGTAAGATTCCGTTGACTTCGCGAGTTGCCCGTTTATGACCGGATCCTTCGCTAAACGTTCCCGGTTGTTTCCCCCGATCACCTAGATCTCTTCAACACCACAGGAGGAAATAAATGAAAAAATTCACACTCTTCGCGCTCTTCGTATTCACCATCGCCTTGCTATCGACAAACGCTCTGGCACAACAGAAATTCTCCAAGTTCGTGACCGAGCCGGAACGCTGGGACGCCATCGAGCTCACCGCACCGGCAGAATGCGTTGGGAACCCTGAAGAATGTGCCGTGAAAATGCTCACTGAGCTTAGCATTGAGGTCGGCGACGAACCCGATTTCAGCGTTTACCGCCTCGGCGAAGTCGCGGAGAAGAACGTCACGGTCGTTTTTGTTTCCCGCCTGCTCGAGGATGATGAATCGGTGCTAGGCAAGTTGTATCGACTCGAGCTAAGCACGAACGGTGCGGGGGATGAGTCGTTCACACTCAACAGCGTCGGTCAGCTTTTTCAGTGTATGGAAGGCCCGGTCGGCTGGCGCAAGACGGCCTGTCCATAGATCAGCAATATCGAGAAACGAAAAAATGCCCGTTTGCAAATTGCCGGGCATTTTTCATTTTCGGTCGTCGCACGAGGTTATCGGCGATTCAGCTTTTCGTCGTAAAGTTCGCGATAGACCCGATAGTTGTTCATCACCTTGAACACGTAATTCTTGGTTTCTGCAAACCCGACCTCGGCGGCAAATAGTCCCGGATCCTTCGGCTTCGTCCGGTTGAGCCAACGTGCCGCGTTGTCTTCGCCGGCGTTGTAGCTTGCCGCAACGGCCTCGTAAAGCCCGCCGAATTCATCCTTGATCTTACGGATATAGATCGACCCAATGGCAACGTTAGTCTCCGGATCGTAAAGATCGTCCGGCTGCAGTCGCGGATATCCGGCCTCGTCCTTATATTTGATTGCCGTATCGAAGACTAGTTGAATCAAGCCGCGAGCACCCGCCGGCGATTTTGCAGTTGGGCGGAATGAGCTTTCCTGCTTCATTATTGCAAGGACAAATCGGGGGTCGATCCGCTGCTTTGTAGCGTGCTTCAAGACCTGCGCACGGAAAGGCGAAGGATATTGAGAATACATCCCCGACGAAACGGCTGCCGTCTTTCTAACCGGCGACGCAACGTTTCGCTCGGCCGCGAGCCCGCCAAAATAGGAGGTGCTCGTTTGCGGGAGCGACGAGAAAATGGCCGAAGCTTCGGCTTCCTTCCCGGCCTTTTCGAGGGCATAGGCTTTCAGAAAACGAGCTTCGTCAGCGGACGTCATCGAACCCGCGAAGGTTCGAACCGCGAGCATTCGATCCGCCGCCGCCGCGGCTTCATTCCATCGCCCGCGATAAAGTTCCATTCGGACCAAACCCTGTAAAGCATTGACCTCAGTGGTCTTACCGGGAAACTCGCGAACCGCCTTTTCGACCCATTCGGCGGCTTTTGCGTATTCGCCAGCCTCGCGGTAGGCGTCAATGATGTTGAGATAAGCCGACTCGATCCGCTCGCCCGTCGGGAACATCACCGTGTATTGTTCATAGGTCCGGGCGGCCTCAAGATTCTTGCCGGCACGAACGTAGCTTGCCCCTTTGAAGGAGAGGCCATCGCGGCCCTCTTTGCTCATCGAATGATCTTTTAAGAGCCGATCGAACCACTCGACCGCCTTCAGGTACTCGCGTTCCCACATAAACGAGCGGGCCGTGCCGAAGAGAGCCTTCGGCGTTCCGGCATGTTCCGGATAAGTCGCAAGCACGATCGCCCAATGCTCTCGAGCTTGGGGAAACAAGCGGTTAGCCATGTAGGTTTCCGCCCGCGAGAGGTGCTCCTCGGCGGCCATCACAGGCAACTTTCCACCGGATTCGATCTTTGCAGCGTTGTCGGCGTCGATTGCCCGCCTCAGAGCGGCGTCGGACGACTGGCCGAGCGAAGCGATCGAAAGTAATAGGGCGAAAACAAGTGAAGATAGTACAAACCTCATAATATTCTTACGGAATTTAAAGCGGGCAGGGGCCAAAGCCCTAGGTTAACCGATGTTTGGACGTAATGGCAATGTTTGGGGTTGCCGAGCATGGTTGCTGCTTATGTTCAGCGGCATTCGGCGTGCTAAAATCTGGCTTTGCTTTTGAGCAAGAGGAGAGATTATGAGACTGGCGATCAATGGCGCGACCACGATGACCGCAGACCTCGAGACGGACATCCGCTCGGCGGCGGCGGCGGGGTTTGAGATGGTGGAACTGCGTTCGAATAAGCTTTACGACTATCTTGACGTGCACTCGGTTGAAGACCTGATCGGGCTGCTAAAGGAGACTGGCGTTGAGGTTCTTTCGATCAACACGCTTGAGCATATTACTTGGCGTTCGGACGAGGACTACGCCGCGATCAAAGCCGAGTGCGAAAAGCTCTCGGCCATTTCAGCGGCGATCGGTTGCCCGTATGTTCTCTCCGTGCCCGGTGCATTGCGGCAGGGGCCGAAGACCGACGAAGAGACGATCGCGGAATCGGTCCGCGTCTTGAATGAACTGGCAGATATTGCCGAACCGCACGGCATCAAGCTCGGTTTTGAGTTTCTGGGCGAGGCAGGGAATTCGGTGACGACGCTCGATCTCGGCAGCAAGATCGTCGATCTGGTCGGGCGCGAAAGCGTCGGAAATGTCATAGACACGTATCATTTCTATGCCGGGAGCTCGTCTTGGGAAGCGCTCGAGAGCCTCGACCCGAAAAAGCTCTTCATTTTTCACATCAACGGTGCCGAAGATCTGCCGAAGGACGAATTGAACGACTCAAAGCGGCTATATCCCGGCGAAGGTGTTTTGCCCATCGCAAAGATGAAAGAAACACTAGACAAGATCGGCTACGAAGGCCCGGCGAGCGTTGAGATCTTTCGCCCCGAATATTGGGAGCGCGATCCGTTCGTCGTCGCAAAAGAGGCGAAAGAAGCCGCCGAAAAGGCACTTGGGCTGGGCAAATACGCCGCCGGAGGAATTTGGTAGGAAGGTTTACAACGGATTTTCGCGGATCTTCACGGATCGTTTTGTCGGAGAATCGATCAGAATCTGTGGGAATCAGTGCTGATCCGTTGTCGGAAATATAATGAGTAAAGTTCGAATTGGAATCGTTGGAACCGGGTATATCGGCAATGTTCACGGGCGGATTTATACGCGCGATGAGCGTGTTGAGGTTTCGGCGTTGTACGATATCGTCCCGGAGCGGGCGGAGCGTACCGCCAAGAGCATCGGCGGCAAGGTCTGCTCGTCGCGTGATGAGCTGATGGAGAACTGCGACGCTGTTCTTGTATGCTCACCGAACAAGACGCACAAAGAGATCGCCTTGCACGCTATCGCGGAAGGGAAGCATGTCTTTTGCGAAAAGCCTTTCGCTATCGGCATTGAAGACGCGAGCGAACTCCGCGACGCGGCTCTCAACGGCAAGGGCGTCTTTCAGGTCGGGCACAATCGCCGCTTTGCACCGGTCTATGCGACGCTGAAGGAGCTGCTCGGTAACGACACGGCCCACTCTGCCCACATAAAGATGAACCGCGGTGAGCTGAAGAATCCGGTCTGGACCGGCGATGTGAATGTGACCGGCGGCTTTCTTTATGAGACGACCATCCACCTCTTCGATATGATGCGGTTCCAGTTCGGCGAGATCGAAGAGCTTGTAGCCTACGGGTCGCAGCACGAATATCCGGAGCTTGATGAATTTTCGATCATCTTCAAGTTTAAGAACGGCTTTCACTGCACGTTCGCATCTTCGTCGGACGCGAGCTGGCATTTTCCGTTCGAGCGGATCGAGGTCTTCTGTCACCACCGAACGATAATGACCGAAGAAATGGAGCGGCTTCTCGATTCACGCGGAATGGACGCCAACTTTGAAACGCTTTCTTTTCATATGACCGAGAAAGAGGAGCGTTGGGGATACGTTCAGGAAGATCGGGCTTTTATCGATTCGATACTGTCCGGCAGCGAGCCGCCCGTGACCGCCGATGACGGATTTCGGTCGGTCGAGTTGGTCGAATCGGTGTATACTGCCATCCGTAGCGGTGAACGCATTCGCTTTTGAACGTGGCGGGAACCTCGGTTCATAGTTGCTCGTAGCTAAGGTTGTGATCCAGTGTCAAAATTGCGGCAAAACAAATGCCGATGAAAGCCAGTTCTGCCGATTTTGCGGAGCGAGGATGGCTCTGCGGCAAGAGGTTGATTTCGACCAGGCTCCGCCGCGGCCGTATGCCTGGAAGACGGACGAGTACCAGACCCAAGCCGAAGGACGGACCGTCAGTCTTGACTACAAACAGCGAACCTCGCCACTTCTTGAGACCCATTTAGCTCCTCACGCCGGAGCCCTCGCCTACACCGGGCCGAAAGACCTTTCGGGCAACTACCGATGCCCATTCTGCGGCACACACTTTCTGCCCGTGAACGAACGGCGCATTTCGACCGCGGGCTGGATCGTCTTCGGAACCCTACTCTTGTTCACGGTAGTGTTTTTCTGGATCGGACTTCTTTTGAAAGAGGATGTTCCGGTTTGCCCGATCTGCAAACGCGCGGTCAAATAATTAACGGTAAACGTAGCCCTTTGGATGAACGATGCGGACGTCCGGATTCGTACTTATTACATCAAGACGATAAAAGCCCTTTTTTGTATTTGTAGAGAGATAGGTGAGCAGAAACTGCCTGTCGAGCAGAAGCTTGAGCTCACGGAAGAACGGGTCGTAGTTGATCGGAGCGATCTGGCCCTGAAAGAATGCACGGCCGCCGGTTTCCTTCGCGAGCCGATCAAGCGAACCCTGGCCAAATAAGGCAAGCTGCGTGTTTCGATTGTCCGTCAAAACTGTCGGAGAATAGATCGAGAAGACCGAAACACTTTTTCGCTGTGCGTTAAAGATCGCTCGGTCGAGGTCAACGCTCTGGCTCGGCGTAGCGCCGAAAAAGCCTTGCGAAGCATCAACACCGTCCGAAACCATAAGGATCGCCCGGCGTCCGGCCGGCAGCGAATCAAAGCGTTTGAGTGCGTCGAGGACGCCGTCATAGGGGCTGCGGGGCGAAACGGCCGTACTCGACGCGACTATCCTGAGAGCCCCTGCCGCTTTCTCGAGGTCTGTCGTAAATCTCTGCCGGATCTGGATCGTTCCGGAACGAAGATATCCGACCATCACACGCGAGCCTTTCGGAAGCCCGCGTATGAAGCTGGCAACATCTTTTAATTGCAGATTGAACTCGGTCGCAAGGTCGTCTTGAATCAGCACGGCAAGGGCCAACGGAGCCTCGTCGATGCTGCGGATCGAAAGGATGGTCTGGTCCATACCGTTCTCGCGAACGAGCAACTGATCGACCTCGACCAGTTCCTGTTGCTGCCCGGTGCGGAGTTCCTGCTGAGTGTAGATCGAGATCGGGATCGAAACGGTTCTCGCCTGACTGTTTTGCGGGTCCTGTGCCTGTGCGGTGAGAAAGCCCGAGGCGATCAGAACGAAGGTGAACAGCACCGCCACCCGCGGCCGCACATCATTAAACGCAAAACCATTTCGTTCCTTGCTCATCTTTACAGGCCTTAGTTTGAATTAGAACGGCAGTGTTTGTAAAGTTAATCGGGAATGAGCGAACTTCCGGTAAAATACGATATCGAGCCGCGCGAGCTTGCACGCGGGCGAAACTTGCGGCTTGCGGCCATTGCCTCGCCGGTCGTTTTGACGCTGCTTCCCGTCATCGTCTCTGCAATTCTTTTTGTTTTGTTCGCCTCTTCGCCTCCGGTCGCGGCTACGATCTTGTTTTTTGGATTCCTGATAACTGCGATCGGTTTTCTCAAAGGAGCGATACTTTCGGGTATTTTTGGATATAAATATTCGCGGTGGCGAGCGGAGATCAGGGAAATGATCGCCGTTGACGGCATAAAGGCGAACGAGGTCGAGTGGTTCCGCCACGAGCTCAAACCCCAAGAGAAGCGTGCCCTCAAGGAAATGGAGCGGAATGAACCGTTGCTTGCCGATGCCTATCGCGAAACGCTTGCCTCGCGATTGACCGCGACGCGTGTAATAAGGGCCACGCGCAAGAAACTTAGTGAAACAAAACGCCGCGAATCAAAACTCCGCCAGCTAAAGACCGAGCGACAGTCAGAGTTTCTCGAATCGATAAGGAAAGACGCGGACAAGATCGGCAAGATCAACGCCGACGCCCAGGGAATGCTCGGCGAGGCCGAGGCCCGCTTGCAGATGATCGAGGCGGCGGTGCTTCGCGGTGGCAGCCTCGCCGGAACCGAGCTCGCGATGAAGCGGCTCTCGGCTCGTTCATCTGAATTGCCTCTCGCACTGCAGGAAGCACAGGCTACGGAAGAAATCAGGTTGGAGCTTGAGAGCGAGGCCGCAGCGGCCGAACAAACCCTCTTAGAAAAGTAAAGGCAGCGAGCGACCGCCTGAGCCGTTCCAAACGCATGAATTGAACCTGCTTTTAACAGGTGGGTGGCCTTCTGCATCTTTCGATGCATCGAAGCCTCATCCTCCGGCGGCTTCCCGCGTAGGGGGCCGCACTGAAATCGGCATCAGCCTCCCTCAATTCAAGTGTTGGCTCAATTATAGTTGCGCTTGGTGACGCACTAGGCAGTCATTGCTCGCCGCCTAGAAAAACTATAGCACTCAGGGAAGTGGAAATAAAGAAATACGAAGGTAAAAAAAGCGGCGAGTAAACTACATCGAACGGTCCGACTCGAGCTCCTGCGGAACGATGTCTTTGTGCTTCAAAATCCGGTCGAGCATTTCGGAACATTCGGCACTTCGCGAGGCAAGCTGAGCATCGGTCTGCTGGTTCTGATGTTGATGCTGATGGAGTTCGTCGGCGATGTGAAGAGCGGCGAGGATCGCCACCTTGAGCGAATCGACAGTGAGCGTTCCGGAAGAGATGTCCCGCATTTTCGAATCGACATAGTCAGCGAGTTTCTGGATATACTCGTTGTCGCCATCCGAGCGAATGCTGTACGTCTGATTGTATATCTCGACGCGGATCGCCTGCTCGGCCGAACCTCCGTCCTCACGCCCGACAGCCATCACTGAACCCTCCCGACCGCAGCGGCAACCTCGGTATCGAGTATCGTCATTGCCTCAAGCATGGCCTCGACCTTGAGCTGGATCGCATCGCGCTCGGTGAGCAGCGATTCGATCTTTTCCTCGAGCCGCATCCGCTCTCGGTCAAAGCCGAGCTTTTCTCTGCGAAGGTCAACGAGCTCTTTTTCGAGCTTGTCGTTCTCTTCACGAAGTTTTTTTGCAAACTCGATGGTGAGGTAAATCTTATCCTCGAGATGCGAGAATTTCTCCATTCCCGTTAGACCATTCATCCGATTGACTCCAGGTGAGAGGTTTTGGCTGATCGCGTGACGATGATTATCCAAATTTTTTCACCAAACTGCAAGTTGTATGTTTCAAGCCTACGTTCGAGGCTCCAGTGAAAGCTCATGCTTGAGCTTTGTAAGAACGGCCGAATACTCCGCATCGACCTCGGCGTCGGTAAGCGTTCGCTCATCGCTGCGAAATTCGAGCCGGATCGTCAGCGAGCGGACATCATCGGCAAGTCCCTTGCCTTCAAAAATATCGACGAACGAGACCGCCCGGAGGTTCGTTGCGTCGGCTCCGATGGCGGAGCTTTGAATCTCCGCAAAGGTCAGCGAACGCGGGACCAAAAACGAAATGTCGCGTACGACCGCAGGAAACCGCGATAAAGGCGTGTAAACAGCCGGCTCGCTCGGTTCCGCGAGTATCGTTTGTAGATCGAGCTCCGCAACATATACAGGCTGCTTAAACTTGTAATTGGCTGCGATTTCCTCATTTAGCCGGCCAAAGGTTCCAACAACGCGACCATCTTTCACGACCTCGCCCGATTGTCCGGCCCGCAAATGCGAGATCTCCGCTGGACGGTAGTCACAATCTGCGGCCCCGGCGGCCTCGAGAGCGGCCTCGACCGCACCTTTCGCATCGTAAAGATCGAGCTGTCGGGCGGGCATCGCCCGGTCCTCATGGACTTCGCCGCCGGTCACGGCGATCGTGAAAAGCTCACGCTCGGTCGGGAGTTCGCCCATTCCGGAAGCGGCAAATGCTTTGCCGATCTCGAAGAGCTTTACGTCGCGTCGCTGGTGGTTCAAATTGAGCCGCAGAGCACCGAGCAGGCCCGGGATAAGCGTCGGCCGCATTCGAACGGAGCCTTCGATGACGGAATCCTTCAGCGTAACGAATTTCTCCTCGCCGCCTTCGCGAAGGAACTCGGGGACCGCTGCGAAAAGATCATCGTGGCGGACGTCAATGAAGCTATAGGCGATGGCCTCGTCAAAGCCCTGCTCGACGAGTGCACCGCGGAGGCGGCGTTTCCGAACCTCGCTTGCCTGATACTCGCCAGCACCGAAGGCAGGCGGCAGCTCGTCCTTGATATTCTCATAGCCCGCGTGGCGGGCGACCTCTTCCACCAGATCTTCTTCGATGGCGATGTCGTGCCGCCAGGTCGGCGACGTATATTCGCCATCGCCGATGCGGGCAATGCCGAGAGCCGAGAGTATCCGTTCACATTCATCCGCCGCAACATCGAGCCCAGTGAGCCGTTTGACGGCCGACGCGACATCTGCCGAACGAACCGTCCGCTCGGGCTGACGTTCGGGATAGACGTCGACGATGTCCGCGGCCTCACCGCCGGCGAGCTGAACGATCAGCTCCGTCGCACGGTCCGAGGCACGGATGAGGTTTTCGATATCGACGCCGCGTTCGAAGCGATAGCTCGCCTCGGTCGCGAGGCCGAGTTTCCGCGAGGTTTGGCGGATATTCTCGCGTTTGAAATATGCGACCTCGAGAAGAACGTTTGTCGTCGTCTCGGTGATGCCGCTTTCGATGCCGCCCATCACACCGGCGACCGCAACCGGCCGTTCGGCGTCGCAGATGGCGAGCATCGTTTCATCGAGCGTTCGCTCAATTTCGTCCAGCGTCGTGATCGTTTCGCCGGCTCGAGCGGTGCGGACGACGATCCGCTTTTCGGCAAGCTTATCGAGGTCAAAGGCGTGCATCGGCTGGCCGAGCTCGAGCATTACGTAGTTAGTGATGTCGGCGACGTTGTTGATCGAACGCTCACCGAGAGCCTCAAGCCGATCGACCAGCCACTCAGGCGAAGGGCCGATCTTTACGCCGCGGATCACCCGGGCGGTGAAGCGATTGCAAAACTCGGGAGCATCAACCCGCACGACCTCAGGCGCAAGAACCGAAGGAAAGGGAACCGCGTCAAGCTCATCGCCCGCCGCCGCCGACCCGCTCGTAGCCTTGAGCGACCGTCCGGTTATCACACCGAGCTCGCGGGCGACACCGAGATGCGAAAGGCAGTCCGAGCGGTTCGACGTAAGATCAATGTCCAAAACAAGGTCGCCCTTATGCGGATGGATCCCCTCGACCGCCAACCCCACGCGCGTCAGAGCCGCCGCAGTTTCCTCGGCAGAAAGGTCGATATCGATGAGCTCTTTGAGCCAATTGTAACTGATGTTCATTTATATTTTAAAGTCTCGCAATGTTCCAGCACGCAGCGAACATTGCGGTTACGGTTTCGGTTTCGGATTGCCGGCGTTGTAGAGGTGTTTAACCGCGCTCGACACCCCAAATGCCAATAAATAGAGGATCAAGGCGTTAATTATCGCCGAAACAACCAGACCAATGATAATTACGAGTCTTCCCGTATGCATCCCTTGCCCACCGTGGATGATTATCCCCAATATGGTCACGCCGATCGACCACGGCAGCGTTAATGCAAAGGAGACGATGCTGAGCGGTTCCTCGAACGGGGGAACGGGCTGGTTATTATTGTAGTAACGGACTAGAAAAAACACCGCCGTCGCCGCAATAAACGGCAATGTAACAAGCAAATAAAGCCCCGCTGTTGCAAAACCCGCTTTTGATCGGAATAACTTGGACATTTCATGCCTCCTCGCCCCGCTCGCTTGGTTTCCAGGCCGGATTCTACCGGAATTGCTCAAGAAAACGCACGTCGTTCTCGAACATATGCCGGATGTCGTCGATGTTGAACATCATCGCGGCCATGCGTTCGAGGCCGAAGCCGAAGGCGAAGCCCGAGTAGACTGCCGGATCGACGCCGCACGAACGCAGCACATTCGGATGGACCATTCCCGACCCGCCAAGCTCGATCCAGCCCGAGCCCTTGCAGGGCCGACACCTGTCAGTGAGCTGTGAGCCGTGAGCGGTAAGCAGTTCGCCGCCATCTTCGCCTTTCTCACTGCTCACTGCTGACTGCTCGCTGCTCACCCTTCCACTTCCGTGGCACACGAAGCACGAGAAATCGAACTCGGCCGAGGGCTCGGTGAAAGGGAAGTACGACGGGCGGAAACGCGTGACGGTGTCCTCGCCGAAGAGCCGCTTGAGCCATTCGGTGACGGTGCCCTTCAGGTGCGCCATCGTGATGCCTTTATCGACGCAGAGGCCTTCGATCTGGTGAAACATCGGCACGTGTGTCATGTCCGGCGTATCGCGGCGAAAGACCTTGCCCGGTGCGATGATGCGGATCGGCACGCCGCGTCGTTCCATCGCCCGGATCTGGACGGTCGAGGTCTGCGAACGCAATGCAAAGCCGCCGGTCGTGTAGAACGTGTCCTGCGACTCGCGGGCAGGATGCCCCTCGGGGATGTTCAGCGCGTCGAAGTTATAATAGTCCGTCTCTATCTCGCGGTCGTCCTCGATCGCGTAGCCCATCGAGACAAAGATGTCCTCGATCTTTTGCCGTAGTATCGTGATCGGGTGCAGATGGCCGGTCCGCGGCCGGCGGCCGGGAATCGTCACATCAAGCCGCTCGCGTTCGATACGAGCCGACGTGATGAATACATTAAGCTCCGTCTCGGCCTTTTCAAGCCGATCGGTGATCTCCTTTTCGGCGGCCTGAACCGCCTGGCCAAAGTCGGACCGCTCCTCCGGGGCGACGCGCCCGATCATCTTTTTCGCCTCGGCGAGGGCAGATTTCTTGCCCGTGTGGCGGACCTTTAGCTCGCCGAGTTCGCGGAGCTTCGCCTCGGCGTCGGCAAGGCCGCCGCCATTTAGGTCAAGTGAATCGAACGGAGAAAAGGCCTCGGCAAATGCCGTCCTCGCCGCTTCGATATGTTGATTCGCATCAGACATAAACACTAAGGATAACCGAAGTCGCGCGAGAAAATACAGGACAGAAGGAAATATCCGAATCGGCCGCCGCGGTTCGCGGTGCGGACCTTCGACCGGCGTCCGTACCTCTGATATCATTGGCTTTTCGGCCCCGTAAAGTGAGATCATAAATGAAAGCTATTGTTAAAAGCAAGGCCGAGCCCGGTCTTTGGATAGAGGATGTGCCCGAGCCCGCAATGGGTATCAATGATGTGATGATCCGCGTGAAGCGTGGCGGCATCTGCGGCACGGACCTCCATATTTACAACTGGGACGCCTGGGCACAGGCGACCATCACGGTGCCGACGATAATTGGCCACGAATTTGTCGGCGAGATAGTTGATGTCGGCTCGAACGTCGTTGATTTTGCCGCCGGCGACGTTGTCAGCGTTGAGGGCCATCTGGTCTGCGGCCGCTGCCGCCATTGCATGGCCGGGCGGCGGGCTTTGTGCGCCAATACGCGCGGAGTCGGGGTTAATATGGACGGCGGCTTTGCCGAGTTTATCGCTGTTCCGCACACCAACATCTGGAAGCACAAGCCCGGCGTCGATCTGGACGTAGCGGCGATCTTTGACCCCTTCGGCAACGCCGTTCATACCGCGCTTGAGTTCGAAGTTTTTGGTGAAGACGTCCTCATCACCGGTGCCGGCCCGATCGGCATAATGGCCGCCGCGGTCGCAAAACACGCCGGCGCCCGCAACATCGTTATCACAGACGTAAACCCCTTCCGGCTTCAGCTTGCCGAGAATATGGGCCACGTTACGCGTGCCGTCGATGTCAGCAAGACATCGATCAAGGACGTCCAGAAAGAGCTTGGGATGAAAGAAGGCTTCGACGTTGGGATGGAGATGTCCGGCGTCCCCGTCGCCTTTAAGGACATGCTCGCCAACATGTTCCACGGCGGCAAGATCGCCTTCCTCGGCATCCCGGCCGAACAGTTCGCCATTGACTGGAAGACCGTTATCTTCAATATGATCACCATCAAAGGCATATACGGCCGCCAGATGTACGAGACCTGGTACCAAATGTCGAACCTCCTCGACGCCGGCGTCGATATCTCTCCCGTCATCACCCACCGCTACTCCTACAAAGACTTCGAAAAAGGCTTCGCCGCCATCAAAGAAGGAAACTGCGGCAAGGTCGTCCTTGATTTTGAGGAGATCTAAAGTCAGAACCGGGAGCGATAGCGACTGGGTTTTTTGGCGTATAATGCAACTGGAGTAACGTTATGACAACACAAACGTTTGGGGTTAATCTCATTTGGCTCTTTCCCCGTGATGGCATCGTCCGCAACGTCTATATATCCAACACCGGCAAAACCGCCGCCTGGACAAACGCGTCCCACATCAAAGAAACCCCGAAGAAATCGACAACAACAGCGTAGAAATGTTTACCTACTTTTTCACCGCTTCGCCGGGCGAGTTGATCGCGATGAGAAGTGAAGCAGACATACTCGACCGTTTTGAAGAAGGTAAGCCGGTGGTTGGGGGACTCTCTAGTCGCGAGCGCATAGACTTTCTATCAACGATATTCCTTAGTGAAGAGTTTGAGTCCATTCCGACAGGCCACAGACTTACTGATGGATCGGAGTTTTTTCAAGTCAATTCGGAGTTAAAAGAATGTATCGGGAAAGGGGAACATGAGTCGTTGCTAGATGCGTCGGCACCATGGGATGAAGGGGCATGGCAGGATACGGAAATAAACAGGATGGACCTGGCCGGATTTTTGCTGGAGTTTGGCGAACTATGCAAAAGTGCGACTAATGCCGGTGACGAAGTCTTTTTCGTGACGCTTGAGGCAGGCTGACATGGTCATAAAGAATATATATTCAAATTTCAAACAACATTTACAGAGCATGATCGACGGAATTCGTGAGGCGGGGCTTTATAAATCGGAGCGTGTAATAGACAGCCCGCAGGATGCCAAGGTGTGATACGATTTCTCTATGGCGACGACAAACTTACAAGAACGAAAGATCGAGCTGATTCAGTGGCTATCGGTGATCGATGACCCTTCGCTGATAGAAAAGGTATCGAAACTTCGGGACGACAGCGTTAGCGATTGGTGGAACGAAATATCCGTGGCCGAAAAAGAATCGATCGCACTTGGTGTCAAAGATGCGGATTCAGGACGTTTAAGACCGCATTCCGAGGCGAGAGCGAAATATGAGAAGTGGTTATAGGATTCTCTGGACCGACCACGCCCTCGAAGAACTTGAAAAGGCAGTCGAATATCTGCAATTGAACTTTACCGACGCTGAGATCGCACGCTTGGCCAACGCGGTCGAGTCAACGCTTAGTCACATCACCCGAAATCCGTTAATGTATCCGGAGACTGCCCAAGCAGGCGGAATCCGCCGAGCAGTCGTTTTGCGTTTCAACACTCTGTATTATCGAGTCAATTACGACGAACAAATAATTGAAGTCCTTTCGTTCTTCTCCAACAGACAGGATCCGGCATCACTGAAAACGTGAATAATAGGTGTACGGATGTTTTGATCAGCGCTTAGCGAACAATTTTATCGACATCCGCAAGGCAGGGCTTTATAAGCCTAAGCGGGTGAATTAAGGTCCCGCAGGATGCACATAGTGACTTGAAGGCCCTGTGTTTCTCAATAGGCGAGCGAATGATTACATAGTATTAAGCGACCGTCCGTCTATTCCCTCCATTTTTTCCATTTCTTCCATTTCATCCATATCTTCCAGATCGCACGGGTCACCATTTACCGCGGGCTTGCCAATGCGGAAAATGGAGACTGGTATCTGGCGATGGATAACGGACAGTGGACAGCAGACAATTTTCGGGAGAACGGCCTTTGCGGTCCCTTTGAGCCTTTTCATCTTTGCGGGAAAGGCGATCTCAGCCCAGGTTACCTGGAGCTCTGTGCCCGGAGGTCAAATGTCGGAGGGAAGTCGACGATAGCCGACGGTCGGTTGGGCAAATCGATCAGCGATCAGCAGGTAGCTGGCAGCCGGAGATCAAAGCCCAAAGACCGAAGTCCAAAGACCAATATCAATCGGGTCGTTTCCGTTGTCTTGTCCTGAAATAGGTTTACAGGTAAAAGGGAACAGATGAAACAAGAAGAAGAGATGATAAGAGAGGCAGTTGAGAGGTATCGGAGAGGTGGGATATCGATGCGGGAGTTGGCAAGGATATACCGGGTTTCGGCGTCGACGGTACACAGATGGATAAGGGGCCGGGAGCCGAGTGAGGAAGGAGGTTATGGGGGAGAGAGGGTCCGAGGATCGGGGTCTTCTGGGTCGGCGGTTAGGGGCGGGTCGGCGGAGGTGAGGCGGCTGCGGAAGGAGCTTGAGGAGGCCCGGCTATACAACGAGTTGCTGAATGCGATGATCGACATCGCGGAAGATCGATTTGAGGTACCGATCAGAAAAAAACCTGGGGCCAAGCGGTGAGGAAAGTGGTAGAGAGCGGCAGGGGAAGAAGCCTGGGAGAGGCCTGCCGGCTGCTTGGCTATACGAGACAGGCATATTACAAGGGGAAACGGCGAGTGGAGAAGAGGGCGTTCGAAGCCGAGATCGTGCTGCAGGAGGTAGGAAGGCTGAGAAAGGAGCAAAAGCGGATCGGTGTAAGAAAGCTGCATCACATGATGAGCGGGTTTGCCCGCGAGCACTCGGTAGAGATCGGCCACGACGCTTTGTACGACCTCTTGCGGGAGCATTCGATGCTGGTCCGAAAGAGAAGGAGGCGAAGTCCGAGGACAACGTTTTCGGGCCTCTGGATGAAGAGCTTCCCGAATCTTGCAAGGGCTTCGAGCCGACCCGCTGCAATCAATTGTGGGTCAGCGATATCACTTATATCAGGGTCCGGGAAGGGTTTGCTTATCTGAGCCTGATCACGGACGCCTACTCGCGAAAGATAGTCGGCTACTGCCTCAGCGAGGACCTGACGGCCAGAGGGCCGGCGGCGGCACTGCGGATGGCACTCAGGGACAATCCGGAGCGCGACGGGCTGATACACCACTCGGACCGTGGGCTGCAATACTACAGCTCGCGGTACATGAAGCTGATCGGGAAACAGATCCGGGTCTCGATGAGCGAAAAGAGCGACCCGCTGGAGAACGCCATTGCCGAACGCGTCAACGGCATTCTCAAACAGGAACTGCTCCGGACAAGCTTCAAAAGCTTCTCCGAGGCGGCCCGGCAGATCGATCAGGCGGTCAATACCTACAACCACCTGAGGCCGCATCTGTCGATCGATATGCTCACCCCGGCCGAGGCCCATGCCAGGACCGGCGAGCTCAAGAAGCGCTGGAAGAAATACTATCCGGCCAAAACTTTTCACTCTCAGGCCGCGGCCTGAGAGTGAAACTCAAAACCAATATAAGGAGATGCACGTAAACCTTATTCAGGACCAACACAAAACAGGAAACCTATACCAGGTTTACCACCAAAATGTGTCAACTTTTTTCAGGACGACACACGTTGTTCGCGATGTTCGCGATGTTCGAGGCGTTTCCGTTGTTCGCGATGTTCGCGATGTTTTCGCGAACGCGCGATGCCCTATTAGAAACAAAACGGCAGGACTTTCTAATTCCAGATTCCATATTCCAAATTCCAGATCATCGAATCTGGAATTTGGAATTTGGAATTCTCGAAAGCCGGGACTCAAAACTCCCGGGCGTTTCAAGTGTTTCAACTCTTTCAGGCATTTCATTTCTTTCATTCGTTTCAGCCGTTTCAGAAACGCGCGGTCTGCTTTTAGAAATGAAACAAGACGGGCCGGCGAAGGCAGCAGTCGGCAGATCTGGATTTGGGCACCGTCTGTCGGGAAAAATCGGGCTTTTTGGTATGCTACGAAGCAGAGGCGATTTTTGCCGGGCAAAGGACGTTGGCGGGTCCGGCTTCTCGAAAATGTGCCTCCGGAGACGAGAGAAATATGTACGGCGATTTCAAACAACATTTAGAGAAGACGATTGGTGAGATCCGCGAGGCGGGGCTTTTTAAGAACGAGCGGGTGATCGAGGGGCCGCAGGATGCTCATATTGAAGTGAACGGGCGTGAGGTCCTGAACATGTGTGCTAATAACTATCTCGGGCTGAGCGATCATCCGGCGATAGTTGATGCGGCGAGGCGATCGCTTGATGAATGGGGCTACGGGCTTTCGAGCGTGCGGTTTATCTGTGGAACGCAGGCGATCCACAAAGAGCTTGAGCGAAAGATCAGCGAATTCCTCGGCACCGAGGACACCATTCTTTACACAAGCTGTTTCGATGCAAACGGCGGGCTGTTCGAAACCCTGCTCGGCGAAGAGGACGCGATCATCTCCGACGAACTCAACCACGCCAGCATCATCGACGGCGTGCGTTTATGTAAAGCTCAGCGATTTCGCTACAAGAACAGCGACATGGCCGACCTGGAGGCGAAGCTTGAAGAAGCGCAGTCCGCTAGGTACAAGATGATCGCAACCGACGGCGTGTTCTCGATGGACGGCTACATCGCAAAGCTCGATGAGATCTGCGACTTGGCCGAAAAGCATGACGCACTTGTGATGGTCGACGATTCGCATGCCGTAGGTTTCATGGGCAAAACCGGCCGCGGCGTCCATGAACACCACAACGTAATGGATCGCGTCGACGTCATCACCGGAACACTCGGCAAAGCACTCGGCGGTGCCAGCGGCGGATACACCAGCGGCAAGAAAGAAATGATCGACCTGCTAAGGCAACGGTCGCGGCCGTATCTTTTTTCGAATTCAGTCGCACCGCCGATCGTCGCTGCATCCATCGCCGCGATCGATCTGCTCAACCAATCAACCGAGCTTCGCGATAAGCTGATGGACAACACGCGGTATTTCCGCGAAAAGATCCAGGAAGTCGGCCTAGAAGTTCTGCCCGGCGAGCATCCGATAGTCCCAGTAATGTTTGGTGAGGCCGGGCCAGCCGTGAAAATGGCGGAGGCGCTGTTGGAGAAAGGCGTTTACGTCATCCCGTTCTCATTCCCGGTCGTACCCAAAGGAAAGGCAAGGATCAGGACGCAAGTCTCGGCCGCCCACTCGAAAGAGGATCTCGCCTTTGCTGTCGAAAAATTTGCCGAGGCGAAAGAGGAACTGGGAATAGGAAAAGGCGCTTCGGCTTGAACCGAAGCGCCAATTTTCAATCGAAATGAGCCTAGGCTGCTGCCTGAGTATTGCTACTGATGGCGTCCTTTGCCTTGACCGCGATCGCCGCAAATGCCTCCGGTTGTTTCACGGCAATGTCGGCGAGTGCTTTTCGGTCAAGCTCGATGCCGGCGAGATTCAAGCCGTGCACGAACTGCGAATACTTGATGTCGTTGAGTCGGCAAGCCGCGTTGATGCGGACGATCCAAAGCCTGCGAAAATCACGTTTCTTCAGCTTGCGGCCGGTGTAGGCAAAGTTAAGCGCACGCTCAACCGATTCCTTTGCCGAACGGTACAGCTTCGACTTTGTTCCACGATAGCCTTTGGCTAAGGCCAATATTTTTTTGCGTTTCTCAAGACGCTTGTTACCACGTTTTGCTCTTGGCATTTCTTCACTCCTTTCTCGTTTTGAGTACCGGCTTTAGCCGGCCCTCTTCCCAGCTGAGGCCGCCTGAAGGCGGGACTCAAAACCAATTAATCTCTTCCGTAGGGCAGCATCTTCTCGACCCGCTTTTGGTCGCCCTCAGAAACTATCGTATCGATATCGAGATTACGTTTTCGCTTACTCGTTTTCTTGGTCAAAATATGACGAGCGTGCGAATGTCCGCGTTTGAATTTGCCCGACCCTGTCGAGCGAAAACGCTTTGCCGCACCCTTGTGTGTTTTTAATTTTGGCATTATCGTTCTTCTCCTAACCTATTTGTCCAAACTCCTGATCGCGGCCTCGATGACCGGCAACGCCTTCGTTACGGCCATTGCATCTATCTTTGAAAAATTGTCGTTGGCGGTGTGTATCACCGTCAGTACCTCGGGCATCTCGCCCTTCGCAGGTGCTTCGCCTCCGAGTAGTTTAATGATCCGCTTTGCTTCGCCATCCGGCCCGAGGCTGAATGAGAATGACTGAACACCCGGTACTCGGAAACTCAGGTGATCGCTCGGTGGATACTCGCGGCTTACCAGATAGTTCATCTTGGCTTTTTGAGCAGAAGCCGTGAAAGACTTTGCAAGGTCAAGCTCATCGCTTTCGGCGGTAAGCCAGATGGTATCGCCGGCACCGAACACATCAAAGTTGATATAAATCGCGGGCAATCGTTCCTTGTTGTTCTCTACGTAATTACGCGACCCCACAAGCCCGACCTCTTCCTGATCCCAAAAAGCAGCTTTCACTAGAATGTTCTTCGGCGGGTTGATCCGAAACGCTTTGAACAATTCGATCACCGCGGCCGAACCGGAGGCGTTGTCGATTGCCCCTTCGCCGACTGCCGCGCGGTCAAGATGGGCGCCGAGCAAAATTACAACCTTCGCGTTCGGATTCGGGTACTCAGCCAAGAAATTCAACCCCTCGACCTTCGCACCGCTTCTCGACTTTTGTGAAAAGCCCTGTGTCGAAACCCTGACGTTGTGTTTTCGCAGTTCGGTTCTGATTGCCTCGCCACGTTCGCGGCCGTCCACACCGGCGATGATGGACTTTACGATGGTCGAATACGTTTCCGCCGAATACGTGTAAGGAGACTGGGCGAGAGCAACCGACGCACCACAAAAAACTACTGCGGCGGCAAGTAACACTCTAAATTTATGCAATCTATTCGTCATCCTTCTTTGCTTCCTTCGCGGTTTCGGCCCCCTCTGCTTTCGCTTTCTTCTCGGCCGTCTTAGACTTCTTTGGCGAAAAGATCGTAAACATCTGATAGCCTTCCATCTTCGGCGCTACCTCAACATCTCCGACGTCAGCAAGGTCCACAGTAAGCTTCGCGAGTATCTTGGCTCCGAGTTCGCGGTGAGCCATTTCGCGTCCGCGGAAGGCGATCGCGGCCCGCACTTTGTCGCCGTCGTCAAGCCATTCGCGGGCATGTTCCATCCGATAGCCGTAATCGTGATCATCGGTACCGGGACGAAACTTGATCTCCTTGACCTGTACCGTGACCTGCTTCTTTTTCGCTTCGTGGGCTCGCTTCTTCTGCTCGTAGAGAAACTTCCCGTAGTCGATAAGTTTGCAAACCGGCGGTTTCGCGTTTGCGGCGATCTCGACGAGATCTACCCCGCGATTTCTCGCCTCAACGATCGCATCTCGCGTATCCATTACCCCGAGCGTTTCACCGTCATCGGTAACGACACGCACCGACGGCACCCTGATCCGCTCGTTTGTACGATGAAGCGGTTCGCGCTGCCGCGGCCTGAAATTACGTCCACCAAATCTCCTTGCGATATAAGCCTCCTAATGGTCTAACTCGTTCCTTAGAGGGCACGCATTGCTCGTTGCAGCGTGATCATCTCTTTGAACTCTTCCAGAGACATCTGTCCGATATCTCCCTGCTTGCGTTCGCGAACCGCGATCTTATTATCTTCCACCTCTTTGTCGCCGAGGACAAGCATGAACGGTACCTTTTGTAACTGGGCGTCGCGTATCTTTGCACCGATCTTGTCGGACCGGAGATTCGCCTCAACCCTGAAGCCTTCTGCCCGCAAGCTCTCGGCTATCTCCGAAGCGTAGTAGTTGATCCGGTCGGTGATCGGAAGCACAGCTACCTGCACCGGGGCGAGCCAAAGCGGAAATGCGCCCGCGAAATGCTCGACCAAGACTCCGAAGAAGCGTTCAACCGAGCCGAAAAGGGCACGGTGCACCATTACGGGGCGATGCGGAAGATTATCTTCACCAATGTAATCAAGCTCAAACCGTTCCGGCAGATTGAAGTCGAATTGAACCGTAGTCAATTGCCACATGCGGCCGATCGAATCCTCTACCTTAATGTCGATCTTCGGCCCGTAGAAGGCCGCTTCGCCTTCGATCCTTTCATAGGCGATCGAGCGGGCCTCGAGTGCCTTCACGAGAGCTTCTTCGGCATCTATCCAATCTTTGTCGGAGCCTAGGTAGCCTTTATTGTACGCGCCGCCGCGAACGGAAAGCTCGATCTTGAATTTCTCAAACCCAAAGGTCCGAAACACGTCGTATGCAAAATCGACGCAGTCGCCGATCTCGTCCACAATCTGCGACGGCATACAAAAGATGTGTGCATCGTCCTGAGTAAAGCCGCGGACGCGCATCAGGCCGTGGAGCGTGCCGGAAAGTTCGGCCCGGTAAACCGTTCCCAGTTCCGCATAACGAAGCGGAAGTTCCCGATACGAACGCTTGTGCGACTTATAAATTCCGATGTGGAACGGGCAATTCATCGGCTTCAGCCGGAACTCCGTTTCTTCGCCAAACCATTCCGGTAAACCGATCGGCTCGAACAGGTTGTCGGCGTAATTCTCCTCGTGACCCGAGGTCTGCCAGAGTTGCCGCTTAGCGATGTGCGGCGTGTAGACCATTCCGTAACCTCGTTTCACAAGCTCGTCACGGAGATAATCTTCCATCTCTTTCCGGACGATGCCGCCCTTGGGATGAAAGAAGATAAGACCCTGGCCGTATTCTTCCTGGATCGAGAAGAGGTCAAGCTCACGTCCGAGCTTACGATGATCACGTTTCTCGGCCTCTTCACGCTGCTTGACCCAGGCGTCGAGCTCTTCCTGCTTTGCGAACGCCGTGCCGTAGATGCGCTGCATCTGCTCGCGTTCCGAATCGCCCTTCCAGTAGGCACCCGAAATGGCCAGAAGCTTGAAAGCCTTCAGCTTGCCGGTGTGCGGGACGTGCGGGCCAAGGCAAAAATCGATGAACGGCGAGTTATCGATGTAATAAATGCTCGCGGTGCCGTCGACCTTTTCGTCGATCAGTTCGCATTTGAGCGGCTCATCACGTTCCGCAAAGATATCAAGTATCCGGGATTTCTCAACGTCCTCGCGTCGATAGGGCAGATTGCGCTTTGCCAACTCGCGCATTCGCTTTTCGATCACCGGCAGATCTTCATCGGTCAGCATCCGCGGAGCGATCAGGTCGTAATAGTAGCCGTAACGCGGGTCCTCCATCAGTGCCGGACCAACACCGAGCTTTGTGCCCGGGAAAAGGTCAAGGACCGCAGCGGCAAGTAAATGTGCCGTCGAATGGCGGATGACCTCAAGCCCATCGCGTGAATCGACCGTTACCGGCTCGATCGCGATGACCCCATTATCAGCGAGAAGCTCGCGGTTGAGGTCAACTTCCTCTCCATTGACCTTCGCCGCGAGAGCGCGTTTAAGCACATCGCGGTCAAACGCCTTGATGGCATCCGCGACGGTCGCCGGCGAGGGAATCGTCCGGACGGCATCACCAAATTGGATGTTCAGTTCACTCATTTCTTGTAGGAATCAGCATTAGAACCAGGAAGCCCCCGAACCGCTATGCGTCACTCCTACAACCCTACTACTTAACTATGATCAGATCCGATAAGAGCGACTTTGCCTTGCGAACTCAAATAGAGACCGCGAATGTCCCGCCATTAGAGGCGGGTCGTAGTAGTTGTTAAAACTGCAAAGTTCTTCGAAAGCATCTTACCGAAAAATTGTGGCGACCAAGCAAGAACCTAGCCGCTATCTACCAAAACCTGAAATTATAAGCCTGTGCAGGCGTAAAAGCAAGTCAAAACCGGACTATTCTGGCAATGCAGCCTGCTGAGCGCCGACCCATTCCCAGGCCCTTTCCTCTTCGTTAGAGTCGAAGACCTTGATGTCCGTTGAGATCACGGCATTCATCAACTCAAGGAAGTTCCGCATCCACGGTGCTCCGCCGACCACCGCGTATTTCTCGATCTTTGACGCGGCTTTGAACTTCAGCTTGATGAGGTCGTCATCGAGAACCGCGAGAAGATCGAAACCGCCATAATTCTTCATCCGTGCCAGTACATTTATGTTGCCTTCTTTCTCGAAGAGCGGCTTCATATGCTCGACGGCCGTTTTGATGTCCTGATCACGAATTCGCCCGTCGACTTCCCAAGCGATCACGTTCGGGCTGTTTGTATGCAAAATATGGATCGAGGGTTTTGGCGGTTCGGGCTCGGTCACCGCTGGCGGCGGCCCAGAAGCCCAGTCGAGTGCCTTTCCCCTTTCAGCCGGTGGAAAAACGCGGACGTCCACATTTGAAAAAACCAGACCTTCGATCCGCGCGGCAGCACCTATCCAGCCCTTATCCGTAACGACGGCCGCGCGGTAGTAGCGCGATATCTTACCGATCTGGCCGACTGCTTCCCAGAGGTCTTTGAGCAGGCCCTCAAGCGTGAGCGACATCGAATCTTCTATCTCCGTGAAGAACGAAACTCGCTGGTTTTCTTTAAGTGCGTCCTCCGTCGCCTTATATGCTCGCTCGATATCTTCAGCCGTGATGCTGCCGGATATCTTCATTGCTACGAGATGTTTTGATGATTCCAGGATTTCGATCATTTTTCAAACCTCCGAATACCAATAGTACGCTTTTGTATCGCGGTAAGTTCAAAAAGATGAATTAGCAGCTGGATCGAGGTTAGGAAGAGATTCGCCGGAACCAAAATAAAAATGGTAGGCACTAGCAGAGTTGAACTGCTGACCCCTACCGTGTCAAGGTAGTGCTCTACCACTGAGCTAAGTGCCTACACTTCGCCTAAACGAAAGCGAACGTAAAGAATGCCAAACCGATGTTTTTCTGTCAAGGAGTTGAGCACTTTGTATGCTTGAAATGTCAAAGATCTAACGAGTTTTGTCGACACCTGTGCCGCCGAACTCCGCAACGCTCTGCCACTCTTGCCGCTTTACAGCCACGCCATCAGGGAAGTGAGCCGCAAAATCATCGCGTAAGCCCTCTGCAAATTCATTGAGATAGCGATCGAGGTCCGAGCGGTCAGCGGCGTGGTATGTCGTCCGAAATGTCCCGGCTCTGTCTGTAACAAAACTTGCATGGAGAAAACATCCGGTAGCGATGACCTCTGGGATGTGCCGCCCTGTCATGTACTGAGCAAAGGCCTCGGCGAGCGAACTCTCGACCGTTACTGTGACCTCATATAAAACCGACGTTTCCATATCTATAGCGAAATTCCGGAACAGAATCGGTGCATACCGATCGCGACCAGTTTTGTGGTCCGGTCGTCGTGGTCAAAGTTTGGGTTGACCTCCGTAAACTCGATCAGCTTTGTGTTTGCAAGCGACGCGGCGTACTTGACGAGCTGAATGAACTCACCGGCCCGCAACCCAAGCGGCGATGGCGACGAAGCTCCGGGCGCGTCGGCCGCTCGGACCGCAGAAAGATCAAAGCCAAAAAAGGCCGAGAGGCTGGAGCTGTGGTTAATGAAGTTGAGCCGAATCTGCTCCTTGATCTCAGTATCTGCACCGGCCCGCGATCTCAACAACTCAAGGCTTATCCGGTGCACGCCGAGCTTTCGAATGTAGTCGTAATAGACCGGCGAGCAGAAGTGGGTCTGGAAGCCGACCTGGTAAAAGTAGTTCGGGTCAAGGTGCCGCTCATCAAGAAGCTGCCTGAACTGCGTGCCGCTGTTTCGCTGCTCGTCCGCCCGCACGTCGATGTGCGAATCTACGTTGACCGCGATCCAGTTCTCCGCTCCAAACGCCTCGGCCATCGCTGTACCGTCCGGATAGGAAATGTCACCGCCGCCGCCGAGAACTATGATCCGCTTGTTTGCTTCAAGAACGGTTTTCACGACTTCGCAATGGGTCGCATGGGTTTCCTCTAGCGTGTCGCCGATCCGCACGTCGCCTAGGTCGAAGACGCGAGCGTTGATGTTGAAGGTCGTCAGCTTGTAGAACTCTCGCCTGATCGCCTCGGGGGCACGAGCTGAGCCTTCGCGGCCGCCGCTTCGCCGGACGCCTTCGTCCTGCGGGCAGCCTAGAATGACGATATCGGCCTGGTCAAAGTCCTTTTCTTCGCGGCTGGCCGCATCGCCAAGCCGGGGGTCGTTGCGGTCGCCGCGTGAATAGAAAACGTCCGGGTCGGGACGCTCGGTCAATCTGAAAATGTCAGCCATTGTGCCTCCAAGTATTTTCTGAAACGCCGGAGGTGTCAACTCCCCGAGCCGCAGCATTTGCACCGAAATTCCGTCGATGTGCGGTCGATGGCGGCATAACGTTCGTCTGCCGCTGTGCGGATCGCCTCGCGGTCGTTCGAATCGAAATACTCGTTGATCGCGTTCACAAGCTCGAGTTTCTCGAGGTTCGGAAGATTTAGAAAGCCGTTAAAGACCACTGAAATGTTCTCGTTCATATGCGTTGGTGCTCCTTGATCGGGCCGCAATGGGAATTTCCGTTTTGCGGCGACGGTAACGGATGTATAATGCCCGAAATGGCCATTGAAGTGATAGTAGAAAAGATGATCGGCGTCGCCCGCGGGGCTTGTATTTCCGTGGGTTTCATTCTCGCTGCGGCTGCGGCGTCGTTCGGGCAGGTGGATGATATCTGCGGTGAGTTTGGATTCATGGCCACGCTTGATGCTCCACGGCTTACCGCTCCTTATGTTTACGGCCGTGTTCGGGTCATCAACGCTCCCAGCGGCGGCAAGCTGCCGAGGATCGCCGTGACGTACTCGAACCGGAGCCAGTCGCCCGAGCGGATCACACTTGGACGAACTGGGAACTATTGCTTCAGGCTTACGAATCGCAGCGATGGGACATTGCTTGTGGATGTTGACGGTGTTGAGGTTGCCCGTCGGCAGGTTGCTTCCTTTGGTCCGCCGCAAGTTCGTGAAGACTTTGAGGTGTCGCTCGGTGAGAGTACTACTGCCGAGCGGACCGGCGTTGTTTCCTCGAAGTATTACTATCCGCGAACCGAGCGAACTGTCGGGTTGTACAAGCAGGCGGCCGACGCCGAGGCGGCGAAGGACCTTGCGACTGCGACAAAGGCATTGCAGGCCGTTGTCGCTGAGGACGCCAAGGACTTCGTCGGTTGGGGATTGCTCGCGGGTGTTTTGCTTGAGCGGAAGATGCTCGCCGAGGCGGATGCCGCGGTCCGGCGATCGCTTGAGCTCAAGGTCGAATATGCTCCGGCCTGGGTGACCGCCGGCCGGATCCGCACGGCCCAAAAGCAACATCCCGCGGCTATCGAGATCTTCAAACATGCGGCAACGCTTGAGCCCGAGAATGCCCGCGTCTATCAACTGCTCGGAGAGGCCTATCTTCTTGCAAAGCAGGGAACGCTCGGCGCCGAGGCGTTGAATAAAGCCATCGAGCTCGACCCCGTCGGGATGGCCGAACTCCATCTTCAACTCGCCCACCTCTATCAACTCGCGAAGGCCCCGGCCCTCGCCGCCGCCGAATACAAAAAGTTTCTCGCGAAGGTCCCCGATCATCCTGATAAAGTTAAATTTGAGAAGTTCATAAATGAGAATCCGTGATCCCCGGTGTTTCATTTCTAAAAGCAGACCGCGCGTTTCTGAAACGGTTGAAACGAATGAAAGAAATGAACCACCTGAAACATCTGAAACGCCTGAAACGCCTTGGAGTTTTGAGTCCGGGTGTGTCGTCCTAAAAAAGTTGACACATTGCGTCTCAGGTCCATGTGTTCGTCCGATCTCCGCATTTTTCTCCATTGTTAATTGTTAATTGGCTAATTTTTAATTGGTAATTGAGGAGGCGTTGGTCATTCCCATTTTCCGACGGCTGGCGATTGACGACCGACAGATGTCAACGGTCCTCCCCTCTGCTATCCATTTTCTTTGCTCTCAAACCGAATGGGAATCACGATTCTTGCGATATGGAAGATATGGATGATCTGGATGAAATGGATGGCGGAGTTATGAGCGCCGGTGTTAGCAGCTGGTTTCGCAGGCTCGCAATTTTGGCCTAGTTCTTCAATGCAGAGTAGGTTTGCAGATTCGAGAGACCAATCGCGATTATCGCCGAGACGACGATAGCCTCAAACGGGTCCATGGCGAACAAACGTGTATTCCAAAAGTAGCCCGCACCGAACGCAAAATATGGCAAGCCGAAGAACAGCAAGCGGTAGAGTATTAATCTCAATTTCATTTTGTGAATCCGGAAATCAGTACTCTAAGTCATACGGGGAGTTTTTAACCACGAAAAAAGAAAAAGAAGAAACCGAAACTCGAAGTTCTCAGCCTTATTCAGCAGTCTCCTTGAAGCCGCGAAATTTGAGAATTTCGTTCATATCCTCTTTCCATTTCTCGTACGATGGATATTCTTCCAGTTCATCGGTTTGTTTCTGCGATCTTGGCAGGACGATTTTCACGGCTTCATCGCATCGTTGGCTTTGAAGGCGTCCGCTCATGTCGAAAAGCCTTCCGCTGAGTCTCTTCTCTGCAAGGTTCCCGTCAAATTCATGATCAACATCCCCGATCCTTGCCCGAAACGAGATGAGTCCGGTATCGGAGTTATACATTACATCCCTTAGTATCCCGGTTGGCGGATCACCGACAAGCCTTGTGCCGGCCGACCCTATAAGAAAACCGACAAGATCTCCTTCGTAACTCCAAAGCTCGACCGCATACCCCGATTCATGTACCCCGTTTCCGTCAATATTGGAAAAAACGCCAAACGCCGTTACTGGCGAATCGGTCTTGTTCTCTACTTCCGGCCGAGTTTCTTGATTCAACGAATCGTTACGAAGCACTTCCGAAGCATTTATTTGCCGCTCATTCGAACAACTCAGAAGCAATATCGATAGACCTAAAACCCCAAGAAACCGAACAAGCATATTGATCCCCCAATCGATGCTGTATATCCCACAGGCCCGCACCACACGCATCCAAAACACCTTTGCCCGAATCGAAGGCCTGATGGTACTTGCAACGACGAAGGCGGTCTTTTCGTTTTTGGGAAATGACCTTGGAAATTTACCAACTTTCGAAAACGATGTACCAATGATCGTCAAGTTTCTTGTAAACAGACGGCTGCTTGCCTTTCGACCCTAGGTTATCCAGAGAGTCTGCTAAAGGCCCGACATCCTCGGTCGAATGTAGAAAACTTTTCTCCGAGGTAGCTGTCGAGAACCCTTTCGATGAGGCGATCAGGCGAACTGATTTAACGTTGTCACGATGAATTCCAGTATCGAGTTCAAGTTTCTCGATCAAACTTCGATATTCAGATCGCCTCTCACTGGGGATTTGTCTTGATTCGCCTGAAAAGAATATTTCACCGTTGGTCATTCTAACGATGTCATTGTCTTCCTCAAGCATTACAGAAAGACGAACAAAGTCAGCTTTGTGCATCGAAAACCGCTGCATCAGTTCATTATCCGACGGATGCCCGGAAAGAGAACAACCGCAGATAAGAAACAGATAGACGAATAGAAGCTTTCGCGAAATCATTCACCGTCCTCGTAGCATTGCGACTTTAGTAGTAGCGTAAAGGGCGCGTCGGTGGGGCAAAGCGACTTTAGGGACATCCGCTCGAGCCTGCTTCATGCAGGAGCTTGGTCATTTCTCGGTGACCCATCGCGTTCGCGACTTCGAGGGGAGTTACAAGGACGAGTTCTTCGCTTCCCCTACCCGCAACGTCGTCGATCATCCTCGCACAGACGTTTGCTCCATTCTCGATCAGGATTCTCGCGATGTCGACGAAATTGTAAATAGCAGCTTGATGCAAAGGCGTTGCATCCCATTTATACTTCGGATTCACTTCGGCCCCGTTCTCAATCAGAAATCTTACGGCTTCAGCGCGACCCGCCATGACCGCCACACCCAATGGAACATATTCATTGTAGTAGGCTCCGTTTACGTTGGCTCCTGCTTCAAGCAATATCGCAAGATCCGAGTTATCCCCGGACCGAACGGCTTCGCCCAATTGTTTTTGCAAATTTAGGCAACGTTTATACTCCGGCGTGTTCTCCTCAGGAAGGTTGCCGTGATCATATCGCTTTGCCTCACACCGCTTGCCTCCGTTCTCCTTTGTTGCCTTGAGTTGCACAGGAGTATTCGACGGGCGTGCAGTTCGAAACTCGGAAGTTTCTGTCATTTCGATGCCATTCCCACAGCCGGTCGCGAACAAACAACTCGCTACCACCGCCAACGCCGGATGCCGGAGACACAACTTCCATTGTTTGATTACCTGCCTCACGGAGCGATTCTAGCATTTGTGTCAAGAGGGGTAGTCGAACCCCAGAATGGGTGGCCTCACACAGGCCGAAACCCGACCGGTAGGAAGGGTGTCAACTGTAAAAAAAACGGGCGGTGAAGCGGAATCGAACGGACCACGGAAGGCACAGAACGCGGAGCACAGAAGACACGGTCGGAAAAATTCCGGATCTCAGATTCCGGATCCTTCATTTCGCATTTAGGTGAGCACACCCTCCCTACAGGTCGGGTTTCCGCCTTGGAATCCCGCATTGGATGAAACGCCCTTGCTGACGCGCGGGCTTCGGCATTGGAGCCCTTCCTTACGGTCGGGCCTCGGACACGGTGCGCGATTCCACTTCATCATTCCGAATTCGGGAGAGCACACCCTCCCTACAGGTCGGGTTTCTGCATTGGAATTCCGTGTTCCGCCTGTTAGGGCTTTGCGTTGTAGAAGGCGATGAAGTCTTTTGTGATGTCGATCTTTTCGTCGGGGATGGCGACGATGAGGCCGGCGGTGTCGCGAGAGATATCGAGAATTATCGCGTAGCCCTTTTGTTTTCCGTATTCGTTGAGCGCGGTGCCGATGGCCTGATTCAAAGGAGTTGTCACCTGGGTGAAGCGGCGGTTGATGTGGGTCTTGGCATCTTCTTCCTTAAAGCGATAATCACGCACCAGCTTTTCGTATTCATCGACCTTTCGCTGGGCCGCTTGTTGATCGACGCCCGAGGGATTATTGCGTGCATCCTTAATTTCTTTGTCGAGCGTCTGGATGCGGGCGGCGATCGTTTCGAGCTCTCGCTTGACCGGTGCAAACTCTATTTCGACCGTTTTAATTGCGTTCACATATTTTGTGATGCCGGTGCCGTCTTTTTCGAAAGCTTGGGTGTCAATAACGGCGATGCGTCCGCCGGCCGGGGCTTGGGCCACTGCAGACGCGGCAAACGCGAATGCAAAAAATATCGTGAGGGTTAAGACTGTAAAGTTTTTCATTAAAAAGGGACCTGACTCCTTGTTTGATCTTGAAAGAGTAAGGAAACGGGAAACGTGGTTTACTTTGACTGCATCGGCAATTTAACCTCGTTCTTTTCGGCGAATTCTATAGCTTCTTCGTAGCGGGCGTCAGCGTGGCGGATGACGCCCATGCCGGGGTCGGTGGTTAGGACGCGTTCGATGCGGCGGGCGGCTTCGGGCGTGCCGTCGGCGACGATGACCTGTCCGGCGTGGAGAGAATACCCGATGCCGACGCCGCCGCCGTGGTGGAGCGAGACCCACGTCGCACCGCCCGCGACGTTGATCATCGCGTTCAGATAGACCCAGTCGGCGATGGCGTCGCTGCCGTCCTTCATCGCTTCGGTCTCGCGGTTTGGCGAGGCGACGCTGCCGCAGTCGAGATGATCGCGGCCGATGACGATCGGAGCTTTCAGTTCGCCGGACGCGACCATTTCGTTTAGCTTCAAACCCGCCTTGGCACGAGCACCGTAACCGAGCCAGCAGATGCGTGCGGGCAGGCCCTGAAATTCGACCTGCTCCTGCGCCATCGTCAGCCAGCGGGCGAGATGGTCGTCCTCGGGGAAGAGGTTCATTATCGCCTCGTCGGTCTTGTAGATGTCTTCCTTATCGCCCGAAAGAGCGACCCAGCGAAACGGGCCTTTACCCTCGCAAAAGAGCGGGCGGATGTAAGCCGGCACGAAGCCGATAATCGAACGGCGTTCGCGACGCCGTTGTCCTTTGCACGTTGGCGGAGGTTGTTCCCGTAATCGAAAACGACCGAACCTCGACGCTGGAATTCGAGCATTGCCTCGACATGTCGGGCCATTGAGTCCATCGCACGGCGTTCGTAAGCTTCCTGATCCTTCTTTCGGAATTCAGTAGCCTCTTCGACCGTGTATCCGACGGGAATGTAACCATAGAGCACATCGTGGGCCGAGGTTTGGTCGGTGACGACGTCCGGCGCGATGCCGCGTTCGAGCAGTTCCCAATGTATCTCAGCGGCGTTGCCGAGTAAGGCGATGGACTTCGCTTCTTTGGACGCCACGGCCTTCGTTTGCGATGGCGATGGCGTTGTCAAGGTCTTTCGCCGCGACATCGACCTGCTTTAGCTGCAGCCGACGCTCGATGCGCCACGGGTCCACTTCGACCAGCAAACCCACACCACCATTGAAAGTGATTGCCTGAGCCTGAGCCCCGCCCATCTCGCCGAGGCCGGCGGTCAGCACGAGTTTGCCGGCGAGCGTTCCCCAACCGTGTTGCCGTGCGAGCGAGCCGAAGGTTTCGTAGGTGCCTTGGAGGATGCCTTGCGTGCCGATGTAGATCCACGAACCTGCCGTCATCTGGCCGTACATCATTAGGCCGTCGCCTTCGTATTGGTCAAACTGCTCCTGCGTCGCCCAATGCGGAACGATGTTCGAATTGGCGAGCAGCACTCGCGGAGCGTCCGTGTGGCTTTTGAAAACGCCTACCGGCTTGCCGGATTGGACAAGCAGAGTCTCGTCCTCATTCAATTCACGCAGGCATTTCAATATGGCGTCGAAGCTTTCCAGTTTCTGAAGCCGCCTTCCCCGCGGCCGCCGTAAACGATCAGATTCTCCGGTCGAAAGCGACCTCGGCGTCTAGATTGTTCTGGATCATCCGATAGGCAGCTTCGATTAGCCAGTTCTTACAGGTAAGCTCAGTGCTTCCGCGGGCCTTCATGATTCGTGTCATAATTATGCTAAGTTTTATCGTAATTATCTAGAAGGAAGCAAAGCACGATATGAAAACTTTGAGGAATTTACTTTCTGTTTCAATAGCGGTGGCTGCAGTTTCGTTGACCGCAGTTGCCCAACAGCCTGAGGCAAAGGCGACGCCGGCGGGTACGAAATATGACGCGGAGCTTGCGAAGAAGCTGGGGCGGACGAACGCGGGATGCGGCCGTATGTACTTGTCATCCTAAAGACCGGGCCGAAGAAAATGCCAGAGGAGCGGAACGCAAAGCTATGTTTGCTCGCCATTTTGCGAATATGACGCGACTGGCGACGGAAGGCAAGCTCGTGCTCGCGGGGCCACTCGACCGGGTTGACGGCTGGCGTGGGCTTTTCATTTTTGCCGTTGATTCGATCGAGGAAGCAAAGAAGCTGACCGAGACCGATCCGGTCATTATCAATGGCGAAATGATCGCCGAATATCATAAATACTACGGCTCGGCCGGATTGATGATGATCAATGAGATCAACGCAAAGATCGCAAAACAGAACCTCTAAAGTATTACCGAATGAACCTGCGTATTAAAGAAGTGTGCCGCGCGGCGGTGCTGATGTTGTTTTTTTGTCTCGCGGCCGCAGCACAGCAGCCGACGGGCTCGCTCTCGGGCGTCGTGACGGATCAGCCAGGAGCGGTAATTCCAGGGGCGATCGTCACGATTAAGCCGCTATCAACCGGGCAGTCGCGATCTGTAGTTACGGACGCTTCCGGAAGTTACCGGTACGCGGCCGTCCCTCCTGGTCAATATGAGGTGGTCGAACCTCGAGAGGACAGGTTTTAAGACCAAAGTTACGTCTGAACCCTCTGACGATCAATGTTGGACAGAATGCAACACTTAACGGCCAGCTGGAAGTTGGCGGAGTTGTTGTCGTCCTAAATTTGATCGCGTACGAGCCAAAAATTCAACTGAATGATTCAAATGTGGACAGGGTCATCGAGTCGCGTGAGATCGAAAGCCTTCCGCTCAACGGCCGCAATTTTCTCGAGCTTGCTTTGCTGACGCCTGGGAATACGATCGCTCCGAATTTTGACCCGACGAAGACGAATACGGTCGTCATTTCCTCCGCCGGGCAGGTCGGCCGCGGCGGGAGCGTGACGGTTGATGGGGCGGATAATAATGATGACGTTGTCGGCGGCTCGCTAATAAAAATTCCGCAGGATGCGGCTCAGGAATTTCAGGTCGCGACGAACCGGTTCTCGGCTCAATATGGCCGGACGGGTTCGGGGCTGATAAACGTTGTCGCCAAAGGGCGGGACAAATATCATTAGCGGCTCGGCCTCATTTTTTGCCCGCGATAAGGTGCTTCAGGGACTGCCGGCGACGTTTGATCGCTCGCTCGTGGCACCGCCATTTGACCGCCAGCAATATGCGTTCACGCTCGGCGGGCCGTTCATTAAGGACAAGTTCTTCGGCTTTGGTGCGGTCGAATATCGCGATCAGGATGGAGCGACGCTGGTCGGCATCCGCGACGTCCCGAATCGCGCGATCCGTCGCGGGTTTGCCGAGTCACCGCTGAAGGACCTCTGCTGACGACGCGGTTCGATATCTACGCCACCGAAAAAGACAAGTTCGGCTTCAATTACTCGTTTCAGGACGCCGATGCCCGCGGTGGAGCAAGCTCGACCGGGCGATCGGGTCGGCGTCGTATCTTCAGGAGCTGAAGAATCGTTTCCATTCTGCGATCGGAAGCTGGAGCCGCGTCTTTTCGCCGACCGTCGTTGCCGATGTCAGCCTTAGCTTCAATAACTTCGCGAACACGACCGATCCGATCGAGGCGGGCCGGCAATTAACCTTTCCGAGTATTTTGGACGGAACGAGTTTCCGCGTTCCGCAGGCGACCGATCAGAATCGCGTACAGCTTGCAGGTAAGGTGACCGCCCTCAGCGGCAACCATGCTGTCACCTTTGGCGGGGAAGTGCAGCGAGTGACCTCGAGTATCGACCTCGGTGTTTTTCGCGATGGGCGGATCGAGTTCGTCCAGGATTTTGCAGACTTTGACCGCAACAACGACGGCGTCATTGATGATAATGACCTGCTTTTTGCCGTAACGCTCCGGAGCCAGTTTCCCGAGCGGCCGCTCTCGCTGGATAATGTTGACAACACGCATTTCGCCTTTTTTATTCAGGACGATTGGCGGGTGCGGCGAAACCTAACGATCAACGCCGGGCTCAGATATGAAGCGGACACGAACGTCAAGAACGTCTCCGGCTACGGTGCGATAAATCCGCTCGTTGCATCGTTCTACAGCGGCGACCGGAAGGCGGACTACAACAATTTCGGGCCGCGAGTCGGCTTTGCATGGTCGGGTTTTCAGGATCGGTTCGTCGTCCGCGGCGGATACGGCATTTATTATGACCGCGTTGTTCTGCAGCTGATCACGCTTGAGCGTGGGCTTGATGGCCGTGCACTTCCGGTCGTGGTCAGGGCCGGAAACGCTCTCACGGACCCGAACGGCGTCCCGATCTTTTTTGGATCAAGACGGCCGGTTTCTTCCATTTGCTCCGAGGTTCAATGACCTGTTCACCGGCTTTATTTGCCAGGTGCCGGAGCTTCGGGGATAAACATTATCGCGACCATCGCCGGCTACTCGGCCGTGCTGGCGATCACGACAGCGTTTGGGTCTGTCCCGAACCGATGGCCATAACCTCGGTCCGGCCTCATTCCCAACCATCGATCCCCAATCCTAACCCAACGCTTCCAAACCTTGGGAATCCCTACAGCCTGATTCGGTTGGCGTTCCTAATAATCCTCGCCATCAATTTGCTTTTCGGATTGAGTAAATCGAGGGAAGGATCTGGCGAGGTAAGTCATGGCATAACGATTCGATTGTGATAAACTGCTCAGCTATGCAACAAGAAAATTCTTGAGCGAATAACGATAAATCCCGACATTTGTCATGGGAAACCGACCATCAGAAATAAGCGATATCCGGTCGAGACAAAGCTTGAAATTGATGGCTTCCGGAATGACCACCGACGGATCCCCGCTGACTCTGCGACGATCTCGGGAAAAGCAGACCTCGATGTCGTTATTCATATTCGCGGCTCGTCCTCCGCCAACGTTGGTCTGATAAGCGAATTGGCAAGATGAAAGTTTCTGGTCGACAGCCCAACTCCCGCCCGCTCGAAATTCCTAAAGGAAAGGGTTTTGACGCCGTTCATACAAAAACAACTCCGAATGGAAAACGATACGAAGGCCGACACTGAGATCAACGAATTGTCGATCGCGGAAAGCCGTATCGTGATTTCAAAGGATGGCGATTTTCTTTACGACAGCTATACAGGCTTGAAGCGGAACCATTTAAATTGCTCTCATATTAAAAAACTGGGAACATATCTACTGAAAAACCGTTGGAAGTCCCCTTCGAGACGGAAACCTTCCGGCGATCCCTCTCACAGAACTTGGAAAGCGCGATGCTCCTAACCATCGACCAGCGATATAAATCGCTCTCCTACTAACCCGCTTCCTTTGGATTCAAACACTCGGGCGGCCACGATTTCATCGGCAGTCGAATATCGATTCCTTCTCAGTGAAATCTATTGCTTCTCCCATCTGGCATCGTTTGGGTAGCTCTCCTGATTTCTCACAATACTATTTCTTTAGAATGACGGTATTGAAGCGGAATTGATCTAGGTGGATGCGAGGACTGTAGCGAAAGTATTCCTTTCTGTTTCGGTCGCCTTTGCCCGGCCGACGAAAATAAATTGCCCTGGAGAAAGTCGTTCTCGTGAGGGTCTCCCATCTTCCTGAAGCCTCGTGCCCCGCCGCCCGTCAGAATAAAAGTACCCGCGACCAGTCGGTCTCAAGGACACGATCAAATGCTCTGGGTTCCGGATTCTCTTTGCTCAAGGCCATTCGAACAGAATACGTAAATTCTTCTCGTTGAAAGCGGCGGGTGCCAAGTATACCCATTTGACGCATCACCTCCTGACCTGAGCGAATTTTGAGTGAACCACAACCCGCTTCTCATCTGGACATGTCGGTTGCGGTGGCAGGCCGGACGGATAGTCTTCTCGGCAACGCCTACCGGTGTGGTGGGTTCATCGGGTGACCCGGCCGTTGGTTGTCTTCGGCACAGTTGGCAAACGCGAGCTGTGCTGAATTAATAGTAAAAATTTACGAAGGATATTATCGCGATCATTTTCGGCGGCCTAACCTCGGAATAATCATCATCGAATCTTTACATCATTTTCTCGGCAACCTGATAGCTTCTTCGTAGCCGGGCGTCGGCGTGGCGGATGACGCCCATGCCGGGGTCGGTGGTTAGGACGCGTTCGATGCGGCGGGCGGCTTCCGGGCGTGCCGTCGGCGACGATGACCTGTCCGGCGTGGAGAGGAATATCCGATGCCGACGCCGCCGCCGTGGTGGAGCGGACCCAAGTCGCACCGCCCGCCACGTTGATCATCGCGTTGAGGTAGACCCAGTCGGCAATGGCGTCGGAGCCGTCTTTCATCGATTCGGTCTCGCGGTTTGGCGACGCGACGCTGCCGCAATCGAGGTGGTCGCGGCCGATGACGATCGGGCTTTCAGTTCGCCGGAGGCGACCATTTCGTTTAGCTTCAAGCCCGCCTTGGCACGAGCCCGTAACCGAGCCAGCAGATGCGTGCGGGCAGGCCCGAAATTCGACCTGCTCCTGCGCCATCGTCAGCCAGCGGGCGAGATGGTCGTCCTCGGGAAGAGGTTCATTATCGCCTCGTCGGTCTTGTAGATGTCTTCCTTATCGCCCGAAAGCGCGACCCAGCGGAACGGGCCTTTACCCTCGCAAAAGAGCGGGCGGATGTAAGCCGGCACGAAGCCGGGATAATCGAACGCGTTCGCGACGCCGTTGTCCTTTGCACGTTGGCGGAGGTTGTTCCCGTAATCGAAAACGACCGAACCTCGACGCTGGAATTCGAGCATTGCCTCGACATGTCGGGCCATTGAGTCCATCGCACGGCGTTCGTAAGCTTCTGATCCTTCTTTCGGAATTCGGCCGCTCTTCGACCGTGTATCCGACGGGAATGTAACCATAGAGCACATCGTGGGCCGAGGTTTGGTCGGTGACGACGTCCGGCGCGATGCCGCGTTCGAGCAGTTCCCAATGTATCTCAGCGGCGTTGCCGAGTAAGGCGATGGACTTCGCTTCTTTGGACGCCAGGGCCTCGTTTGCGATGGCGATGGCGTTGTCAAGGTCTTTCGCCGCGACATCGACCTGGTTTAGCTGCAGCCGACGCTCGATCCGCCACGGGTCCACTTCGACCAGCAAACCCACACCACCGTTGAAAGTGATTGCCTGAGCCTGAGCTCCCGCCCATCTCGCCGAGGCCGAAGCGGTCAGCACGAGCTTGCCGGCGAGCGTTCCCCAGCCGTGCTGCCGAGCGAGCGAGCCGAAGGTTTCGTAGGTCCCTTGGAGGATCCCCTGGGTGCCGATGTAGATCCACGAACCGGCCGTCATCTGGCCGTACATCATCAGGCCGTCGCGTTCGTATTGGTCGAACTGCTCCTGCGTCGCCCAGTGCGGCACGATATTGGAATTTGCGATCAGGACACGCGGTGCGTCCGTGTGGCTCTTGAAAACGCCTGACCGGCTTGCCCGATTGGACGAGCAGAGTCTCGTCCTCATTCAATTCACGCAGGCATTTCAATAGGGCGTCGAAGCTTGCCCAGTTTCTGGCCGCCTTCCCGCGGCCGCCGTAAACGATCAGATTCTCCGGGTCGAAAGCGACCTCGGCGTCTAGATTGTTCTGGATCATCCGATAGGCAGCTTCGATTAGCCAGTTCTTACAGGTAAGCTCAGTGCCCCGCGGGGCCTTCACGATTCGTGTCATAATTATGCTAAGTTTTATCGTAATTATCTAGAAGGAAGCAAAGCACGATATGAAAACTTTGAGGAATTTACTTTCTGTTTCAATAGCGGTGGCTGCAGTTTCGTTGACCGCAGTTGCCCAACAGCCTGAGGCAAAGGCGACGCCGGCGGGTACGAAATACGACGCGGAGCTGGCGAAGAAGCTTGGGGCGGACGAACGCGGGATGCGGCCGTATGTACTTGTCATCCTAAAGACCGGGCCGAAGAAAATGCCAGAGGGAGCGGAACGTAAAGCTATGTTTGCCTGCCATTTTGCGAATATGACGCGACTGGCGACGGAAGGTAAGCTCGCACTCGCGGGGCCGCTCGACGGGGTTGACGGCTGGCGTGGGCTTTTCATTTTGCCGTTGATTCGATCGAGGAAGCAAAGAAGCTGACCGAGACCGATCCGGTCATTATCAATGGCGAAATGAACGCCGAATATCATAAATACTACGGCTCGGCCGGATTGATGATGATCAATGAGATCAACGCAAAGATCGCAAAACAGAACCTCTAAAGTATTACCGAATGAACCTGCGTATTAAAGAAGTGTGCCGCGGCGGTGCTGATGTTGTTTTTTTTTGTCTCGCGGCCGCAGCACAGCAGCCGACGGGCTCGCTCTCGGGCGTCGGACGGATCAGTCAGGAGCGGTAATTCCAGGGGCGATCGTCACGATTAAGCTGCTATCAACCGGGCAGTCGCGATCTGTAGTTACGGACGCTTCCGGAAGTTACCGGTACGCGGCCGTCGCTCCTGGTCAATATGAGGTTCGAATCGAGAGGACAGGTTTTAAGACCAAAGTTACGTCTGAACCTCTGACGATCAATGTTGGACAGAATGCAACACTTAACGGCCAGCTGGAAGTTGGCGGAGTTGTTGTTGTCCTAAATTTGATCGCGTACGAGCCAAAAATTCAACTGAATGATTCAAATGTGGACAGGGTCATCGAGTCGCGTGAGATCGAAAGCCTTCCGCTCAACGGCCGCAATTTTCTTGAGCTTGCCTTGCTGACGCCGGGGAATACGATCGCTCCGAATTTTGATCCGACGAAGACGAATACGGTTGTTGTTTCGTCCGCGGGGCAGGCCGGCCGCGGCGGTAGTGTGACGGTTGATGGGGCGGACAATAACGACGACGTTGTCGGGGGTTCGCTAATAAATATTCCGCAGGATGCGGTTCAGGAATTTCAGGTCGCGACGAACCGGTTCTCGGCTCAATATGGCCGGACGGGTTCGGGGCTGATAAACGTTGTCACAAAGGGCGGGACAAACCTCGTCAGCGGCTCGGCTTCATTTTTCGCTCGCGACAAGGTGCTGCAGGGACTGCCGGCGACGTTTGACCGCTCGCTTGAGGCGCCGCCATTTGACCGCCAGCAATATGCCTTTACTCTCGGCGGGCCGTTCATCAAGGACAAGTTCTTCGGCTTCGGAGCCGTCGAATATCGCGACCAGGATGGAGCGACGCTGGTCGGCATTCGCGATGTCCCGAATCGCGTGATCCGTCGCGGGTTTGCCGAGTCACCGTTGAAGGACCTTCTGCTGACGACGCGGTTCGATATCTACGCCACTGAAAAAGACAAGTTCGGCTTCAATTACTCGTTTCAGGACGCCGATGCCCGCGGTGCGAGCAAGCTCGACCGGGCGATCGGGTCGGCGTCGTATCTTCAGGAGCTGAAGAATCGCTTTCACTCTGCGATCGGAAGCTGGAGCCGCGTCTTCTCGCCGACCGTCGTTGCCGATGTCAGCCTCAGCTTCAACAACTTCGCGAACACGACCGATCCGATCGAAGCGGGCCGGCAATTAACCTTTCCGAGTATTTTGGACGGAACGAGTTTCCGCGTTCCGCAGGCGACCGATCAGAATCGCGTACAGCTTGCAGGTAAGGTGACCGCCCTCAGCGGCAACCATGCTGTCACCTTTGGCGGGGAAGTGCAGCGAGTGACCTCGAGTATCGACCTCGGTGTTTTTCGCGATGGGCGGATCGAGTTTGTGCAGGATTTTGCCAACTTTGACCGCAACAGCGACGGCGTCATTGATGATAACGACCTGCTTTTTGCCGTCACACTTCGGAGCCAGTTTCCCGAGCGTCCGCTTTCTTTAGACAACGTCGATAACACCCATTTTGCGTTCTTTATTCAGGACGATTGGCGGGTGCGGCGAAACCTAATGATCAACGCCGGGCTCAGATATGAAGCGGACACGAACGTCAAGAACGTCTCCGGCTACGGTGCGATAAATCCGCTCGTTGCATCGTTCTACAGCGGCGACCGGAAGGCGGACTACAACAATTTCGGGCCGCGAGTCGGCTTTGCATGGTCGGGTTTTCAGGATCGGTTCGTCGTCCGCGGCGGATACGGCATTTATTACGACCGCGTCGTTCTGCAGCTGATCACGCTTGAGCGTGGGCTTGATGGCCGTGCACTTCCGGTCGTGGTCAGGGCCGGAAACGCTCTCACGGACCCGAACGGCGTCCCGATCTTTTTGGATCAAGACGGCCGGTTTCTTCCATTTGCTCCGAGGTTCAATGACCCGTTCACCGGCTTTATTTTGCCGGGTGCCGGAGCTTCGGGGATAAACATTATCGACAACTCGCTCCAAAATCCGATGGTCCAGCAATCGACGATCGGGTTTCAATGGGAGTTTGCACGCGACCTGGTGCTGAAGGTCGATTATCTTCATAACTTCGGTACGCATTTCATCATCGGCCGTGACATCGGCGTGGTCGATAATCCGGTGATCGGCGGCCGGAACGCGTAGTGAACCTCGAATCGAGCGTAAAGACCAAGTACGACGGGCTGCTGATGAGCGTCGAGCGGCGGTTTGCGGACCGCTTCGGTTTTCGGGCGTCGTACACGCTTTCGAAGGCATTCAACTATGCGAACGACGATCAGGTGCCTTTCTCCAACGGCCCGGTCAACCCGAACAACCTCGAAGCCGAATACGGCCCGGCACCGAACGACCAGCGGCATCGCTTCACCTTCGCCGGAACACTCGACCTGCCTTATGGCTTTAAGCTCTCGCCGATCCTGACGCTCGCTTCAGGCGTTCCGATGGACATCCTTTTGCCCGGCGGACAAACGCGTATTCCCGAGCTTCAGAGAAATGCCGGCGGCCGGCTTTTCCGGAATGCGGGCGAGCTTAACAGCTTCATCACCTCGCGAAACGCGGCCCGCGGCCCCGCCGACCAACTTCCGCTGGCACCGGCGGACGCCCGGTTCAATGATACGTTAAGTTCGCTTGACCTGCGCGTTTCGAAGACGTTCAAGTTCACGGAAAGGGTCCGCCTTGAGCCGATAATGGAGGTGTTCAATCTCTTCAACACAACGAACATTCTCGGCACCTCGAACACGAATTTCTCAGGCTTTGGGAATGTGCTCGGGACTCCAAGCTTTGGCCGTGCGGTGACGACGGCCGGCGGCGTGTTCGGCTCGGGCGGCCCTCGCGCATTCCAATTTGGAGGACGGCTGGTCTTTTAGCCATCAGCTTGAGCAACGATCTAAAACGACAATTTGGGGTCTGGACGGCGGTTGCGGTGATCATCGGGCAGGTGATCGGCGTCGGCATTTTTCTAGTGCCGGCGGGGATGGCGAAGTCGGTCGGGTCGCCGGCGTGGCTGTTCGGCATTTGGGCATTGGTCGGGCTGATGACGCTCTGCGGAGCGCTCTGCTATGCGGAGCTTGCCTCGCGGTTTCCGGAAGCGGGCGGGAGCTACGTTTATCTCCGCGAGGCTTACGGCAAAGGTGCGGCGTTCGTTTACGGCTGGATGGTTCTGCTCGTGCTTGACCCGGGGCTGACGGCGATCTTTGGCGTCGGCTTTGCTTCATATGCGAGCTTTATCTTTGAGCTTTCGCCGACGGCGCAAACCATTGTTGCGATCATCACGGTCCTTTCGATCGGCCTGATAACGATCATCGGCACCAGCGTCGGGGCGGGATTTCTCAAGGCGCTCACGTTCATTAAGGTCGGCACGCTGCTCTTCATCGTACTTTTCGGTTTTGGCAGCGGCCGCGGCGATTGGGCAAACCTAACGCCGTTCTTTTCCACGCCGCCGGATGTTTTCGGCGCACTGGCCGGCGGGTTTGTCGGAGCCTTTTTTGCATTCGCCGGTTGGTGGGAAGTCACGCGAATTTCGGGCGAGATCAAAGACCCGCAGCGGAACGTGCCGCGAACGCTGATCCTTGGCATTCTCGGCCTTTCGATCATTTATATCTCTACGAGTGCCGTCTTCGCTTACCTCGTACCGACGTCCAGCGTCGCGAACGACGAGGCCTTTGCCGCCTTGGCCGGACAGGCGTTGTTTGGCGAGGTCGGCGGGCTTGTGTTTGCCGCGGTCGTTTGTGTTTCGGTGATCGGAACGCTTTTCGGCTATCTGCTCGTCTCGCCGCGTGTCTATTATGCGATGGCGAATGACGGCATGTTTTTCCGAAAGGTCGGCGAGCTGCATCCGCGGTTTGGGACGCCATACCTGGCGATACTGATCCAGATGGCGCTTGCTTCCATTTTGATCGTCTCGGGCGGTTTTAATGAGATCCTCGGTTACTTCTTTTTCGTTGTGATTTTGGCGATCGGGTTCGTGGTCGCCGGATTGTTTCGCGTCCATCGCCTGCCGACCGAAGGCTACCGCACGCCGCTCTTTCCATTGCCGCTGATCGCGTATCTTGCCCTGACCGGCGTGGTCCTGCTTTTTGTCGGAATGCGTAATCCGCTGCAGACCGCCATCGGGCTTGTTGTTGTCTCGCTCGGCATTCCCGTTTATCATTTCATTTTCAAGAGAAAACATGGCCTGGATAAAAACGATAAAATTTGAGGACGCCGACCCGAAGCTTCAAGAGATCCTGATGAAGACGCGGATGTCGTATCCGCAGGAATATGCGACGCCCGCCGAAGGGGCAAGCACCATCAACGAATCGATCATCGATTCGCACACGCTGATACCGGATGCTCTTCATCATTCGTTCATGGCGTTTGCGGCGATGATGTCGCCGGAGCTTCCGCTCGAAAGGCGGCAGCACGAGATGATCGCGACGATGGTCTCGCACACGAACGACTGCTTTTACTGAGTGGAATCTCACGCAGAGTTTCTGCGTCGCGTCACTTTAGAAGAGGGGTTGATCGAGGCACTTCGCGAGGATTACACGACCGCGCCGATAACGGAGGCCGAGCGGGTGATGCTCGACTACGTTGTCCAATTGACGAAAGATGCCACGCGGATCACGCCCGAGTATCACGAGCGGCTGCGGGCGGTCGGCTTTGACGACACGGCGATCTTGCAAATAACGCTCATCGCGTCGTGGTTCAACTACATTAACCGCGTTGCCGATTCGCTCGGCATCGGCCGCGAAACGCTTTAATGGTCAATGACCTTATAATCCACAACGCCGGTCAGCTTGTCACTTGTGCCTCGCCGGGCGGGCCGAAACGCGGGGCCGCGATGCAGGACGTCGGCATAATTGCCGATGGTGCCGTTGCGATCAAAGACGGCGTTTTTACTGCCGTCGGAACATCGGCTGAGATCCTTGGAAAATACAAGGCCGCTGAATTGATCGACGCCGAAGGCCGGGCGGTAGTTCCGGGATTTGTCGATCCGCACACGCATATCGTCTATGCCGGTGACCGGCTGAATGAATTTGAACTGAAGATCAAAGGGGCGGAATATCTCGATATTCTTGCCGCGGGCGGCGGGATAATCTCGACCGTCCGGAACACACGGGCGGCTACGGAAGAGGAGTTGATCGACGCAGCTCTCGGCCGGCTCGATAAGATGCTCGCTTGCGGCACGACCGTCTGCGAAATAAAGACCGGGTACGGGCTCGACACTGCGACGGAGCTGAAGATGCTGCGGGTGATAGAAGCCCTCGACAAGCGTCATTCGATCAAAATTGTGCCGACCTTTCTTGCGGCACATGCGGTTCCGCCGGAGTTCAAAGACGACCCGGACGGCTATGTCGAGCTGATCTGCGGCGAGATGCTGCCGCAGGCGTGGGAATGGTATGCGGGCTCGCACTTTGCTGCCGACGAGACGCCGTTCTTTGCTGATATCTTTTGCGAGCGGAATGCTTTTGATGTCGGGCACGCTCAGCGAATATTTGCTGTGGCCGCGAAACTCGGCTTTCGGCTCAAGGCACACGTTGATCAGTTCACAAACCTCGGCGGGTCGCGGCTCGGGGTCGAGAGCAACGCGGTCTCGATCGATCACCTCGATGCGATCTCCGATGACGAGATCGCCTTGCTTACCGCAAGCGAAACGGTCGGTGTCGTCATCCCGACAGAGAATTTCAACGGCGGCAAAACGCAATTCGCCCCGGCGAGGAAAATGATAGACGCGGGCTGTGCCGTGGCCCTGACGACCGACTACAACCCCGGCTCGGCACCGTGCCCATCGCAGCCAATGGCGATGGCGATCGCCTGCCGCTACCAGAAACTTCTCCCCGCCGAAGCGCTGAACGCGGCAACCATAAACGCCGCCCACGCCATCGGACTCGGTGAGATGCATGGTTCGATAGAGGTCGGAAAATGTGCAGATCTACTCATCATCAATTCGAATGACTACCGGCTAGTTTCGTACGAATTTGGCGGACAGATGATCAGGACGGCACTTAAAGACGGTGAAGTTGTGGAACTAATTAGATAATTTGACGGAGGAACCGATGAAACTAAATAGTTGGGGGTCAATTATTCTCGTGCTTTTGGTTGTGGGCCTGTTGAGCGGTCTAATTTTGGGACTGCTGGGAGAAGTGTTCGGACTTTCTACAACCGTGAGAACAGGGGGGATCGGCGTAATAGTTGGCGTCGTAGGGGCGGTTCTGATCTCACGAAAGGCCTCTTCGAAATAGAAACGCTCGCAGTCTTCAAATGATAAGAGAATCGATCTATATCGATGGCGAAAGCCTTACCTTTGAGCAGGTGCTGGCGGTTGTCTATGGGCGGCCGGGCCAGCCGCGTGTTGTGCTTGACGAGCGGGCGCAGGTGAATGTGAACCGGGCGGCGGCGGCGGTCGATGAATTGCTCGAACGCGGCGAGGTTGCATATGGTATCACGACCGGTTTCGGGGCTTTTAAGGACAAGATCATCGGCCGCGAACAGGTCGAGGAGCTGCAGCGGAATATCGTCCTGAGCCACGCGGTCGGCGTCGGCGATGCGTTTGACGTGCCGACGGTCCGGGCGATAATGCTCATCCGGGCGAACACGCTGGCTCGCGGTTTTTCGGGCATTCGGCTTGAGACGCTTGAGCTTATTCTTGAGTGCCTCAATCGCGGCGTGCATCCGGTGATCCCGGAAAAGGGAAGCTTGGGTGCGAGCGGTGACCTTGCGCCGCTGGCTCATTTTGCGTGCGTATTGATCGGCGAGGGGCGTGCGGAATTTGGCGGCGAGGTGATGTCCGGTGCCGAGGCTTTGAGCAAAGCCGGGCTTTCGCCGGTCTCGCTAAAAGCAAAAGAGGGGCTTGCCCTGACCAACGGCACGACCGTGATGACCGCCCTCGGCGTGCTTGAGACCGCAAAGGCGATCCGCCTCGCGGACCTCGCCGACGTCGCGGGCTGCCTGAGCCTTGAGGCTTTGCATGGGACGGTCTCGGCATTTGATGAGCGGATCCACGCACTTCGCCCGCATCCGCGGCAGATAGATACGGCCCGCAGCCTCCGCAAGCATCTGGAGGGAAGCGAGTTTGTCCGCGATTTTGACCCGGCGAATGTGCAGGACGCCTACACGCTCCGCTGCATCCCGCAAGTCCACGGAGCATGCCGCGATGCTGTCGCCTATGCCGAATGGCTGCTCAAGATCGAGCTTAATTCGGTGACGGATAATCCATTGATATTTGTTCGCGACGCGGAGAATGCGGGACGCGGGGACGAGGGAACAGAAGATCAACTCGCCGCGGCTCCGCGTCCGGGCGTCGGCGCGTCGATAGAGGTGATCAGCGGCGGGAACTTCCACGGCGAGCCGCTGGCGCTCGCGTTCGATTACCTGACCATCGCGCTTGCGGAGCTTGGCAATATCTCCGAGCGGCGGGTGATGCGGCTGACGGATGAATCTTCAAACGCCCACGTGTTGCCTGCATTTCTGACCGAGAACGGCGGGCTGAATTCGGGCTTTATGATCGTGCAATACACGGCCGCGGCACTTTGCACCGAGAACAAAGTGCTGGCTCATCCGGCGAGCGTCGATACGATACCGAGCTCGGCGAACGTAGAGGACCACGTTTCGATGGGAGCGACGGCGGCTTTGAAATTGCGGCAGGTTGCCGAGAATCTGGCGAACATTCTTTCTATCGAGCTTTTCTGCGCGGCACAGGGCGTTGACCTCCGCAAGGCACGGATCGGTGAAGAAAAGCGGCTCGGCAACGGCACGCGGGAGATCTATGAAGGCATCCGGCGGCGAGTGCCTTTCATCCGAAAGGACGAGTATATGAAGGGCCATATGGACGAGGTCCTGGCCGTGGTTCGCGAATTTATTACCCGCACAAAAGATTGATCTGAAATGAAGATTACGAAAACATCACTCATCGCATTGTTCGCTTTTTCGCTGCTCTGGGGCTCGGCTTTGGCCCAGAAGAACGGGCCGATCGACTTCCGGCCGGTGGTCGAGAAGCGGCTCGGGGCAAAGAAGCTGAAGCTTGAGAATATCTGCCCGATCGATACCAGCATTGTCGCCCGTCGTGTTTTTAAGGACTACGGGGCGATGTTCATCGCGGCATCGGAGGTGCGGTTCCCGAGCAACTGCGTCTTTGCCAGTGAAGAAGAAGTGTCGGCGTTTCAGGGAACGGTCGCCTCAAGAACGGCGACGATCGGCGGGCGAACCATCGAGCTACAGTCTGCCGCGATGGATGCACTCGACAAGGCCCGGGCCGCAGCCGCAAAGCGCAAGCTTACGATAACGCCCCGCGGTGCCTCGGCGGCCAAGCGGAGCTATGCGGACACCTTCCGGATCTGGAAATCGCGGTTCGACCCGGCACTTAAGCACTGGACCGCCCGCGGCAAGATTAAGCCTGAGGATGCCGAGCTCGCCGCGAAGATGGAAACGACCGATCAGGTGGCTCAGGTGATCGAATGGGAGAAGGACTCGATCTGGTTCTCGACCGGCTTCAACCGCTCGATATTCTCATCGGTCGCTGCTCCGGGCACCTCGCAGCATCTTTCGATGCTAGCGTTAGATGTCGCTGAGTTTGCGAATAAAGACGTCCGGGCGATACTCAACCAACACGGCTGGTTCCAGACCATCATTGACGACACGCCGCATTTCACATATCTTGGGCTCGATGAAAGCGAACTTCCGAAGCGCGGGTTGATCGCCGCTGAGAAGGAAGGCTTCAAGTTCTGGATCCCGAATTTTGAGAGATGATGGCAATGCACTATTTGCGTTTGAGTATCGTCGCGGTGGCCGCGGTGGCGGTTGGTTGCTGGACAAGCCCGACCGCTCGGAGTCCGGAGGGCCCGCTGAATCGCGACAATCGGCCGATCAATGTTTCAAACTCGAACACGGCGAACATGGCAAACGCGAACCGCACCCCATCGGCAAACAGTAACACCGAAATGGTTGAGAAAAAGGGATTTGCAGCAAACTTGCCGGCCGATTTTGAACAGCCGTCCGACGACGTAGGGCGAAAGCTGCTTCGCGAATACGGCTCGGTCTTCGTTGCCCGCGGCGGGGCCGCCGTGCCGCTCAAGGTCGTCTTCCGCGATGAACCGGAGGTCGCGGCATTTCAGGGAACAATGCGGACCTCGACCGCTTCGATCGGCGGCTTTCAGCTTACACTCCAGGCCGCGGCGATGGACGCGCTCCGCTCCGCCATCGAGCAGGCAAAGGCTAAGGGGCTGACCATCAGCCCGCGAGGGGCCGACTCGGCAAAGCGGACCTATAACGAAACGGTCGGGCTCTGGAAAAGCCGCGTCGACCCGGCACTTGTTCATTGGGTAAAGCAAGGCCGAATGACAAAGGCGGACGCCGACCGGCTTAAAGGGCTTTCGACATTTGAACAGGTCAAGGAAGTACTCCGCCTCGAAGAGCAGGGCATCTATTTCGCCAAGGACCTTTCGAAATCGATCATCTACTCGGTGGCCCCGCCCGGAACCTCGCAGCACCTTTCGCTGCTGGCCTTTGACGTAAAAGAATTTGACAACCCGCAAGTCCGCAGCATTCTCAACGAGAACGGCTGGTTCCAAACCGTCGCCTCCGACCTGCCGCACTTCACCTACCTCGGCGCAAAAGAAGCCGAACTCCCCTCGCTCGGGCTCAAGAAGGTCACCGATTCCGGCCGCACATTCTGGGTGCCGGATATTTAACCGATGTCTTCGTAAAAAACCTTCGCCGAAACAAGAGTCTTAATATTGTGAAAAATGGGCACCTATGTGCGGCATCAGACTTTAGCCTGCTTCGCTTTCCCTTCATCGCCGACGAGTCGACCTAACCTCTTACTTCGCGCGAGTAAGTGACTTTGGTCACAGCACCAGTACCGAATAAGGAGTATGCAGAGACTGAGAGTGTGTTCGACACAAGGAGGGAAAGATGAAGTGCCTTTACCCCATTATCTTAATACTGCTTTTTTCGGCCTTCCTAATCGCTCAAACACCGCAAACCGCCGAGGAGTATTTTAATCGCGGCACTGCTCACTATAATAAAGCCGATTACAACTCAGCCATTGCCGATTACACCCAGGCCATCAGGCTCAAGCCGGATTATGCGTCTGCCTACAACCGTCGCGGCAGACTTCTCGATCTGATACACGCCGCCTGACTGCGCGACAACGGAAAGCGGAAAGGGGAAAACGGAAAAGGCTAGGAGAGCCGTCAACAATAATCTTCCGTTTTCAGTTTTAACATGCGTTTCATTTCTCCTCCTTACAAACATCCGCTGTTGGGTTCTGCGCACAGACCAGCTTCTTAAGCGCATCGATCTGCCTTTGCTGCTGCTCGATCAGCTTCTGCTGAACCTCTATCTGAGCTTGCTGTTCTTTGACGGCGTTTATCAGGACGACGGCTATTTGTTTGTATTTAACACCTTGGATTTCACCCTTTTCGGTGTAGGTGACCAACAGCGGCTCGACTTCGGCGACTTCTTCGGCGATCAGGCCAAGATCAGTTTCAAACCGTTCTTTCCAATCAAACGTCACCGGACGCAGTCTCTGGATCAGCTTCAAGCCGCTGAGCAGCGGAGCCACGTTTGTTTTGTAACGGATACTGGACGCACAGATAACAATAAAGCTCCCCGGGTTTGGGGTTGGGGCGAAGCAAGCGGCACTATTACCCGCTCCGATAGAATTTCCGACTGACAGAAAGCCCCCGACGTAAACATCGTCTAGGACCGGGCGGCCAAGCACAATGGTGTTGCTTGCTGTGACTAAGGCACCAGCGCCGATTGCGGTTGCAAATGTCAGGTTGCCGACAGAGAAATTGGCGCCGTCGCCGATGGCCGTATTGTTGCTTCCCGTTGTGTTCGAGGAGCCAGCAAACGTCCCAAAGAATGCGTTGAGGCTGCCGTCGGTGTTCGCTATGCCCGCGCCTCTTCCGAAGAATGCGTTACTGTTGCCGCCTGTGTTTGCTTCGCCTGCGGAGCGGCCAAAGAAGGAATTGCTGTTGCCACCCGTGTTTAGTGCACCTGCGTTGTACCCGAAAAACGAATTGTTGCTTGCCGTTGAATTTAACCCCGCTGAACGACCGAAATATGAGTTGAAACTGCCTGTAACATTCAATAAGCCTGTGGCATTACCAAAAAAAGAATTCTGCTCGCCGGTTGTGGTTGATTGGCCAGCTGAGGTTCCAAAAAATGAATTGGAGAGTCCGGTCGTTGCAACGCCGGCAGAAAATCCTGCAAAAAGGTTGCCGGTTCCAGGGCTTCTTAAAATTCGGCTGCCGCCTAGGTTGTATTGGGTCGTGGCATTGATAATGTTGCTCGATAGCGTGCCGCTCGCCGTACCGTTGCCGCTGATGTTGAAATTACTCGCCGACTGCGTTGATGTGCCGTTTTGAATGTAATTTGCGCTCCCCGCCGTAGGTGTCCGTGCGTCTGTCATTCGCGGGTCGGTGGTGACGACATATTGATTCGCCGCGACTCCGCCCAGGTTTAGGGCATTATTCGCCGTTGTCGCATTCGTTGCGTTTGTCGCCGTGTCGGCCGTTGTCGCGTTCAGGCTGCGCACCGCATACGGCGAACTCGTGATCGCCTGTCGCGGTTCTAGTGTTGTGTAAGCGGCGCCGCCCGCGCTGCGAACGGCAATACTGAGGAATCGATTGGCTCCCGTTAACGGTGCCGCTCCGAAATCGAGCGTGACAGCGTACACGCCGTTCACAACCGCGATATTTGGCTTGATGACCGTCGAGCCTTGCTGAGTCCCTCCGCTCGCGGCGTCAAACAGCCGGAATTCGAAATCGAAATTGCCGTTTGCCGGTGCGCTCGAAGTTTTCAGGATTCCCTGATAACTAAACTCTGTGGTCTGTGCGAGTGAGCAGACGGCAAATAGGTTTATCAAAATTGTTGCAATTATTAGCTTTTTCATTGTTGTGTTTCCTACCTGATTGATCCCGAAATGTTGGTTTGCAGAGAGTATAGACCCTAAAGATCCTTCTTAACAAGACATAAGGTCGAGAAGAATAGCAGAGTAGCGAATTAGAATAAGCGTGTCGTAATTGGTGAGCAAGGACGGCCATTCACACCATTAGAGTCACAGTGTAGCGAGAAATGTAGCAACCAAGTGCATACTTAGAGAGTCACCGAGTGCAAAGATGCCTCCTCAGTATGCGGTAAACTTCATCTGCGCCTTACTGCAATTGCGCCGGGATTGGTCTGTCGCCCGTCGTGCCGAAGCCGACTGCTGAAAAGGCGCCGTTGCTGCTCTGGAGAATGTACCAGTTTCCGTTGCGGAAGACTGCGACGTCCGATTTGTTATCGGCGTCGATTTTTCCGACAACGGGCTTATCGGTCGCAAGACCCCAACCGGTCGCCGTGAAACCGCCGTTGCTGCTTTGCAGAATATACCAGTTTCCGCCGCGGAAAACGGTGAAATCGGTCTTGTTGTCTCCGTCGGGAAGCGGCCGAACTCGTGTCGTCACGTGCCGCAATTTCATTTTCAGTAACCGCTTCAAAAACTCTACAATAATCAGAGCAAATGAACGGCATGAGTCCTACTTTGAGTCCTATTTACAAAAGAACCGGCAACCGAACCGTCTCTTCGCCTCGATAACTATTTGTAATTAAGAGAGATATGTTGGTACACCCGGCAAGATTCGAACTTGCGACCCTCTGATTCGAAGTCAGATACTCTATCCAGCTGAGCTACGGGTGCACGCAGGGAGAAGTTTAAACTCTGGCCGCTGGGTTTGCAAATATCTCGGACAAGGGCCTATAGAATTTCTCCAAAACCCGGTCAGGTTTGGTTGGAGTATTTTTCGGTGATCTGGCGGAAGTGGTAGCCCATTGCGGCGAGGGTCAGGCCGTGGGCGATGTTTGACCGGTGGTGGAGAAAGAGCTTGAGGAAATAATCCCAGAACTGGAGCCGGGCGCGGTCGCGGACTCCGAGCGTTAGAATTAGCTTTGAAAAGGCGCGAAGGTCCTCGCCGATGGTGGAAGACCGCGGTTCGATCCGGTCCTTGTGAAAACGCGAGAGGCAATCGAGCGACCGGCGATAGAATTCCCGCGGGCTGTAGATGTTCCGCAAGATGTTTTTATATCCTTCGATTAGCGTAGCCATCTCGATCTTTGGGACGAAATTCATCGTGCAGTCGGTGTTGTTGCCGGTGCTTACGTCGAGCAATCTGCCTTCCTTTTCAAGCCGCCGCCAGAGCTGTGTGTCCGGCAATGCAGTGAGCAGGCCGACCATCGCCAGCGGTATGCCGCTCTCGCGGATAAAATTGACCTGGAGGTCAAAGATGTCGTCGGGGTCGCTGTCAAAGCCGACGATGAAGCCCGCCATCACTTCCATTCCGTAGCTCTGGATCTTGTGGATCGAGCCGAGCAGGTCGCGGCGGGTATTCTGGCCCTTCTGAGCTTCCTTTAGGCTTTCTTCGACCGGCGTCTCAATGCCGAGAAAGACGCGGCGGAAGCCGGCATCTTTCATCTGCTGCAGCAAGGCGTCGTCCTCGGCGAGGTTCACACTGGCCTCGGTGATGAATGAAAATGGGTGCTCGTTCGCCCGCGACCATTCGATCAGGTCGGGCATCAGCAGGCGGACGTTCTTCTTGTTCCCAATGAAATTGTCGTCAACGATAAAGACCAGGCCGCGCCAACCGGCCGCCTTTAGAGCGTCGAGCTCGGCGAGCATTTGCTCGTTGGTTTTGGTGCGGGGCACGCGGCCATATATCTCGATGATGTCGCAAAACTCGCAGTTGAACGGGCAGCCGCGGGAATATTGCAGATTCATCGCGCTGTAATGCCGCATATCGAGCAGCGAGAGGTCGGGCACGGGCGTTGCGGCAAGCGACGGGCGCTCGTCGGCCTCGTAGATCTTGCGGGCGATGCCGAGTTCGAGGTCGTTGATGAATTCGGGCAATGTCGTTTCCGCCTCGCCGATGAAGATATGGTCGGCATCCGGCAGCCGCTCGGACGCGGTCGAAACATACGGCCCGCCGACAACTACCTTTTTGCCCATGCTGCGGCAGAGCTTAACGACCGCCTCGAGCGAGACGTTCTGGACGATCATCGCGCTGACGAAAACGATGTCTGCCCATTCGACCGCATCGGGCCAGAGCTCCTCGACATTCATATCGACGAGCCGACGCTCCCAATCCTTTGGCAGCATAGCGGAAACCGTAAGCAGGCCGAGCGGGGGAAAGGCTGCCTGCTTGCCTTCGAACTTGAGCGCGTGCCGGAAACTCCAGTAGGTGTCCGGAAACTCAGGGTACACAAGCAGAACTTTCATGATACTTAACCTTATGCCGTAGCTCGGATTTTGACAAGACTTTTCTTGCGCTGTCACAAAAGAATTACACTCGCGGGGCGATCGTTCGAGTCGAGAGAAATCGACTCCGCGTTGCATTCGAACGCATGTATAATGCTCGGCATGGCGTTTGGATTTCCGGCAAAATACAGCACAGACCGTCGAATTTCCCGGCGCGTCACGAGATGCGGTACGCAACGCGGCGGCGTATGCATTTGATATTCTTGGCTGGGAGTATGTCGAGACATCGCCTGGTGATTTCGTGGTCAGGACTGGTATAAGCTTGAATTCTTGGGGCGAACGATTCACGGTTTCGCTTTTGGAGCCCAGTTGCGTATTGGTCGAGAGCAGATGTCTTTTTTTCCAAGTATTCGACTGGGGCAACAACAAAAGAAGTGTCGAACGATTCCTGGCCCATTTTGAGGGCCGGCTGACACGCAACAACCTCGACCCAAAGCCGGAACCGGAACATTTCGATGCAAATGGCCGGACGCCGGTCGGAAGGATCATCGGCGAGGTCGAATAGGTTTAGCACTAGCCCACTATAAAAGGAGAACGACTATGCGAAAAGGAACGTTGGCGGCAGTGGCGTGGATAATTGTTTTTCCCGCAATTTATTTTTTGCCGGCGATGGCCGAGTTTTTCGGGGTTGGAAGTTTTTCGAGATTTTCACTTGTGACAACGGGGCTTGCATCGTTTGTTGCGGCGGGTATTTTAACCACGGTCCTGACGCCGCTCAATCGACGGTTGCTTGATTGGCGGAAGGCCCGCGGCCGCGATATAGAGGAGGAAGAGCGGTACGAATCGAAGTCCGGGATGATAAGCCTGACGCCGAACGACGACGACCGCGGATGATCTCGTATTCCAGATTCATCATTCATGCGATTGATGAACCGCCCTTCTTCGTGCGGTTCCCAGCCTCAGCTTCACCGTTCGGTTCCCTCCCACGTTCGGCTATCGACGTGGCGGGCTTGAGCATCGTCTTCATTGACTATTTAGGATTTGCGATTCACCATTCATGGCTATTGGGAATGCTGAAGGTCTTTTTGGAAGAGGTTCTTTTTGTTTTTTGGGCGGCGTTTGCGGTGGCGGCGTTTGGGCAGCCGGCGAGGAGCGAGGCGAGGCTTGCGGGCCTGCAGAAAGAGGTGACGGTCACGCGAGACGGCCGATCGATCCCGTATATCGAGGCGGCGAACGAGGCCGATCTTTATTTCATGCAGGGCTATACGGTGGCGAGCGACCGGCTCTGGCAGATGGACCTGCTGCGGCGGGTGGCCCGCGGCGAGACGGCCGAGATCTTTGGCCGGGCGACCATCGAGGAGGACAAGCGTTGGCGTCGATACGGTTTTGCGGCGATCGCCGAGGCGACGCTGCCGAACCTGCCGGCCGATGCCCGTGCGGCGCTTGAGAATTATGCCCGCGGCGTCAATGCCTACATCGCCTCGCTGACCGAAGAGACGACTCCGATGGAGTTCCGCATTCTGCGATACAAGCCGCGGGAATGGACGCCCGCGGATACGATCGTGATCGGGAAGATCCTCGCCGACGCGCTCAGCAATACATGGCAGGGCGACCTCCAGCGGCTCGCTTTGCAGGGCTTCGACAAACAAAAATACGGAGACCTTTACGGGAAGACGACGCCGTATGACGTGATCCTTTTTGGGAGCGACGCGAAGGACAGAGTAGGGGAGAAGAGGAGAAGAGGAGACAAGGAGACTCGGGGACGCGGCGATCTGGGCGATGCGAGGACCTTGGGAAATTCAGCTGCGAAAAACAACTCAGTGGCCTCTGTGATCTCTGTGGCAGAACTTTCCGTGCCCTCGGTCGCAGATGATCTTGAGATCCGCCAGAGGTCGCTGGAGCGGGTTGGGCTTTATGCGGAGGACCTGGCAGCGAGCAACAATTGGGTCATTTCCGGCAAGCGGACGGCGGACGGGAAGCCGATCCTGGCCAACGATCCGCACCTGATGCCGGCGGCTCCGGGCATCTGGTATCTGGTTCATCTCGCGGCACCGGGAATGCGGGTCGCGGGCGTTACGTTCCCGGGAGTTCCGGGCGTGGTGCTCGGCCATAATGAGCATTTCGCCTGGGGAGCGACAAACGTCGGGCCCGATGTGCAGGATCTTTATCTCGTGACAATGAGGGACGGCAAGATCGCCACGCCCGATGGCTGGGCTGAGCCGACGGTCCGCAAAGAGGTGATCAAGTTTCGGGCGAGCCCGCTCAATCCCGAGCTTTCGAGCGAGGAACTTCTAGTTACCGAGACCCGTAACGGCCCTGTCATCGTCGAACGCGGTGGCAAGAGCTACGCGCTCCGCTGGACCGCTCTTGACCCGAAGAACGACGATCTGTCGGCGTTTTTTGAACTCAACAAAGCAAAGGATTGGAATGGCTTCAAGCTCGCACTCAGCAAATACGCCGGTGCGATGCAGAACTTCATCTTTGCCGATACAAAGGGCAACATCGGTTGGTACGCGGCGAGCAAAATTCCGATCCGCCGAAAGGGCGACGGCTCGCTGCCATATGACGGTGCAACAACCGACGGCGACTGGGTCGGCACGGTGCCGTTTGCCGAGCTTCCGAACCTCTACAATCCGCCCGAGGGTTTCATAATGACGGCAAATCAACGCATCGCCGGAACCGACTACAAGCATCAGCAGATAATCCGCGACTTCGCGACGCCGTGGCGTGCCCGCCGGCTCTACGACCTGCTTTCGAAGGACACGAAAGCGACGCTAGAGTCGTCCGAGGCTGCGCAGTTCGATGCCTACAACATTCCGCTTGCGATGCTGGCAAAGGATATCACCGATCTCGGTGCGGTCGGCGAGTCGGATGCCAAGGCCCTGAAAGAATGGGACGGCCGAATGGTGCCGGATTCGTACGCGGCACTGCTCGTAAATGAGCTTCGCAATTGTGCCGCAAACAAGATCGCGGCTTCCAATCAGCCTGTTTCGGCGGCGGCGATTCGCGAACGCGTGCTCTTCTGGGCGGTCCGCGAACGGACGGAGCGTTGGCTGCCTAAAGAGGTGTCGAACTACAGCGACCTGTTCAAGGCATGCGATGCCGAAGCGAAGGCTAGATTCGCGAAGGACTACGGTGCGGACGCTACGAAGTGGACCTGGGGCCGAATTGCCGCGGCACGCTTTCCGCATCCGCTCGCGGCGGCACCGCTGATAGGAGCGCAGTTCGCGACGCCGAACATCCCGATCCGCGGCAGCGGCCAGACGCCAAACGTCGCTTCGGCGGTTTCGATGCGGCATATCGTCAGCCCCGGCAACTGGGACACGAAACGGTTCGTCATACCGCTCGGCCAAAGCGGCGACCCGCGTTCGCCTCATTTTAAGGATCAGTTCGAGGCGTGGAGCGGCGGCAAGGCTCCGGTCTTTGTCTTCAGCAAAGATGCGGTGGCAAAAGCGGCTGCAAAGGTTACGGCCTATCAGCCCTGAGGCGTTCGAGGACGTCGGATAAAATGATCGCCGCGGCTTCGCTATCGACGAGGCTGCGGCTTTCTTCTATCGAGAGGCCGCGTTCCCAGAGCCGTGCCTTGGCGGCATAGCTTGTCATGCGTTCGTCTTCCATCGCGATCGGGATCTGGAGCGAGAGCGAGAATTTGCGGGCCATTTCGCGTGCCTGGGCGGACATCGGGCTTTCGCTGCCGTCCGATTCTAGCGGCAAACCGATGACCAGCCCGACGGCATCAAACTCCGAGACGATGGCCCGGACCTTTTCAAGCAGCTTTTTCCAGGAACTCCGTTCGATGCGTTCGAGCGGACGGGCGACCGTTTGCGTTTCATCGCAGATCGCGACGCCGACGCGCTTCGTGCCGGGGTCAAGAGCGACGAGCCGCCCCTGACGCGGCAGTTCGGAGATATCTGTAACGCGGGAAGTATTGGTTGTATATAAGTCTTGCGTCAAAGGTCTTGATATTCGATAATTGCAGAGTTTGCGGCTTTAGAAACTTCCGTCCCTTCGGAGCGTATTAAATAAGGCCGCCCGGGGTATTTTTGAGGTAATTATATGTCATTTCGCGGAAAAATGTGGACGCTGCTGATCTCATCGGTCATTGCGGGGTATGTTTTGGTCGGCGGGTTGCCGTTCGTCGGGACAATGCTCCAGACGCAGGCCCAGCAGCCGATCAACGACCCCGGTGCACAGCTCAGGATCTTTGAATCAGTGCTTCAGCATATTCAGAACGACTATGTTGACGAGCCGGACCTCGCAAAGGTTCGTGCCGGTGCACTCCGCGGATTGGTCGCCGGGCTCGACCCCTATTCGTCTTATCTAACGCCCGAGCAGGTCAAGGAAGTCGGTTCGCCGCAGAACGGCAAAAAGGTCGGCATCGGAGCGGAACTTTCGCAGGTCTCGCAGTATCTTTACGTCATCTCGGTCGTCAAGGGATCGAACGCCGAAAAGGCGGGGCTTAAGGCCGGCGATGTGATCGAATATATCGAGAACAAAGCGACCCGCGATATTTCTCTTTACGACGCAAGGCAAATGGTAATGGGAGAGCCGGGGACCGAGGTTTCGATGCGTGTGCTTCGGGCAGGTGAGCGTCCGCAGGTTATCAAGATCGCACGCGGAACTTACCAGGTGCCGAAGGCCGAATCGACGATCGCCGAAGGCAAGACGGGCGTTATCAAAGTGTTTAGCCTCGAGGACGGCGAGGCCGAGGACATCCGCGGCCAGGTCGAATCGCTAAAGAAGCAGGGAGTTGAGAAGATCGTGCTCGACCTTCGCGGTGTCGCGGCCGGCAAGCTTCAGGAAGCGGTTGCGGTCGCGAATCTTTTCATTCGCGAGGGCGAGATCGCAAAGGTCATGGGCCGGGACAATAAGGTCATCAGCACCTTCTCGGCCGAACCTGCGAAGCATCTTTTTGACGGCAAGCTCGCGGTGCTGATCGACTTCAGCTCTGCCGGTGCGGCCGAAGCCATTGCGGCGGCTGTGCTTGACCGCAAGCGCGGCGAGGTGGTCGGTGAGCGGAGCTTTGGAGCCGGGGCCGAGCAGCAGCTCTTCACGCTCCGTGGCGGCGACGGGCTTTTTCTTACAACTTCGAAATGGGCGTCGCCAAATGGTGTGCCATTCCTTGGTGACGATCGCGACTCGATGGGCGTAAAGCCTTCGATCGAGGTCAAACGGCCCGAGACGCCTGAGGTGGCCGAGGTTCAAGAATTGATCGAGCAGCAGGACGAACCGGCACCGCAGCAGCCGCAACCGACGGCATCCCCGAAGCCGGCTGCAAAGCCTGCGGTCGAGGACATTCAGCTTAAGCGTGCGATCGAGGTATTGCAGGACAAGGCACAGGCCGCGAAGGCCGGCTAAACGGTCGAGATCATTCGCAGTAAGATAGCCGGGACACACGAGCCCGGCTTTTTTATTTTTTGATTGTTGCAAAGTGGTAAGACTGATAGAATCGCAGGGTAATGGACAACGGACCGATCACGATACGCCCGATCTCGGAGTCTGACCTCGACGAATGGATGCGCCTTCGCGTGACGCTCTGGGACGCAAATTCCGAGGACGACCACCGAAGCGAGATGCTCGAGATCCTTTCCGACCCGGAGTCGCAGCAGGTCTTTGTTGCCGAGGCCGGGCCGAATATTCTGGTCGGGTTCGTTGAGGCGGGCATTCGGCCCTTCGTGGAAGATTGCATGACCGATCAGGTCGGTTATCTCGAGGGCTGGTACGTGGAGCCCGATTATCGCCACGGCGGCGTCGGTGCTGGACTCGTAAGGGCGGCCGAAGAGTGGGCCCGAAGCCTCGGCTGCACCGAGATGGCGTCGGACGCAGAGATCGGCAATGACCTCGGCATCGAGGCCCATGGAAAGGTCGGTTACGAGGAGACCTCTCGGCTGGTCCATTTTCGGAAGGATCTATAGATGCCTCACCCGTTACGAATGCGTTACTTGAATTCGTTGCTTTATATTTCTCTAGCCGCAGCGATGTTCGCGCTGAGCCCGGCGATTGCCGCGGCCCAATCGAACGACCAGGCCTTTCCGACGCCGGTGACCCGCAACGAGATCCGCGGACGCATCCAAGCGAGGCCGATCGGCGATTCGCGGCTGACGCAGCACTATTACGTTTTTGACGGCGAGCAGGGCGATATCTTCGTCAATATCGTTGCCGAAAATTTCACCGGCGATATCGATATCTTTATCCAGGAGGGCTTGAGCCCGCTCTCGAAGATCGTTTTCTACGCCGATTATCAGAACAACGAAACCGGGCGCGTGATCTACTTGCGAAAGCGGGAACGGATACTCCTGCGGGTGCAAGGAAGGACGCCGAATGACGACCCGGCCACTTACCTCATTAAGTTTGCAGGCAGCTTTCTTGCGGTCAATGCTGCCGATTTTCCGAATGCTCCGGCACTCCCGACCATTACCCGAGCCGAACCGGCGAGAACCGTTCGGCCCGAGACAGTGGAAGCCCGGCCCCAAACTCGAAGGGCTGAACCGGAACCAAGCCGAACAGAGGTCGCGTCCGGCGAAAAGCGTTCGGCGACCGTGGCTCGAGCCGAGGAAAAAAGTCCAATTTCGGGCAGGGACGATACGCCCGTTCCCGAGACCAGGACGCCGGAAACGCCAAGAAGCGAGGCCGCTCCTGAAACCCGAACTCCTGCCGTGCCAAGAAGCGAGGCTGCCCAACGGCGAACCGCCGAAAGGGAAACGGCCAGGCCGGCAACTCCGCCCGCAAGGATCTTTAAGCTTGTTATCGAATTTATGGACGGCTCGCGGATCGAGCGTCCGATGACCGAAGTAAATAGATTTTCGGTCGAGGGCGACACGTTGGTCGTTGTTCCCAAGGGCGGAGCGGTTAGGCGATACTCAATGGCCACCGTTAACCGCGTCGCTATTGAGTAGTAGCCTTTCCTTCAAGAATTTCCCGTAAACGCTGCTTCAACTGCGGATCGGCGGTCGTGCCGTCGAGCTTGGCAAGGAACTCGAACGCCTTATCTTTCTGCTCTTTCCGGTGGTTCGCGACGGCCGAGTAATACAAAGCCGCGGTGTGGTTCGGGTCTTTTTCAAGTACCTTTGCAAATTCAGCAAGTGCCTTATCGAGATCCGGCTCGGGCCTTTCGACGAACGTCGCACCGTAATCTGACCGTGCGTTCAGATCGTCATCTTTCAACTCGAGGACCTTTGCATAATGCTTCGCCGCATTCTCGAATTGCTTTCCGTCAAAATAGGCGTTTGCGAGAACGAGATTTGCGAGGTAATCATTCGGCTTGAGCTCGACACCGCGCTTGTAGTATTCGATCGCTTCGTTAAAACGGCCGATCTGGGCGTAGAGGTCGCCGGTCTTCATCTGGGTGACGAAGTCCTGCGGTTTGGCGGCCGCCTGATCGAGAAGCTCCTGTATATCCGCCGGGTTCTGGCCCGTGAGGCCGACCGAAGCCGGATCGATATTCGCGCCGACAAGCGGAGCCTCTGCCGCAATATCTTTATTGAGCCGGTTGGCTCCCCAAAATCCGAGCCCGAGGCCCAACAAGAGGCCGAACAGGCCAAAGACGATCGCTTTCTGCATTACTACAAATATTTGCCTACCGGGCTCACGCGTAACTGTGAAGCCCCGGCAGCAAGTAACTTACTCCAAGATAAGTGAAGATGACCAAGAGAAATCCGATGATAGCGAAATAGGCCGACGAGCGTCCGGTCCAGCCACGCGAGATGCGCGTGTGCAAGAAGGCGGCGTAGGTCAGCCAGGCGACCAAAGCTCCCGTCTCTTTTGAATCAAAGCCCCAAGGCCTGCCCCAACTCTCATTTGCCCATATTGCCCCCGTGATGAGCAGCATCGCGAGCCCCGCAAAGGCAAGGCAGGCGGTCTGGTACATCAGAACGTCGAGCGATTCGAGACTTGGAAGACGCTCGATCAACTTCTCCGTCCGGAAGGCAAAGAGCAGTACGAAGAACGTGCCCGCGAGTGCTGTGATCAAGCCCGAAAGCTCGACCGGATTTGTATTGAGTGATGAATAAAGCTGCGGCCCGTAGGTCTGGAGATATGAGCGGGACATCTGCTCCATCTGTAAGGGCGTCAACGCGGCATATTCTTTAGCTGTAAGGTCCTGTCGTTCGGCGATGGCACGTCCTGCCACTACGTACTGGTTAGGATTTTCCTTGAGCTGTTGCTCGAGCCGCGGCAATGGAGACTCAACGCTGCGAACGCCATTCACGAGAAAGCCGACCGAAACGATGTTCACCAATAGGGCAATTTTCAAGAGGGCGTGGCCGACCTTTTTCGCGGGTTCGCTATTGCCGTAAAGGTAAAAAAGAAACGCGATGATCACGCCAAGATAAAGCAGCCCGGCGATCGCCAGCGTCTCGCCAACCCACGGCAGCTCAAGGCGGAAAGGTGCCGAAAACGGCTTACCTCCTTGCGTGTTCGGCATGAAAAGGCCGGTTCGGTACACGAACTCGGTAAAGACCGAGAACTTGCTCACCGTGCCAATGACCATCAGAGCGAAAACGCTCGACCAAATGGCCATTGCCTCGACCTTGACGCGATCCTTGAGCAAATAAATGACGGCGATGGCGAAGCAGACGAGTGCGACGCCGTAGCTCAGCGAAGCGACGCCAACGTGGATCGGCCGCCAGTATGAATCGAGCACCGGCGGAAGGTTGATGAACTCATCGCCGATGAATCTCGCGAGCACAAGGATGATCGCGGCGAGCGGCAGCGTGAACGCTGTAAGGATCTGATAAGACCTTCGGCGAACGAGGATAAGAGTTGCTATGCCCGCACCAAACGCGAAGGCGATACTCAGATCGTAAAGATTGGCGAACGGGATATACCGAAAGACCCATGGCATTTCTGCATAGCCGCTCTGCTTGAGGATCGCGGTCTCGAGCTCGTACGCCGTTACCCACCGCACAAGCCAACTCGAGAGGTTGAAGAAAACGCCGAGCGTCGCGGTCCAGAGCGATATCTTGCGGGCCATCTCGGAAGGCGCATAAAGGTTCGTTAATTGGAACAGCGCCGCAAGGATATAGGAGGCGAGCGCGATCATCATCAGCGCTCCGTCAGACATAAATGATTCGCCGATCTGGATCCGAAGGCCTAGCATCACAAATGATCCGCCGATCGCAAGGATCGCCGGGAGGTATGAGGTCCAGCCGGTGCCAATCTCTCTTTCGTAAATTTCCTGTGCCATATCTGTAATTTATTCGGGGTCTTTTGCTTCCCGCCGCTCTCCGCCAAGGTCGCGGGCGACCTCGGCATCCAATCTATTAAAGACATCTTCAAATGCCTTGTGGTTACGATTCGTGTGCCCGCCGAGCACTACCTTGACGGTGCCATCGGCTTGCTCCTCAACATTTGCCCAAATGCGTCTGTGGGAAAAGAAGAAAACATAGACCAAAGCTCCCATCAGCCCGATACCGCCAAAATACCAGGCGATAAATGCGCCATTATAAGGGTCGTACTTGATCGATAGTATGTGGGCAAAGGGAGCCTTTTCGAAATCATTCAGCCGCCATTTGTATCCGGCCTTCGGAGCGCTGATCGGAATGTTATCGGGAACGGTCGAGCCGAATGCATAAACTCGCTGCCGCTCTCCGCCGGGCGGCGTTACGCTCAAAACTGCCGCGGGATTGTTATAGTCGCCGGAGCGTGTGTCCGGTTCGCCGTTCTGATTAAAGGTAAAGTCCGGCAAAAACTGGTCGTATTCGATGACTGTGCCATCGGCAAGGGTCGTGCTCCCGAGTCGCATGATGCTTACCGATTGGGGCTCGCCGCCGTTGACCGGGACGGCCTGTATCATTATCTCGCGGGCGTTTCCGATCGGGACGGTTTGTGCCTGGAAAAAGCGGAAGCCGCGGTAGTGGAACGGCTTGTTCATGCTGACGTCAGCGATGGTCGCTCCGTAGTCAGGGTCATCGATCCTGATCTGTGTTCGCCAGTCGAGCGTGTTGGTGACATCGATTGCCGCACTCGGGTCGATAAGCTTTTGCTGCACGTCGGTGCAGGTGACTGTGAAGGGAAGTTGGACGGCGAACCTTTCGCGCTTGTCGAGTTCGAAACGGATCATCTCGATCTGGTCGCTTGAATCGCCCGGGATCATTCGCACATCCGCATCGAAGCCGGTCATCAAGGCGAGAGCGTGACCGAGGAAGAGCGTCAACAGGGTGACGTGGACAATGTATGCCCCGAGCCGATTGTATTTTCCGCGTTCGCCGAAAAGCACGGCTTGTTTACTCTCAATTGTCCGCGAGAAATCTTTCTTGCCATTCGCATCTACCGCATATGATTTCGTGACCGTCTCGGTGACCGCTGGTTCGAAACCGCCACGGTCAAAAAGCCCACGGAGTTTGTCCGTGACGCTTTCCGAGGTTGCTCCCGAAACCACATATTCCGAACTGACCGGTTGCTGCTTAAGCCATTCTACTGTCGCGGTCTTTTTTGGTGAGCGAATATAGCTCCACGCCGACGGAAACCGCTCGATCGATGCAAGTACGATATTGAGCGAGAGTACAAGCAGTAGAAGGTTGTAATACCACGCGTGGTAGATGTCGAAGATGCCGAGGGCCCCGTAAACAGTTTTTTCAGCCGGTGTCAGCGAGGCATAGTAAGAATCGAAACCATCGACGTTCTGCTGAATCACTAGCATCCCGATGATCGAAAGAATTACGAGAATTACCAGCAAAACGACGCCGAACCGAACGGCGCTCATGAACTTGAGAACCGATTCAACATAGCTCATCAACTTAAAGCCGGACGCAGCTTTCGCCGGAGCGTTCGGCGGACCAGATTTTATACTTTCTTCGTTGACAGACATTTAGATTATTAAACTATTTGATGTTAGAACAGAATGTGAGCATTGTCACCTTCCGGCATATTAGCTCTGCTTCTAAATATGAACATTTCCAACTTGCCGACATAGCTTTGAAAAACCGGCAGGGAAAGCTATTCTTTACCATTGCAGAGCAGTAAGCCTATGAGCATGTCAGTTGCAGAGATCGGCGAGGCCGTCGAGCCTATAAGCCTTCGAGACCGCCTGAATGCATACATTGTTTTAACCAAACCGCGTATAGCGTTCATGTTGGTGCTGACGGCGGCGGCCGGATATTACGTCGGTTCGGCAACCCCGATCGACTATGGCCTTTTCGGCTGGTCGATGACGGGCATTTTGCTGCTCGCTCTCGGAGTCGCGGCATTGAACCAATGGTTTGAGCGGGCAACCGATTCGCTTATGGAGCGAACCGCGAAGAGGCCGCTTCCGGCCGGGAAGGTCACTTCAGCGGAGGCTTTCATTTTCGGAGCGGCTCTTACGATTGCGGCCCAGCTTGTCTTTTACTTTCTCGTTAACCCGCTAACTGCAATTTTGGGCGTCGTGGTGATCGTCGGCTATGTGCTTATGTACACACCGCTCAAGACCCGCAGCACGCTTTGCACAGCGGTCGGAGCGGTCCCGGGAGCTATGCCGCCGCTAATGGGCTGGACCTCGGCTGCGAATGAGATCTCGCTCGGAGCCTGGGCCCTCTTTGCTCTTCTTTTTCTTTGGCAGTTTCCGCATTTTTTAGCCATCGCCTGGCTTTACCGCGAACAATACGAACGAGCCGGAATAAAGATGCTACCGGTCGTCGATCGCAGCGGTGTGGTCACCGCCCGGCAGATATTGATCTTCGGGTTTCTTACGCTGCCGGTCAGCTTGGCTCCGTTCTTTTTCGGACACGCCGGATTCATTTACCTCGGGGTAGCCACGGTCGCGGGCCTTTGGTTCCTGATCGAATCCTTTCGAATGTCGCGGGCGAAGGACGATAAGGCAGCCCGTAGGCTTCTGATGGCCTCGGTCTTGTATCTGCCGATAGTTTTCGGGACGTTAGTTTTGGACAGCCGCTAATGATAGGTGAAGGTGTAAAAGCCCCATCAAACAATGCTCCGGGTACTACCGTCGAGGATATTCTTGCCGGTGGCGGCGGGCCGGGCGGTTCATACCGCGATCCTAACCCCGGACCGGACGACTTTTTTGACGACGAGGACGAGGAAAGGCCGGATAAGGCGAGCGTCATCACCTGGATAGTTCTGCTAGTTGTTCTGATGACCTTCGGCGGTTTGCTCGGGGCATACATCGTCATCGCGACCAACAATGTGCTCGAATGGAAGCCCTTCGACCTGCCTCTTCCGGTTTGGGTGAGCACGATAACGATCATTCTAAGTAGTTTTGTATTTCATGCAGGAAAGCTCGCGGTCGATAAGAGCAACTGGCAGGCGTCACGCAATTGTTTCGTAACAACGACAGTATTCGGCGGCGTCTTCATTGCGTCGCAACTTCTCGCATGGGTCGCACTTTGGCGAACTGGTCTGTATCTTGAAGGGAACCCGTATGCGGGCTTTTTCTATATCCTGACCGCGGCCCACGCAATACACGTTCTCGGCGGTATAGTCGCTCTGGGAGTGGTCGTCTTGCGGAACTGGCGGGGCACGTCGATCTATGACGAGAGCGAATACCGTCGTAAGCTAGTCCGCTCGGTCGGTTGGTATTGGCACTTCATGGGCGGGCTTTGGATCGCAATCGTGGTTTTGCTCGCGTTCTGGAAGTAACTTGTTGATATGGAACAACTTCTCGGCATCTTTCCCCATTTGAATTCGTTCTTGAACGCAACCTCGGCGGTCTTTCTCGTCTTTGGGTTCTATTTCATCGGGCAAAAGGCGATCGGGAAGCACAAGGCCTGCATGCTCACTGCATTCTCCGTCTCAACCTTGTTTTTGGTCAGCTACCTTTCCCACCACGCGATCAGGACGTACTATTTCGGTATCGGCCCGACCCGTTTCACCGGCGAAGGGCTCGCGAGACCCATATATTTCACGATCTTGACTTCGCATACGATCCTCGCTGCAATCGGAGCTCCGTTCATAATTGCGGCCCTCTTTTTGGCATTGAAAGGCCGATTTGAGAAACATAGAAAGCTCGCCCGATTCGTATTTCCCGTTTGGCTTTATATCTCCGTAACCGGCGTGATCGTCTATATAATGCTCTACCATCTCTACCCGGCTCGCTAAGAAAAGAAAAAAATGCCGGATTCGTCAGGTTTTTCTTGCTCAATCCGCGGACTCGGTGCTATCATCGTTCTGTTGAAAAGTTGATCACCGAAGTCGGGAAGTCCCGACACGGGGGAACCATCGAGAGCGGACCTGTCCGATCTCAGGGGCGAGGCAGGCCATCAACGGTTTGCGGGGATAACTTTCGTTCCTAGCCCGTCAGCTAACCCCGTAGGTGTGGCAAAGAAGTGACAGCAGAAGAAAAGACTTATGGTCGCGAATTTTGTGTGTGCTTCGCGCTCTGCTTTTTCAACGAAACAAGCAGAAATCCGGTCTTCTCAAGGACGTAATACCCGCGGAGCGATTCGCGGGTATTGCGTTATGGGTAGTAAAGTTTTTGAAGGTCGCCCGCCCGCCACGCTTCATCGTTAAAATAAAAAACACGTCGGTCGGGTTTAAGCCCCGTCAGCGGAGCTTCGTTTATCGAAAGCCCATAGCTCGCCCGGCAAAGCGGCTCTGTCCAGTCGTTTTCCGCCCGGATGAACGACCGGATGCGGTCGGCATCGGCTCCCATTACGAACGCCATCGGCACCGCCTCGTCCACATCCATTTCCTGAAGCCATCGGTCGCCTACGCACCATGACGCGAGTGCCGTCATCGTCAGCGGTGTTTCCGCGGGAAGCCCTGAGCGAAGTGCAGACATCAGCTTGCGGTAGAACGGCCGCTCGGAGAGCGTTGCGTCAAAGTCGATCTGGACGCCGCGGACGTTCGGGCCACTCAGGGCCTCGCGGACAAGTTCGACCGTTTCATGGATCTGCGAGTCTCTGAGAGCGGGCCGGCGGTCGGTCGCTTTGCTTGTTTCAATGCGGATGACCGCGATCAGGTAAGTGCCGTCCGGCACCTCGAGCGGCTGGCGGCGCGACTCGCGGCGGACGGCATTGCCCTCGAGCGTCAGCGTCATCGCTAGAAACGCAACACCGGTCGTCGCGGGGTCGATAAATCTCAGGTCCTCGCGGCGTTCCCAGGCCCAGAGCATCGTCTTCGGAGCGTCCGACGCACGCGGCAGCCGCACGGCCGGATCGGTTGAGCAGGCAACGAATAGCGAAAGTAGGGCGAAAGCAAATATAGGTCGGAGCGTCACCCTGAAATTCTAGCACTACCGACGCAAACCGTTTATTACCTTTAAGTTCGTTTTGCTATACTTGGTAAAACTGAATCGCTATTCATTTTTGCTCAAGCGTCTCACCGGAGAAAATATGATCGAAAGGGAACAAATAGAAATGGATGTGGTCTTCGTCGGAGCCGGGCCCGCAAACCTTGCGGCGGCCTTGCACCTGAAGGCCGAGATAACGCGTCATGACGAACTAATCGACCGCGGCATAAAGCATGGCCGCAAGATCGGCAAGATCGAGATAGCGATCGTCGAAAAAGGGTCGTTCGTCGGCGCTCATATCCTCTCCGGGGCCGTGATGGACCCGATCGCGATCCGCGAGCTGATGCCGGATTTTCTTGAGCAGGGATGTCCGGTAGATACGGCCGTTACTGAAGATGCGGCGTGGTATCTGACGCCGACGAAAACGATCAACGCCCCGATCGTCCCACCGCCTCTTAAGAACAAAGGTAAATACATCCTGAGCCTCTCGAAGATGTGCGAATGGCTTGGTGAAAAATGTGAGGAAGCCGGGATCAATATCTTCCCGGAATTTCCGGCGGCCGAATTGCTTTACGATGAAAATGACCGGGTCATCGGCGTGAGGACCGGCGATAAGGGAATCGACAAAGAAGGCCATAAGAAGCCGAACTTCGAAGCCGGCGTCGAACTGCTGGCAAAGGTCACCGTGCTCGGCGAAGGTTCGCGAGGCTCGCTGGCAAAGCAGGCGATGCAGCGGCTTGGACTGATGGAAGACAAAGAGCCGCAGGTGTTTTCGCTCGGCGTAAAGGAGCTCTGGGAAGTGCCGGCCGGCAATTTTGCCGAAGGAAAGGTCGTTCATACGCTCGGTTTTCCCTCGGACACACAAACCTATGGCGGCGGTTGGATCTACGGAATGAAGAACAACGTAGTCAGCATCGGTTACGTGACCGGGTTGGACTACGTTGACCCGAACATCGACCCGCACGCGGAGTTCCAAAAGTTCAAGACGCATCCGGCGGTCGCAGCGGTTCTGAGCGGCGGAAAGATGATCAAGTACGGTGCGAAGACGATCAACGCGGGTGGCTATTGGACGATGCCGAAGCTTTTCGCCGATGGGCTGCTTCTTGTTGGCGACTCGGCGTCGTTCCTCAACGGACAGCGGATCAAGGGCATCCACACCGCGATGAAGTCGGGCATGCTTGCCGCTGAGACGATCGTCGGTGCCTTTGAGCATGAGGACTTCAGCGAACGCTCGCTCCGGCATTACGAAGAAAAGGTAAATCTCAGTTGGCTCTATGACGAACTTCATCCCGTCAGGAATTTCCACGCATCGTTCCAGAAAGGACGCTGGTCGGCACTGATCAATTCCGGGCTGCAGTATTTGACCAAGGGGCTCGCCTGGGGCTTTATGCCGAAGGAGCATCACGTTGCAGGCCATGAGCGGATGGCAAAGCTCGACGGACTGAACGGCAACGGCGATCCGCAGCGATACGCCAACCTGAAGTTTGACAAGGAGCTGACCTTCGATAAGGTGACGGACGTTTTCCATGCCGGGGTCTCGCACGACGAGGATCAGCCCTCGCACCTGCATGTGCTCGATACAGAGATATGTGCGACGCGATGCGCGGAGGAGTACGGCAATCCCTGTGAGCGGTTCTGCCCGGCGGCGGTTTATGAAATGGAAGAAAGTGCAACGACCGGAAGGCGAGAGCTGAAGGTGAACTTCTCAAACTGTGTCCACTGCAAAACGTGCGATATCGCCGATCCGTACCAGATAATCAATTGGGTAACGCCTGAAGGCGGCGGCGGGCCGAACTATAAGGGTATGTAACGAAAAAAGTCCGCTTCGAGCGGACTTTTTCATGAATTGAATTGACCGTCGTTCAGGCTGCGGCTTCTTCGTCCTGATCGGTGAAGGTGAAATTGACCTTATGTTCCTCAAACTCTTTGAGAGCGATCCGCGTCGATTTTTTCTTGCGAGGATCAAAATCCACTCTCGGAAGTGCTCCGCGCTGAAGTTGCTTGCTCCGCTGGGCAGCAAGAATGATCATCCGATATTTCGAGTCGATCGCGGGCGGATCGATCTCATCAAGGTTAATTTCGTTCTCAGCAAGCTCTGTTTCTTCGATCATATTAGGTCAAATTCCGATAATTGAATGATTCGCTCCCGCGAAACTCTCAATTATAGACCCGATGTGAGCCATTTGTCTATCACGGCGTTGTCTTTCGCCGCATATCACCGAGGCCAGTTGTCGCGAAGCGACGGGCACCTCTTCGTTGACGATGACGTAGTCGAAATGAGAGTACTTCTGCACCTCTGTGAAAGAATTGCGGAGACGGATGGCAAGGTCGTTCGGGTCTTCGGTATTGCGAGCGGTTAGCCTTGCCCGCAGCACCTCGAACGAGGGCGGCAAGATGAAGATGCTGACCGCGGTCGGCACTTTCTCCATAACGGCAAGTGCCCCTTGCACGTCTATCTCGAGTATCGCATCGCGGCCTGAGGATGTTATGTCCTCGATCTGTTCGCGTGAGGTGCCGTACATATTCCCGTGGACCTCGGCATATTCAAGAAAGCGACCTTTTGCGATGCTTGCATCGAACTGCTCGCGTGAGACAAAGTAATATTCCCGGCCGTGTTCCTCGCCAAATCGCGGCTTGCGGGTCGTGTGAGAGATCGAATAACCAAGGTCAGGAAGTGACGGCATTATCTCCCGGACCAGCGTGCCTTTGCCGCCGCCCGAGGGTGAACTAATGATTATCAGGTTTCCTTTCTGCATCGTTACTCGATGTTCTGTACTTGCTCTCGTATCTTCTCGATCTCGCTCTTAATGCCGAGAGCATTTTCCTTTACGACGAGATTTGAGGTCTTTGACGTGATCGTATTTGCTTCGCGGTTGAGCTCCTGCGTAAGAAAATCGAGTCGTTTGCCGACCTCGTTTTCTTCGTCCATTATCGTCCGAAAATGCGAGATATGTGCCCGGAGGCGGGTTATCTCTTCGCTTATGTCCGAGCGGTCGGCAAGATAGGCGACCTCTTGAGCAAGCCGGCCTTCGTCGATCTCGGTCTTGGCTTCGGCCTTTTCGAGCAGTTCACCGATGCGCTTTAAGAGCTTCTTGAAATACTCCTCCGAGACATTGGAGCTCTCCGATTCGATCGGGTCGAGGTGGCGTTCGATGTTGCTGAGCCGAAGCTCGAGATCTTCACGAAGCGATGCTCCTTCATTGGCACGCATCTCTTGCAACCGCACGATCGCATCGCCAACGGCTTCGGCGATCAACGTTTCGAGCGTATCGTCCGCCGAAGATTCTCTAGCCGTGAGCACGCCCGGGAGTTTCGCGATGGTTGCGATATCCACCTCGCCGGGCAGAGTGAATTCTTCACCGATCTCACGAAACGACGCAAGATATCCGGCGACGAGTTCCTTGTTCACCTCGTAAGTGACCTCGGACGAACGTTCTAACTGAATCGAAACATCGACACGTCCGCGGGTAAGGCTCGCCGACAGCTGCTTTTTAAGAGCGCCCTCGAAGTGCTGAAGGCTCGATGGCATCCTGAGATGGACATCGAGAAAGCGGTTGTTGACGGTTTTCATCTCAACCGAGACCGTTGTCCCTTCCGACCCCGCAGAGCCGCTGCCGTATCCTGTCATCGATCGCATAATTTGCTACCAAGGTGAACTACTGAAACCCAATTATGCAATAGACTCTGCAATAGACGAAATCGGTGGCCTCTTGAGGGCTCGCTGCGGCTCTTTACAGCCCGCACAAGTATTGATATCCTCTTCGTGCTTTACCTGAGATCCCCTCACGAATTTTCGAAAATTATGTCAGTTGATGCCCGAGCCGAGATCGTGATCGAGCGACCGCGTAAAGATGTCGCCGAGGTGATGTTTGAACCAAAGTACGACAAACTTTGGATCACCGGGCTGACGAACTGTTTTCCGCAATCGCCGGGGTTGATGCATCCGGGGCTTAAGTTTGAGCGGATCGGCACGCTGCTAGGTCGGCATTACTCGTGCCAGTACATAGTCTCAAGATCGGACGGCGAGAGCTTTGCCGAGTTCGCCGCGGACGAGCCATTTCAGATGAAGGTCCGATACGAGCTGTCGGATGCAGACGGCGGCACGACGACAAAAATTCGTATTCAAAGCATCGGCGAACACGAATACAAACTGCCCGCTCCGGCTTTGAATAGGGCAATTGCAGAATGGCTTGCCGGCGATCTTAAACGCCTTAAGAAGCGGGTCGAAGATGGAGTTGACTAGGCATCTGCTACATCCCTGTCCTCAATGGCGAACTGCAGATCGAAAAGCTTTTTGTAAATTCCGCCCGTTTCGATAAGCTCCTCGTGATTTCCGGCCTCGATAATTCTTCCGCGTTCCATAACAACGATCTTATCCGCACGCCGAATGGTCGAAAGCCGGTGGGCGATGACGATCGACGTTCGGTCGAGCATCAAATTTCCGACCGCCTTCTGGACCAACCGTTCCGACTCGGCATCGAGCGCTGATGTCGCTTCATCGAGTATGAGGACCGGCGCGTCGGTCAGCACGGCACGAGCAATGGCGATCCGCTGCCTTTGTCCGCCCGATAAAAAAGTGCCACGTTCGCCGACGATGGTGTCGTATTTCTCCGGAAGTTCTTCGATGAAATCGGCAGCGAAGGCGATCTCGGCTGCCCGGCGGATGTCTTCCTCGGTCGCGTTGGGGTCGCCGTAAGAAATGTTGTAGCGGACGGTGTCGTTAAAGAGAACGGTCTCTTGAGTGACCAGGGCGATCTGCCGTTTTAGGTCAGTGAGTTTCAATTCGCGAAGATCGGCGCCATCCCATTCTATCGAGCCCGAGACCGGGTCGTAGAGCCGCTGAATGAGCTTGATCAGCGTCGATTTTCCGCCGCCGCTTTCGCCGACGAGAGCGACGACCTTGCCTTTTTCGATCTCAAGCGAGACCGAGGCGAGGATCGGCTTTCCGCTATCGCCGTAGCTGAATGAGACATCTTTCAGTTCGATCGAGCGGTCGAGCCCGGCGACCGGTTTTGCGTCCGGCCGTTCTGGCAGATGTTCGTGGCTATCGAGCACGTCCCAAACGTCGCGGGCCGCAGCGAATGCACGCGAGATCTCATTATGCTGGCGAGAGATCTTCCGCATCGGGTCGTAGCTGCGGAAAAGGAAATAGAGGAAGGCAAAAAACTCGCCGGCGTCCATTGCCGCCGCGTTTATCTCGCGAAGCCCGAAATAAAGAAGTACGACGAGAGCGATGGTGCCGATCATCTCGATCGTCGGCGGCGAGGTCGCGGCGATCCGGCCCGAACGCAGATTGGCTTTCGCAATGATCTCCGCGACCCGGCCAAAACGCTTGCGTTCGCGATCTTCGGCTCGATAGGCAGTGACGATATTGTGGTTCGCGAGAGTTTCCTGGGCGGTGTCCGTGAGAAGCTTGTTGCCCTCGTACGACATCTCGGCGAGCTTGCGAAGAGCTCGGCTAAATTTGCTGGTGAGAAACGCAATGATCGGCGCAATGATCAAGGCACCGAGCATTAGCCGCCAGTTGAGATAGAACGCCGCTCCGAGAAATGCGACGAGCATAAAGCTCTCGCGAAGGACGTCGCGGAGATTCGCTGAAACCGCAAGTTCGATCGCCGAGCAGCTCACGACCAACCGAGAGACGAGAAAATTTGTACGGTGTTTTTCAAAGAAAGTCGCCGACTGCGAAAGCAGGTGATCGTAAAGCTGCCTTCGGATGTCGAGAACAGCGGACTGGCCGATCTTTGCCATCAAGTACGATGAGTAATACTCGGCGATGCCCTTGGCAAGCGTGAAAAAGATCAATAGCCCCGAAATCGCGAACCAGGCGGAATACCACGGCTCTTTTGGTATCAGCTCGTGAAGGCTAAAGGGAAGCGACCGCGAGCCCGTGTTCTCCGGTATGAACTGCTCAAATATCGGCATCAGCAAAAGGCCGATCGCCGTTTCAAAGACCGCGACCACCACCATCGCGACTATCGCAACGGCGAATGTGGCCTTGTGGGGGCGGACATAAGTGAGCAGGCGGTTCAGGTCAGACATCTGGTAACTATCGGTAACTAAGGTAATGACTATACGTTAGCGTGATGCGTGTTGTCCAAAAAACGCGAGAAATTTGCAACCCGTAACCTGTGTATGGCATCTTGACAGAGGACATAACAACTCCGGAGATCCAAATAATTATGAAAATACTCAGGCCCTCCGCATTACTCTTTTTACTATTCTTTGGCCTTATCTTTACGGTCGAGCTGCCGGCACAGGCAGACGTAGGTCGCCGGACCACTGCGATCACCTATCCGCTCAATGAGCGGGTCGATGTCCAGTTTCGCGGAACGACGCGTTTTCCGCGGATGAGCGGCCGAGCCATAATTCGGCGAACTGCCCGCAACGGCACCGAGGTTGAGGTCTTGGTATCCAAGATGCCGCGTCCGTTCGAACTCGGACGCGGATATGCGACCTATGTTCTTTGGGCTGTATCGCCTGAAGGGCAGGTTGATAATCTTGGCGAGATCAAGCGGCGGGGTTTCTTCGAATTTGATTCAAAGATCGATGTCACGACACGGCTGCAGACCTTTGCACTCATTATCACCGCCGAACCGCACTTCCTGGTCAAGCGGCCGTCGCAGGAGATCATGCTTGAGAACCTGAACCCGGTCGCGAGAAGCGGGCAGCAATTGACGACCGCAGCTTCGGTTCAGTACTTCGGCAACACGAGCGATTACTTTAAGGACTCGCGAACACCGGAGATCGCGGAGATCGATTATTCGCGGACGCCCTCGACCGTTCTGCAGGCAAAGCAGGCGATCGCTTTGGCCAAGTTTGCCGGTGCGGAACGCGACGCTCCGGAACAGCTTGTAGAAGCCGAGACGCTGCTCAATAACTCAGAAGAGGCGTGGCGTGCCGGCCGCAAAGAGGACGAGGTCGATATCACTGCGAGAAGGTCGATCAGCGCCGCCGTTGCTGCCGAGCAACTGGCATATGAAAGAGCGGACGCCCGTCGACAGCGGAACGAACAGATCCGGGCCGACGCCGATATGCAGAAGGTCGAAGACCGACTGACGGCGGCTCAATCTGAGATCGACGAACTGAAACGGCAGCTTGCCGATGAGACGCGATCAAAGGAGCTCTCGCAACGCGATGTTGAAAACTATTTGAAGCAGATCCGGGACCTTCGAGCAGAGAACGGCAAACTCCGCGAGGACCTTGGCCGCGTTCAGCTTGAGGCGACGAATGCGAAGTCGCGTCTCGATGCTATCGACCAACAGCAGCGTGAGGCCGAACAGCAGCGGCAACGCGAGGCCCGATTGAATGCATTGCAGGCGAACGAAGGTTCTATGATGCAGGCACTTCGTCGCTACGGCACCGTTTCGAAGAGCGAGCGGGGAATTATTCTCACCTTGCCGGAGAACTTTTGGTCGGCGACCCGTTCGGCCGATTTTGCCCCCGGAGCAGATAACCGATTGACGGCCATCGGTCAGATACTGAACGAGAATCCGGACTACCGGATCGAGATCGAGTCGCATACCGACAACCAGGGAACGCCTTCGGAGCTTGAGTCGCTCACGGAGCGGCGCTCGAGGGTGATCGCCGAAAGGCTTTCTGTTTTCGGAATTCCAAACAACCGAATGGAGCCCCGCGGACTGGGTGCCAGCATTCCGGTCGCTCCGAATAACACGAATGCGAATCGGGCCCGCAATCGCCGAGTGCACGTGATAATGGTCCCTGTTATCTGAACCATGGAAATAGACAAGAGAAGTGCCTGCCGTTAGCCCTTTGGGCCGGCAGGTATTTTTCTTGTTATATACAGAAAAAATCTATAAACTCGCGGTAAGAGGACCGTCCTTATAAACCTCACATTTTGGAGAAAAGAATGATCGTAATGAACCGACGCCCGCTCCGGGTCGCTGCGTTTTTGTTTTGTGCAGCAGCTATCGTCGCTGTTTATTTTATTTCGGAGACCGGGCAAAAAGCTCAATCAAAGGAAGCTCAAGTCCGGCGTGAACTTCGCGCTGAGTTTGCTGCGAGCGACCGCGTCACCGAGACGATCAGAAACGCGTCGACCGAGTTGGTCCGTGTGCCGGTCTCGAATCCCGCTGACCGCGGCCGGATCGCCGAACGCGGTGAGATAGTCGCGGACTACGGGAGTTTCGTGATAGCGGCGGCGAATAAGAGAGACAGCCTTGCGGGTGAGGGAAGTCAGCGGATCGAAACGACGCTTCACCTGCCGGGCAGGAAGTTCGAGCCGCTTGTGACGAGCGAAGATTTTGCAATCGAACCGGGAGCAGAAAGCGAAGGCGGCAAGGGATATTTCGTGGTTCAGTTTGGGGCGACCGCTTCGGACGATTGGCTCGAAAGCATTCGCGAGGTCGGGCTTGAGGTCGTGCAGTATGTACCGCATCAGGCGTATCTGGTTTATGGCGAACGATCGGCGGCCGTGAAAGCCGCCGGACACTCAAGGGTTCGCTGGGTCGGAGACTACCTGCCTGAGCATCGGGTCGATGGTTTTGCCCGGTCGTTCGCTGCCGGCGAAAGCGAAATGGCGGTTTATGACATCGCGGTCTTTTCACGTTCGGATCTGCGTGCAGCGGGCTGGGAATTTCGCTCGAAGGTCGGCGGCAGGATCGTCGCGGAGAGCGAGCTTGCGAATAATTTCTTCAATGTTCTACGTGTCGAGATGCCTGTCTCGCAGCTTGAGAACGCGGCTGCGATGGACCATGTCTTTCGCATCGATCCTTACATAAAGCCGACGACAGAGGACGAGCGTGCGGCGCAGATCGTTGCGGGAAATTATGTGAACGTAACGACGCTCAACCCGCCGGGCTACGACCCGCTTACGCAGTTCGGGGCGGATGGCACGAACGTGACCGTAATGGTTTCGGATGACGGTATAAGCATTCCAGGCAACGGCGGTTTTTACGTAACTGCAAACAACACGATCGACGGGCCGCTTCGAGGAGCGACCGCCGGGGCGAGTGGCGGCCATGGCCACATCAACGCAAGCATCATCGCCGGCTACACGCCATTCGGGCCGGTCGATGGGCAGGGCTTTAATTACGGCGTCGGCATTGCACCGCGGGCGAACATCATCAACATCCCATTTTTGAAGTCGGGCAACACGACCTCGGACGCACAGGCGGTGGATGACACTTTGAACACGCTCGGGCCGAACGGAGTTCGCGGAACCATCTCGAACAACAGTTGGGGCTCGGGCACGAACGGGAACTCGTACGATTCATTTGCCGCCACCTATGACGGGCTGGTCAGAGATGGATCGTTTGCAGCCTCGATCGATCCGTTTACCATTGTTTTTTCTGCCGGCAACTCCGGAACCAGCGGACTCACGCGACCGAAGATGTCGAAGAACACGATCGCCGTTGCGAACTCCGAAAACATTCGAACTGAACTCGGCGGGACCGGCGCTGACAACATGGACGACCTAAGATCGAGCTCAAGTCGAGGAATCGCATTGGACGGACGAATCAAACCGGACATTACCGCTCCGGGAACGGTGATCACGGGAAGCAGGGCCGGATCGTGCGGCAGTGTTTCGTCGTGCTTTGACGCAAATCACGCTTACAGCACCGGCACCTCACATGCGGCACCGCAGGTGGCTGGTGCGGCTGCGTTATTCACGCAATATTGGCGCGACCGCAACGGCGGAGCCTATCCGAGCCCGGCGATGATCAAGTCGGCGATCATTCTTTCGGGCCAGGAAATGAACGGAAACCTGACCAGCTCGTCGATCCCGAACGGAAATGAGGGCTGGGGCCGGATGAACATGCGGCTGATGATGAACACCGGCGTCCCAATGAAGCACGTCGATCAGACGCACGCCTTCTCAAACAATGGCGAGAACGTCGTTTATACCGGCACGGTTGCTGATCCTTCGAAGCCGTTCCGCGTTTCTTTGGTTTGGACCGACCCGCCCGGAGTTTCGAACCCGGCTCTGGTCAATAATCTTGATCTGACCGTGCAAGTCGGCGGCAATTCATATCGCGGTAACTTTTTCACCGGCGGCGTTTCGATCACGGGCGGAACGCATTCGGTCGTGGATAATGTCGAGCAGGTGCGGCTCGCCGAAGGAATTGCGGCCGGAACTCCGGTGACGATCACCGTCGCGGCAACGGCTCTGAATGGCGACGGCATTCTCGGAAATGCCGACACGACCGATCAGCATTTTGCACTTATTGCTTATAACTACGCCGAGCCTTCGGAGACGGCCGCAGCTCCGTTCGATTTTGACGGCGACGGCAAGACGGACATCTCGATCTTCCGTCAAGGCCCGGGCGAGTGGTGGTATCTCCGCAGCTCGGATGGTGCCAATCGCGCATTCCAGTTCGGTTCGGCTTCGGACACGATGGTCCCGGCCGACTACACCGGTGACGGCAAGGCCGATCTTGCATTTTGGCGGCCGGCGACCAGCGAATGGTTTGTCCTTCGCAGCGAAGATTCGACGTTCTTTTCATTTCCGTTTGGTGCCCTAGGCGATGTGCCGACGCCGGGTGATTTCGACGGCGATGGAAAGGCCGATGTGGCGGTGTTCAGGGCCGCGACCGGCACGTGGTTCATACTTCGCTCTTCGGGCGGAGTCGAGATCCAGGTGTTTGGAACCAATGGCGATATTCCGGCCGTAGCCGATTACGACGGCGACGGAAAAGCGGATGTCGGCGTCTTTCGTCCGAATGGAGCGACCGGTTCCGAATGGTGGATCAACCGCAGCACGGCAGGGCTTTTCGCAGTGCAGTTTGGCTCGCCGACTGATAAGACAGTTCCGGGTGATCATACCGGAGACGGCAAAGCCGACATCGCGTTCTATCGGCCGGGAACGGGCGAATGGTTTGTGCTGAGAAGCGAGGACACGACGTTCTTTGCGTTCCCGTTCGGCGTTGCCGGCGACGTTGCGGTTCCCGGAGATTATGACGGCGATGGAAAGACGGATGCGGCCGTTTTCCGGCCCGGCTCGGCGACGTGGTTCATTAATCGCTCGACCGGCGGAGTCGGCATAACCGGCTTCGGGCTACCGACCGACGTCCCGGTGCCATCTGCCTTTGTTCGCTAGGAAAGTACGGTGATGCGGTTTGGCGGGAGGCCGACCATGCATTCTTCACCGACGTTTAGTCCGATGAGACGCAGGACTAGGGCCTCGAGTTCGAGCCCGCCTGCGTCGAGCCGAACGAGCGTCATCGGGCCGAGGAACGAGACTTCGGTTACTACCGCTTTGAGCAGATTGTCTTCCGGAAAGGAAGCTCCGAATGAGATCGAGATATACTCGGGCCGGATCGCGAGCGGGATGTTCTGGTTTATCGGGCCGAGCCGCGTACGTTCGAGCTCGCCTGTGAAAAGGCGATGGCTGCCTTTCAAGGTTTGAAATTCGGGCAGGTCAGTTTTGCTTGAGGTCAGCCGCCGGGCTTCGAAGATATTGCAGCGACCGGTAATGGAGGCAACAGCGGCCGTAAGCGGCGAATTGTAAACCTCCGACGCCGGCCCGTATTGTCCCAAATATCCGCCAACAAGCACTAAAAGGTCATCGGCAAATCCGAGTATTTGCTCAAAGCTATTAGTTGCGAAAAAGATCAGCTTTCCCGAATCCCGGGCGGCGGTCCGGAGCTTCTCCATCGCCTGCCGCCGCTCGCCCGCATCAAAAAATCTAAATGGATCATCAAGGCAAAGGAGCTTTGCATCGCTTTTGAGTGTTTCGTCGATCTTTGCCGACTGGATCGCCGCAAGCTCGGCCGTATCCGGCTGAACGCCTCGGAGCCTTTGTAGAAGAGGGACTTCGGGAAATGTCGGCAGAAAATAAGCCGAAGGAGCCTCGACCTTCCCGCCGTTGCTCGGCTCAACGCCCGCGGCGACCCGAAGCAGTGAGGTCTTGCCGGCACCGTTGAGGCCATAAACACCAACAACGCGGCCCGCTTCGGTCTCGAAAGAAACGTCGCGGAGAGCCCACCGATTGCCGTACCGCTTGGAAATATCCGTAAGCTTAAGGTCCATCAGGAAAAAAGGAACAAATCGAAGGTCTTATCGTGCAAAGAAAAGTATGCTGTTGTCATCTGATTATGGCAAGTTTAGACTGAGGCTATGTCAGAGCGGAGCATAAAGCAGAAGGTGGTCCGGGCGGCCGGGTGGCAGGTCTTCCGTCGCGGGGCAAAAATGTTGCCCTTTGGCGGAACGGTTGTCGCCACCGCGCTCGTCGGGAGCGATATCCGGCGAAAGGGCGTGGTCAGGGGCGTCATAAACTCCGGCATCGATGCCATTCCGGTCGTTGGGCTGGTTAAGAACGGCATCGAACTCGTCAGGGGCGATTTTCTGGCGGATAAGGACGAAGCGGAGAAGAAAAATGGCAAGAGAAAATAAGGTGCTTCGCAAAATTTCAGTGGCGGCGGGATTAGCTTTATTGATCGGAGCAGGAGCGATCGCAGCAGACGCCCAACGGCCGCAGCCGACGCGTACGCCGACCCCTAGGCCAACGGCGACGCCGGCGATTCCCGAGGTGATCAGCCGGGCCGACGACCTCCCTTGGGTTAGCATTCCGGACAGCAACGAACCGGCAGGCCGGCCGGTGGTAGATAGCGAGACGCGCGACCAGCAGACGATCGAGACACTCGAGGCTCGGATCAAGTTGCTTGAGTCGACGCGAAGCCGCGACCCTGATGCAGTTCAAAAGCGGCTGGCGCTCAATCTTGACATACTGACGCGTGCCGAGCAGCGGTCGGACACTCTCCGCAGACAGCTTTTCGAGATGCTTGAAAAGGAAGGTACGGTCCTGGCAAAACTCGATTCGATTGAGATGGACATGCGGCCGGAGATGATCGACCGGGGTGTCGCATTTGCTGGAACGCTGCGGCCCGAGGAGTTAAGGGAAGCCCGCCGCCGGCAACTTACTGCCGAAAAAGCGAATCAGGAAAACCTGCTCAATGAGATCCGCCGTAACCGTTCGAATCTCGAGGTGAATTTGCAAAAAGCTGACGACCTTGTCGAACGCCTGCGTGTTCGGATCGAGCGCGAGATCGACGCCGCTCTTGATGAAACCAACCCGGCAAACAAGCCGCCGGATCAGGATCTTTAGCCTAATTCTTTCTTCAATTCACTACCGGATCGGCCGCGTTCTGATGCGGCTTTTTCGCGCATTCGCGGGTCACGGCAAGCACGGCGATCGTCCGCAGGAATTTGTCGTCGATCGATCTTGCGTTTGAGAGCGAAAGCCCGAGGTCGCGGGCGGCGAGCTTCGAATACGTCCGTTCAAGGTCGTAGCCGGGAACGGTATATACCGTAAAGAAACTGTATGACTTACCGATTATCTGCCGATACACGGCGGTCGAGCCCAGGTCGGGGTCTTGAAGTCGATTGATGACGGCGACCGAGTCCGATAGTTCCTGGATCGCAAAGCCCGGATTGAACGGCTCATACTGATAGGCGAGCCCCATCAGTATCTTGGCCTTGGTTGCCGTGTCCGGAAGCGACTGGGCGATCTTGGCAACCTCGCTGAGCGTTTGATAGACACTCGCGGCCTCGCTCAAGTCTTCGAGCTGCTTTTCGGCGAGGTCAAAAGCAAGCACCGCCCTGTCCTCAGCTTCCGTCACTTTTCCCTGAAAGCGTACAGCCTCGGCAAATCGCGTCTCGGTAATGGCAAGTTTCGATCGGGTGAACCAGAAGTAGTTGGTCGAATCCTTGCGGACCTGATCCTCTTTGATCTTGTCGAGCCAAGGCTCGATCCTTGCAAATTGCTCCTCGGTCTTCCGCTGCCGGATCACCATTGTGATTATCATATTGTCCGTCAGTTTACCTTCTTTATCAGCCTCTTCGGCCTGTTCCAGAAGTTCGTCAAACGACGTGTTCATACTGAGGTTCGAAGATTCTCGCTGATCCATTCCGGCACGCATTTCATCGGTTAGAAGCGAATTTGCTTGCGATTTGGCGAGCGTAAATCTCTGGATAAGGCTTGGGTGCTCGCTGATGATGATCGGTTCGAGTTCCAGCAACGCCGAATACATATAAACCGCTTGGGCTGACGGTTGGGCTCCGGCTGCCGCAGTCTTTCTTCGGGGTTGGTCGCGGCGGCGGCAATTCGGGCGAAGAACGTTTCAAGAAACTGCCGTTGAAGCATCGGGTCTGCGGTCGAGTTCGTCGGCATCGAGGACGAGATCGTAAAGCGGTCGATTCCGAACATCCGTTCTCGGCCGAATGGATAGGCAGAGAGTATCAATAACCGGCGGGCTGTTTCGCTTCGATAGTTTTGGAGAAGTTCTGAATAAAGCGTTGCGGCGAGCGACGGGTTCTTACCTGCCGTGTTATAAAGAGCCCAGAACCAGTGCTGCTCGAGCGGATAACGCATCAACCGGCGGAAGATCATCATGCTAAAGGCCGGATCCTCTTCAACCCGCTCGCCGGCGAGTGTGATCATTTCCTGGATCTCCCGTTGGCGATTCAATTCATTCCGCTCTGACGCCGCTTTTTCAAACTCCTTGAGTACCTCTTCGCTAAGCCGCTCCGCCCATTTTGCATCGTGCTTGGCAATCCCCTTTATCACGGTCATACGAAGGTCAGGCTTTTGCGAAGTGAGGGCCATGGCCGAACTTGGGCGAACAGTTTCAAAACCTTTCTCTTTGAAATGTGCGCCCGCAACGCCCCATGCTTCGGTGAAGTATTGGCGGGCGGTCGGTTCGTCGAAAGGCCATGAGAAATCTGCGAGGCGGACGAGAATATTTACTCGCTTATCAGCCTCGCGGACCGTGCGACTCTCAGCCGCAAGCTGACCGACGAGGAAACGCGAGTTCTCGACTGTGCAGACCTCCGAACCGGTCTCGGGAACTTGCCCGATGGCCGAAGAAAACAATATCGCCGAAACGAACAGAATTGAGAGATACCGCATCATAGCCTCCGTAAAACATGGGATGCCCGAAGCCATTCGGGAAACGTATTTCTATATTACATGCCCTGGCAAGCGAAAAAGTTGCAAAATTTGCGTGCAAGGTTGGCCTTGCTGAGGCGTTCAATAGATATCGGCTTATGCCTTCAGCTCTCCAAGTCCAACGAAATTGCGGAGAAAATAATGAAAAAGATCCTTTTGAGTTTGATGTTCGGTCCGGCACTGTTCGGAGCGATCGCTGTGTCCGGGGCGTTTGCCCAGGGCGTTATTTTGCCTATTCCATGTGATTCGCGGCCCTGCCGGCCAAGGCCGGTCCCGCAGCCTTTGCCGAATGTCTTGCCGGTCAAATCGATAAAGCTCGACACGAAAATCGAGGGCCAGGTCGCGACGACACACGTGGAACAGGTCTTCCGCAACGACACGCGATTTACGCTTGAGGGAACGTATTTTTTCCCGATCCCCGATGGTGCGTCGGTCGTCGAATTTGCCATTTGGGAGGACGGGAAGCGGCTTGTCGGCGAGGTCCGCAGTCGCGAGGAGGCCCGCCGCATTTACGACGAGATAGTCCGCCGTCAGCGAGACCCGGGCTTGCTCGAGTATGCGGGCAAGGACCTGCTTCAGGCCTCGATATTTCCGATCCCGCCAAATTCCGATAAGAAGGTCGAGCTTCGATACACACAGATCCTGAAAGCCGAATCGGGCACCGTCGCATACCGATATCCGCTCGGGACGGGCCGCAACCTCTGGCGGGGAAGGCCCGGGGCGGAAGGCGGTGTCGCAAATATGCCGCCGCAGTCTTTCGGGACGGTTTCGGGCAAGATCGAGATCGTCGGCCGCGAGCCATTGCGAAATATTTACTCGCCTTCGCACGCGATCGAGGTCAATCGCCGCGATGACCGGCGGGCTGTTGTTTCCTTTGAATCGAGCGATAACGATAAGGATGTTCAGCTCTTCTACGGGCTTTCCGAAGCTGATTTCAGCATGTCACTCCTGACCTATCGCGAACCCGGAAAGGACGGGTACTTTTTGCTTACGCTCTCGCCGCGTGATGACCTCGGCGAACGTGAGATCGTCAGCAAGGACATCGTTTTCGTATTGGACACCAGCGGTTCGATGGCCGATGCCGGCAAGATGGAAAAGGCGCGAGCCGCACTGTTATTTGGCATTAGGACTCTGCGAGACAGCGACCGCTTTAACGTCATCGGCTTTGCGGGCGAAGAGCGGTTGATGGAAAGCGGATTGATCCGGGCGGACGCCGGCGGCAAGAAGAAGGGCGAGGAATTCGTTGAACGTCTGCAGCCGACGGGCGGAACCAATATCAACGATGCGCTGATCGCCTCGCTCAAGCAATTCGAGTCCGGCAACCGGCCGAAGATGCTTGTCTTTATGACGGATGGCTTGCCGACGGTCGGCGAAACGAACGCAACAAAGATACTTTCTAACTTCAAGGCCGCTCGGAAGATAGACGTCCGCGTCTTTCCGTTCGGGTTTGGTTATGACGTCAACACGGCATTGCTCGATAAGCTCGGCACTGAGAACTCGGGCATTTCCGATTACGTCCAGCCGCAGGAAGACCTCGAGGTAAAAGTCTCGAGCTTCTTCGCGAGGGTAAGTTCGCCGGTGCTTTCGGACGTTGAGATCGACCTCGGGCCGATCCAGGCCGAAATGGTCTATCCGCGAAAGCCGGGCGACCTTTTCAAGGGGATGCAGACGACGCTGATCGGACGATACCGCAATGAAAGCGACCTGCGGGATGTGGTCGTGACGCTCAGCGGCAAGACCGGAAATGCGCCAAAGGCATACGATTTTCGCGGGCTCGATTTCCCCAGGCGGGCGACTCAAAATGACTTCTTGCCAAGGCTCTGGGCGACGCGGCGGGTCGGCTGGCTGGTCGAAGCGATCCGTGCGAACGGCGAGACAAAGGAGGTCAAGGACGAGATCGTCGAGCTCGGAACGCGTTTCGGCATCGTTACGCCCTACACCTCATACCTCGCGACCGATGGAAGCTTCGTTTCGTCCCGCAGGGCGGGCAGCGGTCTTATTGCACCGCCGGCTGTCAGGCCACGATCACTTGAGGACGAAAGCGGCCGTGATGCCGTTGCCCTGAGCGTTCAGCAGAACACGCAGAAGTCGAATGTCACGCTCGCCGAGCGGTCAGATATGCGGGCCGAGGATCAGGTGACCGTTAAGCGTTCGGCGGAGAACCAGTTCGTCGCGAACCGGAACTTCTTCCTTGAGAACGAGGTCTGGGTCGATGCCGACATCCGGCCGGAGACCAAGCTGCCAGAGACAGAAGTGCAATTTGGAAGCGAAGAGTACTACCGTCTTATTAGTCGCGAACCGATGCTGGCTCAGTATTTCGCTCTCGGCGAACAGGTCTCGGTCATCTGGAATGGCCGCGTCTATCGTGTCGTGAAATAAAGCGATAGGCAAAACAGGACTGTTAACGCCGTCCAATAAAAGGTGATTTTCACGAAGGGTTTCGGTATCCTGTTGGAGATCACCTTTTTCTTTTCGTTTTCAAAGGAGGACAACTGGTGCAGAGCATTTCCCGCAGGGCCGTTCTAATACTCACAATTTTCGCGTTTTCGGGCGCCGTCGCGGCCCAACAGAGCTGGCAGCCGCGTGTTTCTGGGACGGCCGAAGACCTTGTTTCGGTCTATTTTGCCGAGAACGACAAAGGCTGGATAGCCGGCGATAACGGATTTCTCGCCCATACAACCAACCGCGGAGCCACCTGGACCAAGGTCGAACTCGACACGACGGCAAATATCAACGAAATATATTTTCGCAATGAGAAAAACGGATATCTTGTTGCGGGCAGGGAGATGTTTCAGACCGATGACGCCGGAGGTACGTGGCGCAAGGTCTCGCTATATCGCGAGGTAGAGGCACGCGGGACGCCGGAATTCCTCAGTATCAAGTTTGCCGACCGGCGTCGGGGAATCGCCATCGGCTCGATCTTGAACAGCCGCGGTGCCGTCATCGATTCGCTCGTTCTCCGAACCGAGGATGGCGGCGAGACGTGGCAAAGGGTCGTCGTTCCGCCAAAAACAGAGCTCTTTCACCTCGATTTTGTCGGGAGCTCGCGGGTTTGGATAGTCGGCGACCGCGGTGTGGTCCTATTTTCCGATAACGGCGGAGAGTCGTTCCGGCAGCAGCAGACCGGTGTCGAACGTGCTCTTTATAACGTCGATTTCCGCGATAGAAACGAAGGCTACGCGGTCGGCGGTCGCGGAACGATCTTGCGAACCGAGGACGGGGGCAATGCTTGGATCAGGGTTGCCACAAGCTTCCCGAGCACGTTCATGCGGGTTGATTTTGCCGATGATAGGAACGGCTGGATCGTCGGTCACGGTGGCGTGATTCTTCGTTCGGGTGACCGCGGCAAGACTTGGCTAAAGCAGGAAAGCAAAACCGAGGAACGGATCTTCGGACTCTTCATGAATAAGCGTGTCGGTTGGGCCGTCGGGGCTTCCGGAACCCTACTTGAATACCTCAGATAGGGATTTTTTGCTATTTCGCCGCATTTCGTTAACACTTTTGTAAAAGCTGTGCTATCTTACATCATAATTTCTTCACACAGGCCTTTTATTCATAAGGAAAGGTTATACAGTTAAAACTAAAAATTGGAGGAGTATGATGGGCAAACTACCTTTGGCGAGAGCGATATTCGTTTTTGCTTTTACGTGTTGCTTTAGCTTTTTGGTTTCTGCGCAGGGAACGACGACCCGCTTCATCGGTACGGTGACGGATACGTCGGGAGCGGCAGTAGCCGGAGCTACGGTAACGCTTACCAATAATTCCACGAACGTTTCTCTTTCGACGACCACAAGTGCAAGCGGAGCATATGTTTTCGACTTGATCCAGCCGGGAGCCTACTCTATTTCGGTAGAGCGGGACGGCTTCAAGCGATATGTTTCCCGAAACAACTCGGCGTTCATCAATCAGCCGGCAGTGGTCAATGTATCGCTTGAGGTGGGCGATGTTTCGGCTGTGGTTTCGGTCGAAGCAACTGCCGAGCAGGTGCAGACCTCGACATCAGGCAACGTTGGATCGACCATCGAACAGCGTACGCTTGAGAGCTTACCGATCGTCGGACTCCGCGGCCGCAACCCGCTTGACCTGCTGAACTATCAGCCTGGAGTTGTTGTCGGGTCGAACACGGGCGGCGGCGTCCACGTCAATGGTTCGCGTGACCGTGCGTTCAACTTCACGCTCGACGGCATCGACATCAACGAATCTACGGCAGGCGGTTCCAACTTCACGCCGCTTAGGCCAAACCCGGATTCGGTTCAGGAATTCCAGATCGTCACCAGCAACGCTACCGCAGAACTTGGCCGCAGCAGCGGAGCCCAGGTCACGCTCGTCACAAAGTCGGGAACGAATCGTTACTCCGGTAATCTTTTCGAGTATTACCAGACGCCGCGATTCAATGCCAATGAATTTGAGAACAACCTGCTTGGAATCGGACGTCCCCAGTTCGTTCAGCACATCTATGGCGGCAGCTTTGGCGGCCCGATCATCAACCCTGGATTTGGTGAAGGAACTCCGCTCTTCCAACCGCTCAAGGACCGTGCGTTCTTCTTCGTCAATCTGCAGCGGCTTAGCGCTGTGGAAACCCGGCTTGCACAAAGAACCGTTTACACGGCTGAGGCCCGAAACGGCCTTTATCGGTATATTCGGGGACAGAGAAACGCTCCTGCCGGATCGTCAACTGCTTCGGTAAACGCAGCCGGCCAGCCGATCTATCCGGCGTGTAGTGGGACGGTAACGACGCTTTGCGTTGAGACCTACAACATCAACACGATGTCCCCGATCACTCCTGATAACTTTATCGTGGGGCTTCTGAACGATTACCCGCTCCCGAACGACTTCTCACGTGGCGACGGCCTGAACTCAGCGGGCTTTAACTTCAACGCACCGCAGACCGAAAAGCAGTGGGACCTCGTGATGCGTTTTGACGTCAACGTGACAAAGAACAGCAGCCTTTATGTGCGTTGGGCACAGGGTGCACAGGATACCATCGGTGACAGCGTCAATGGCGGCCTTCCTCCCTTCCCGGGGTATCCGAATCTGGTGAATACGATACGTCGGCCAAAGAACCTTGCTGTGAACTATCGCTGGTCGCCGACACCGCGTTTCACTAACGAGTTCATTTTCGGTTACAGCACGTTCTCGTTCAGCTTTGCAACCGAAGAACCGCGGGCAGATGTTCCATTCATCCTAAACACGGTAACGGACGCCTTCACCAACTTTGCCTATAATGCTCGTGAGGCCAGAACGTTCCAGATCGTCGACAATATGACGTTCGACTTCTCGCCCCACACAATTAAAGCCGGCTTCAACATCCGGCTTGGCCGTCAGTTTGACGACCGCTCTTCTGCGGGTGGCTCGATCGAACCGACCATCGGCTTCGGTGCCGGCCAGAGCAGCTTTACCGGATTCGGCCTGCCGACATCGGGAGGTGCAACTGGTATCAACTCCTCTGACCTTGCGCTACTGCGTTCGCAGATCAACAACTGGATCGGCCGCATCGGCAGCTTTGCCCAAGGCTTTGTTGTTGATCCGAACAACCCAAATGTTTACGCCCCCGGCGGAACCCGCTGGAACTGGCGTGCTTACTATCCGGAATATGATTTCTATGTTCAGGATACCTGGCGTTTTCGCCCGAACCTGACCTTTGATATCGGACTTCGCTACGAGCTTAAGCTTAGCCCTTCATCGAAGGACATTCCGATCCTCAGGCCGGAACAGCCCTTTACGATCGGAGCTGCTCCTTCCAACACGCTTCGATGGGAAGAAGGCGATCTGTTCAAGAACGATACGAACAACTTCGCTCCGTCGGTCGGGTTTGCTTGGGATCCTTTCAGCAGCGGAAAAACTTCCATTCGGGCCAACTACCGGCTTTCGTATGACCGGTTCCCGTCGCAGGTCTTCGCGAACAGCGTTTACCAGAGCGCACCGGGAAATACGTTTGCGTTTTCAGACACCAGCATCGCACAGCAGAACCGTCTGCTTCGTGATGGAATTCCGGTTGTGTCACCGCCGGCAACACCGTCTGCTCTTAGGCAGCCGGCTGCTTTCGGCTTGAGCACCGTTACGGTTGTTGACCCGGACACGCGTTATCCGGAGAGCCATCAGTGGTTCATCGGCTTCCAGCGTGAACTTTGGGACGGCAACGTTCTCGAGGTCAACTATATCGGCCGCCGCGGAACGCATCTCTTTGGCGGTTACGACTCGAATCAGGTGAACATTAACTCTCGCCATCCATCCTGTCCGGAGAGCTTCCTCGAAGCATTCAATACGCTCCGGGGCGATACGACGGCGACTTCCTGCCTGATCAATCTCCTATTCACGGGCGACCCGACCAATAACGCGGGAACGACCACGTTCAGGGGTATTGGTACGATCAACACGACACTCGGATCCGGCGAGACCGGCGGAAGTGTCGCAACGGCAGCACAGGTCGTCTCGCAGCGGACCGTCGGCGGGCAGCAGATGATCTCGAACACGATCAACAATCCGTTCTTCTTCCAGCGGTATCCGCAGTTCGGCGTTGTCAACGTGCTCGATAGCAACGACTACTCGCGGTATAACGGTTTGGACTTCATCTTCAAGCGAAGGTTGAAGGGCGGGCTTGGCTTCCAGATCGGATACACTTATTCGCTCTCGAAGGACACGCGTTCGTTCGATCCGACGTTCACGACGGTATCTCGTGCTAACAACCAGTCGGCATCGAGCACGCCGTTCGACATCAATGATCGGAGCCTTAACTATGCATGGTCCGATTTCGACCGTCGGCATGTGATCAACGGTACGTACGTCTGGGAGATCCCGGTTGGGCGTGACCGTGCTTATGGCAAGGACATGTCACGTGCTCTCGATTTCTTCGTCGGCGGTTGGCAGCTCGCAGGGACCTACAACTGGGGCTCCGGCCGACCGTTCACGGTCTATTCGGGACTGAACACGGTGAGCAACGTTAACCAGTCGTTTGCAAGCTGCAATGGCTGCTCGCGTGATCTCGGCGAACTTGTCGAGCGGAACGGTACCTGGTACTGGTTCTCGGAAGCATCTGAGAACCTGTTCTCGCAGCCCGCTCCGGGCGAATTCGGCAATACGGGCCGCAACTATTTCATAGGCCCAAGCCGGTTCCAAACTGATGTATCGCTCTCAAAGAAGCTTCGGTTCTCAGAACGGTACAGCCTGGATTTCCGTGTTGATGCTCGAAACTTGACGAACACTGCGTCGTTCGGCCTTCCGACCGCGACGGCCAATTCGTCCGTTTTTGGCCGTATCAGGACGTCCGTTGTAAGCGCATCGCGCAGAATACAGCTCTCGGCCAAGTTCAATTTCTAGAACCTGCTGAGACATTGAAAAAGCCCCGGCTCTATATTAGGGCCGGGGCTTTTATTTTTTCTCGTTCTGGGCAACCGGTGCAGAGCGGGCGGCATCAAGAATTATGCGAATAAGAAGTCCGAGCCATTGGCATCACCTGCCGGGAGGTTCTGTTCTTTCTAATTCCTCCTGTTTCTACCTTAGCCCGCCGGGTATGCGACCCTGCGGGCCTTTTTCTTTACGAGCTGAGTTTGATCGGAGTTCGGCGGCTCGGGCATAGAGCTTTCCGGCGGCCGGCAAGGCGTCAAGAGCGGCTGCGATAGCCGCATCGGATTCGATCCGTGCCTTTGCCGCGGCATCCGTACCGAAAAGTGCCATGGCCAGATACCAGCGGAGTTCAGAACGAACATCCTTTGTGATCGCTAACATAGCGGCTCCGGCTTTGTATCTTGCCAGGTACGTTTGGGCATCGGCATCGCTGAGTAACTCACTACCAAAAATGAGTGACTGCCGAAGCTCTTCGGGAGTCGGTTGTCCAGCGATGCGTCCATTTGCAAGCTCGCGGGCGAGCAGAAAGATCGCGTCAGAATCATCGGCCGCCAGCGTTTCCGGTCTCGATATGGCGACGTCCGGGGCAATACCGTTGCCACCGTGGAGCACGCGGTCGGTGATCGTCCGGACTGCGTATGCCGGACGATCGATCAGCTCCGCCTTGCGGATGCCGCTGAAATATTCATAAAGCCCGACGTCCGAATAGTCCCGTTGGATCGACCGGCCCGTCGGCGTGTAGTAGCGTGCGGCGGTGAGTGCGAGAGCCGAGCCATTTTCGAGCTCGATAAGGTTCTGGACAAGGCCCTTTCCGAAGGTCCGTTCTCCGATGATCAAGGCCCGGTCGTTGTCCTGCAAAGCTCCGGCAACTATTTCCGCCGCCGAGGCGGTATCGCCATCCACCAGAACAACAAGCGGGACGGAGACCGGTTGGCGATTCGCCGAACGCCACGTCCGATCTTCGTTCGGATTACGGCCCTGCTGTGAAAGGATTTTTGTGCCAAAGGGAAGAAAACGTTCTGCGACGGCGACCGATTGGTCAACGATCCCGCCGGTATTGCCGCGAAGATCGAGTACAAGCGACGTCATCCCCCGGGCCCGTAACCTCAGAAGTGCGTCGTCAAGCTCGGTAACGGTCGTGTAGCCAAACCCTCCCGAAAGGTCAATGTAGCCAACGCCCCCTTCAAGCGTGAACGTGTGCGGCACGGTCTTGTACGCAACGCGGTCGCGGGTGAGTTTCATATCTGCGGTCGAGCCATCGATCGCCCGTTCAAGCCGGACCGTTACCTCAGTGCCGATTTCGCCTCGCATCAACTCGCGAACCTCATAGGAAGAAAGCCCACTGATGTCTTTGCCATCCACGCCCACGATCCGGTCGCCGAACCGCATTCCTGCAGCATCAGCGGGCGAACCCGCGGCGACCGAAAGCACATAGGTCTCGTAGTCGCTGCCGGTCTTTACTGAAATTATCGTCGCACCGGTGCCAAAGTATTGACCTTCGTGCTCGCTGATAAGCTCACCGAATTCCCGTCGGTCGTAATATTTCGAGTGCGGATCGAGAGAGCGTAGAGCGGACCGTAGGGCGGAGTCGATAAGTTGCTCCGGCTGTCGAGATACTGCGGATGCATGATTGCGGCCTATGACACCGAGGGCCTCGGCTAAATCGTCCGACAGCGAAGCGAGCGGGCTTGGTTGTTTCGGCGAGGGATTCGATCCGGAGCGCGTTGCGGAAAAGGTTGAGCCTTCGGAGATCCTGAAGTCGTCGTTCTCTTTCGGAAGCGAGAGAGTCTGAGCAGCCGAGGGGGCAACAAGGAAACATATCAATAGAGCTGTTGCTGTCCGCCGCATAGAATATTCCTCCGAGCGGGCTGTTAGAGTCGAGGAGAACGGTCACATTCCGTTCTCCGTCTATCGATTGGCCTGCCGCACATACCTTCCGAGCTGTGATTTGCCCTCAAAATATAATCAATTAGCGGAAAGTTCCAGAACTTTTTTCGTGCTGCTAGCCGGTTGGTGACCAAACACTTATCGAGTAAAATCCCTCTATGCCAGGCACCGAAAACAACGACCTGAACGCGAAACTCCGTCAAGTCATCGAAACGATAGACATCGGGAATTTGCTCGTCGAACCGCTCACACGGTCGATCGAACAGCTTCTCTCCGCATCGGCTGCAACTATGGGTTCGAACGAGGCCTCCGTGCTCATACGCGACGGCAACGAAGGCGACCTGCGCTTTCTCGCAGCGATTGGTGAGGTGGCCGATCAGCTCAGGGATATGTCAGTGCCGGCCGGGAAGGGAATTGCGGGTTTCGTCCTTTCCTCGGGACAGCCGATGGTTGTTTCGGATGTTGGTGGTGAGGAAACATTCTACGCCGAGGTGGACAAGGCAACCGGTTACTCGACCCAGATGATGCTCGCAACGCCGCTCCGCCACAACGATGAGGTGATCGGCGTGCTTGAGTACATCAATCGCTCTGGCCCGCCGCCCTGGGAACCCTTCACTCCCGCAGAAATGGACAAAGCCGCTTTGTGTGCCGATGCGATCGCCTCGCTGGTCAACGCTTATGAATCAGCGAAGCTCTTCCGCGATCTTGGCGAAAGGCTGATGTCCGATCAAGGTGCCGAACTTGGCGCCGTTCGCGAGTGGCTCACGGGAATTCGCGACACAGCAGAGCATAAAGAAATGATGGAGCTCGCCGTGCTCTTACGCGAGCTTGCCAGCCGCGGCGACGCCGAGCGGGCAATGTGCCGTGAGCTTTTAGATGCGGTCCTGCGGTATTCCGATTCCAGATCCGAAACGAGTTTCCTCGGGTTTTGATCCCTAAAGATGACAACTGTCACCGGCTTTGAAGATACGCGATTCGGTTCGCAAATGACTTTCTTTCAGCTCGACGACGATTGGCGTTCGGCGACGGGCCGAGGTGTCTCTGTCGCCGTTATCGATAGCGGCATCGACACAACTCATCCGGAGATCAATGGGCGAGTCAAGCAATCGTTCGAGGCTCGGGTCGATAACAAAAAGGTGATCTTTGATCCGTCCGAAGCGGGCGACTCGGCAGGCCATGGGACCGCGTGTGCCGGCATCATCTCGCGGATCGCTCCCGATGCGGAACTCTTCAGCATCAAGGTGCTCGGAGCGGGCGGCCTGGGCGATGGGCACGCATTCCTCGCCGGGCTTGAATGGGCCGTAAAGAACCGCTATCGCGTGATCAACCTCAGCCTCGGCACAACGAAGCCGCAGTTCTTTGCGCCGCTCCACGATCTTCTCGACCGAGCCTATCAGGCCGGCTGCATCGTCGTGGCCGCGGCAAACAATCTGCCGCAGCCGAGCTTCCCGAGCGTTTTTTCGTCGTCTTTGATCTCTGTTGTAAAGAGCGAGGAAACGGACCCGATGAAATTCGGGTTCCATTATGGGCAGGTGATCGAATTGACCGCTCCGGGCGTGAACGTACGAACCCCCTGGCCGGGCGGCGGCTATCGAAACCTGACCGGAAACAGCTTCGCTTGCCCGCACATCGCGGCCATCATCGCGCTTCTGCTTGAAAGGCATCCGACGCTGACTCCGTTTCAGGTGAAGTCCGCACTCTACGCCATTGCACAGGAAAATCAGGAAGGTAAGCAGCCGGAATAGTCTTGCACCAACTATTAAAAGAGAGCTCTATGTAAAAAGCGAGAAGGACCGCGATCACGTCTCCCACACCGCAACCTCAGTCCTTCTCTGATCCGCAACGAACGGTTTTGGGGCCGCCCATATACGAACCGTAAGAAAGTTAACGCAAACTGAACGAAAATGCAACTGGGTCAGTCGCCAAAATGGGGTATTTTTTGCCCTGCATGAAAGAAATCTGGGTGACTTGCTCATTGATCGTCCCGATCAAGCCTTGAAGACGAGGTATTTTGTGATTTTACTAGGCAGCCTTACATAGGGATTGGAGAAAAAGCCGCCGAGGCTGATAAACTTGAAGAATGTCAATGAAGTTCGAATTGCCGTCTGTAGATATCGAGGAATACAAGCTTGAGAACGGGCTTCGGGTCGTTTTGAACCGCGATGATTCGGTGCCGGTGGTCGCTGTCGCCGTTTATTACGATGTCGGGTCGCGGAATGAGCGGGAAGGGCGAACGGGCTTTGCCCATCTGTTTGAGCACATGATGTTCCAGGGCTCAGCAAATGTGCCGAAGGCCGGGCACTTTCAATACGTTATGAAAGCCGGCGGGACGATGAACGGCACAACCTCGAGCGAGCGGACCAATTACTTTGAGACGATGCCGGCAAACCAGCTTCCGTTGGCACTTTGGCTCGAATCTGACCGTATGCGGTCGCTTGCCGTCACGCAGGAAAACCTCGACAACCAACGCGAAGCGGTAAAGGAAGAAAAGCGGCTGCGTTACGATAATCAGCCTTACGGGCAGATCTTCGACATCATCACATCGATGATCTTCAAAAATTTCGCCAACGCCCATTCGACCATCGGTTCGATGGAGGACCTGGACGACGCGACGGTCGAGGATGTGCAGGAGTTCTTCCGCGTTTATTATGCACCGAACAACGCGGTGCTGACGCTCTCCGGCTCATTTGACCCGGCGACGGCGAAGGAAATTGTCGAAACGTATTTCGGCGATATTCCATCGCAGCCCGCACCGCCGTCATTAGACGTTACCGAACCGCCCGAGGTCGCCGATGACTATCGCGAATGGCACGATCCGCACGCTCCGCTCCCGGCGTTCCTGATGGGATGGAAGATACCGCCCCGAAACACGCACGAATTCAAGGCACTTTATCTGGCAGGGAAGCTGCTTTACGACGGCGACAGCTCGAGGCTTTATCAGAAGCTCGTTAAGGGAGATGAATCGGTGGTCCAGCTTTTCGGCTTTACAGATGAACGCCGCGGGCCTTCGAGCATCTACATCGGCGCGATACCGAAACCGGACGAAGACCTGAGCAAGATCCGCACGGTGATAATGGCCGAGATCGACAACATTGCCGCCCATGGTCCGACCGCGGATGAGATGCAGAAGCTTCATAACCAACTTGTTAATGATGCTGTCCGTATGCGGCAGAGTTCGATGGTCCGGGCACAGCATATCGCTGAGTTTGCACTCTACGACGGCGACCCGAATCTGATCAATAGGGAACTCGACGAGCTTCTCGCGATCAGGCCGGATGAGATAAGAAAAGCCGTCTCGGAATTTCTGAATACGGAGAACCGTTCGCTGCTCGATGTTGTCCCCGCAGGACGGGGCTAGGCGAGACCTATCGCCATTTATCCTTTACAGGAACTTACTATGACCCTTGATAGAAACAGACCGCCCGAACCGCTTGAACCGGTGCCTTTTGGAGTGCCGACAGCTTTCCGGACCACCATGGCGAACGGCCTTCGTGTCGTGATCGTTGATGACGAACGAATTCCGCTCTCGAGCTATCGGCTTGTTTTTCTGACCGGCGACGCAAATGAACCGCGAAATGAGATCGGTATCAACTCCGCATTGGCATCGATGCTGACCGAAGGTACAGAGAATCATTCGAGCAGGGAATTGGCGGAGAAGATCGAACGGCTTGGAGCGAGCCTTTCGGCGAGTTCGAACGACGACTTCACGATGATCGCCGCCTCAGCTCTTTCGATGTATGCTGCAGACATGATCGAGCTATTAGCAGAGATCGTTTTCTCGCCTACATTTCCGGAGAACGAGCTCGACCTTTACCGGCGAAACTCGATCGAGGGGCTGAAGTTTCAGCGGTCGCAGCCGTCATTTCTTGCCAACGAGCAGGTCGCGAAGCTCCTTTATGGCCAACACCCTTACGCCACCATCTCGCCGAAACTGGCGGACATCGAACGCTTAACACGCGATGCTCTTGAGAAGGCGAGGCGTCGGGAGTTTCTGCCAAATAATGCCGTGTTCATTGCGGTTGGCGACGTTCGAAAAGACGAACTGCTTCTGCAACTCGAAGAGCACTTTGGTGATTGGGAGCCAGGCGACCGGCATGTTCACGAACTCTCGCAGCCGCCGGTGCGAACGGCGAGATCGCTCACGATCGTTGACCGGCCCGGTTCGGCACAGGCCAATATCGTCATCGCAAACCGGACCATCCCGCGAAATCACGCGGACTATTTTCCGCTGATCGTGATGAACCAGGTCTTGGGAGCCGGAGCTTCGTCGCGGGTGTTTATGAATCTCCGCGAGGAAAAGGGCTATACGTACGGGGCTTATACGCGTCTTGATACAAAGCGGCTTGACGGTTCGATAGAAGCGACCGCAGAGGTCCGGACGGCGGTTACCGGCGAATCGCTCAAAGAGTTTTTCTATGAGCTCAACCGCATCCGTGACGAACGTGTGATCGATGAAGAGATCGACGACGCGAAGAACTTCCTGACCGGCGTTTTCCCGATCCGGGCAGAGACGCAGGAAGGCTTGACGAGCCTCGTCGTAAGCCAGGAGCTTTACGGGCTGCCGCATGACTATCTTGATACTTATCGCTCGCATATCGAGGCTGTGACCGCAGACGACATCCAGAGGGTCGCGAACGAATACATACGGCCGGCTGAGATGGCGATCGTGATCGTCGGTGACGCAGGAGAGATCTTGCCGCAGGCACGCGAATGGGCAGAGACGGTCGAAATATTTGACAAGGATGGGAATGAACGCGATATGAAAGAATACGAGATCGTCGCTAATACTGATGCGGCCGATGTCGCAGGCGAGTGGACGCTCGCGCTCAATTTCATGGGCAGCGATGTCGAGATCAAGATGCACCTTGAGCAGGACGGAAGTAGCGTCAGCGGAAAGCTTGTGACGATGCTCGGCGAAGGAACCATAAACGGCGGCCGTGTGAATGGGAGCAGGGTCACGGCGACGGCTATTACGGAGCTACAGGGCCAGGAAGTCGAATTCGCGATAACCGGAACGGCGGAAGGCGACGAGCTCTCCGGTGTGATCACCTCAGAGATGCTTCCCGGCGACCTCGAATTCAAAGGAACGCGTGCCGCTTAGGCCGGGGAGCTGAACTGTATCAACGCAAAATTAGCTCCGCACGGATCGGCACAGAGAACTATACGGCCAACGCCCGGTGCGTCGAAAGGCCCATGGTTTACCGCACCGCCGTTCGCCTTGATTGCCTCGGCCGTTTCATCGGCATTATCGACCGCGATGTATGCGGTCCAATTCGAGGGCGGCGGCTCCGGCCCCCAGCTTTCATCGATCGCCATCATCCCGCCGACGGGGCCGCCGATGTGAATCTCGTCGTAAGCGAGGGGCGAGACCTTGCTCTTCGCAAGCTCCCAGCCGAACATCTCCTTGTAAAATGCTTTTGCCGCCTCCAGGTCACGCGAGGCAAGCTCGTGCCAGCAGATCGTGCCGTGCGTTGGTACTGAAAATTCCGCCATTTCAATTCTCCTCTACGCTCGTTCGAAAACGGTCTCGACCGCCCAATCCTCTTCGCCCTCGGGCGAGACATTGAACATCAAATACTTGAACGTGTCGCTGCCGGGGACGATCTCCGTCCGCCAGCCCCAATCAGGATGGCCGGGCACCGAGTAATGTCCCATCAGGTTTAAGACACCCGCGTCCGAGATCGTTCCCTTGCATTCCATCACCACATATTTTGAGTGCCACGAATCGGTCCAAAATGCCGAGACCGAGTTGTCCTTCCCGCTGCCGGATATCAGGATTACGCCTTCATGCTGCTCGCCCTCGTAAACCCACGTATAGGCGATCTCGAGGCATTGGCCGTTGATCCGCTTCACCGCTTTTGCCATTGAGGGCGATTCGAATATCGGGTCGGGTAGGAATGAAAGATTGAGCCGGTTCGTTCCTTTCCATTCACCTTCAAGCGAAGAAAACACGTCTTGGATGGTCATTGTTTTCCTCCTTGCTGCCCGAGAGCGATCATCGCGAACATTGCCCCGCTCGGGTCGGAGAGAAAAGCCATTTTTCCTACGTTCGGGATATCTTCCGGGCCTTTCAGGATGGTCGCACCAAGCCCGGAGGCTTTCGCAGCCGCCGCATCGCAGTCATCTACGGCGATGTAATGAGCAATATGGGCCGGCGGCATCGGTTCTCCACCGAACATCTCGGGCGTCATCGCGTAGAGCGCGCCATCGGGCTGTTCAGTACCGCAAGACGAAAACTCGAGGTATGGAAAGTCCTCGCCGGCCGCCTGACTCCGCTTGAACTCCCAGCCAAATACGTTGCCGTAGAACGACCGGCACTTTTCAAGTTCGGTCGAGGCGATCTCGACCCAGCAAAACTCGCCATGTGCCGGCATCGGGCCGTAACCTTCTGTAGCTTCAGACATAATGGTCCTCCTAAAACTAATAAGGCCGACAAAATATCACCGGCCGAGAGAAAAGTAAAACTAATACGGGAAAGAGGAGTTTTGAGTTGCGGTAAATGGGAGGCGGCCGTTCCACGATGCAGGGAAGCCGGCCGCAACTCAAAACTTTTGGTGGCGGGAGAGCAACTAGTTCAGCCGGCCATTCGCATCTGTGCGACGGGAGCCATCGACTGAAGCTTGTCAATGAAACGCGACGCCGCCCGTCGGGAAAGTTCCGTCACGCTGCAGTTGAACTCCGCTGAGCACTCCGTCTCCGCATTGATTTTGAGTTGACGGGCAAGCCCGCGAATCATCCCGAGTTGTTTGGAGGTGACCATATCAGCAAGGCTCGCTGCGACCGGCGAGATCGCTTCCGTGATTTCGTCTTGCGGGGTTTCGCGTCCGCGGTTCTCGTTCTTATAAAGATCGCGGGCGATGCCGAATTTAACCGCCGCACGTTTAAGGGCGTCGTGTTCGGCCTTCTTGATACCGGTCTCGCTCGTCGCCGAGCCGGTGCCGATGCCTTCGCGGGTGATCCCGCCGATGGTTATGGCAACGGTGACGATCGCGATCTCGCCGATGTTGCGGATGTCCTTAACGCTGTGGCTCCAATCCGGTGCCGTCGTGTCCAAAATGTCGGCGACGGTATGCCACTCTATATATTCGATCGTCCGGGCCGAGCCGTCCTTCGAACGCCAACCCGTTCGCTGTCGGAGCATTGCGGGCTCGAGGTTTTCACGAAGCTCACGCAGCGTCGTCGAAAAGCTATAAACATTGTCCGCGGCGCCGTTTGCTGCGGGCATGGTCGTATTGGCGATGTTCACATTGGTTGCGTCGGTATTCATATTCATCTCCTTTATCGGCAGTCGGTGTGCCATCCGTGAAACAGCGTACCACGGCAAAAGAAATGTTGCAAGCATGAAACTTGGTGTTGCAATTAAAAATCATCCGTGTTATGTTTTATTTGTGAAATAGAAAGTGCATTTGTGACACTTCAGACTAACGGAGAATAATTATGGCTTATAGCAACGAAAAATTTCTGGATACTGCGGAGCTTGGAAGAGCGGTCAAGCGGCGTCGGGAAGAATTAAAGCTTAGCTTGCGCGACGTGGCCGATGTGACCAATGTCTCGGCCTCAACGCTTTCGCGGATAGAAAATGGCACCGGAAAGCCGGATTCGGACAATATCGCACGGCTTTCGGCCTGGCTTGATATGCCGATCGACCGCCTTATGACAAAGAAGGCTGAAGAGGTCGAACCGGTGATCTATTACCCGCATGAGGCAACGCCCGAGATCGTAGAAGCTCATCTGAGGGCAGATAAGAACCTCAGCTCAGAGACTGCTCAAGCACTTTCGGAGCTTTTCCGGGTGGCTTATAAACAGTTCAGCACGCCTCAGCAGCAGCAAAAGGGAAAGAAATAAGAGCTTAAATAGGGAATCGAGGTAAACGAAGATGATGGAGCAGGCACTTGTAAGGGCAGACGTCGCGGAAGATGCAAGCAGTTTTCATTCGGTCGATACGTCCATTGTCCTTTTCTTTCTCGCAATGGAACTCGCGGCTTCGGCAGGCGGCAATGGTTTGGATAAGGGGCTTTCGCTGCTGGCGATCGCTGCATTTGTCGTCCTGCCGTACTTTTTACCCGGCCGCCATGAAACGATGCAATTAACGCATTGGCTCATCGGACGAACCGCTATCGCCCTTGTCGGGGCCTTTGCAGGCCTCGGATTCGCTTACGCGGTAGCTCCCGGAGCCGCACCGGCATATGCGTCCCTCCCGATGACGCTCCTCATCTTCGCCGCCTTTGTCAGCTGCCTTATGCAGCTCTATGTTATGATTAAAGCTAGTTTGGCCCGATAGGCAAAAGGCGTCAAACAACACAAAATTCCGCATACCGCTCGGGAATGGTATGCGGAATTTTATTTTTTGTGGACCATTTGACGAAAAAGTTCGGATAGATCCTGCTTGTCCTTTTCGCGTCTAGCGACGGCGATCATTGCGTGGTAGAGCGTGAGATCATCTTCGTCGCCAAATTCCCAGCCGTTGAGCTCTAGAAACACCATCGCCGATGCGAGGGCCGTTCGTTTATTGCCATCGAGGAACGGCTGATTCTCCGCGATATGAAAAGCATACGCCGCGGCCATTTCGAATAGATCTGTATGAAGATATTCACCGCCGAAGGACGACTGCGGCATCATTACAGCCGATTCAAGAAGGTTGCGGTCGCGTATCCCGTCAAGGCCGCCATATGCGTCAAGCGACTCCTCGTGAATAACGAAGACCTCCTCCAGCGTCAGAAATCTGGGTTCCGTCATTCAGCCAGTTTTCGAAAGGTTTTCGAGTGGGTTTTAAGGACTTTTTTCGAAAGCTTCCGCACTTCAGCCGTATCACCTAGCTCTTCAGCCGGTTCGATGATCAATCGGCGTCCGTCGGTGGTGATCTCGACCTCTGATTCTCTTCCGATGCCAAGCAGGTCAAGAATGGGCTTGTCAATTATGATACCCATGCTGTTACCAATCATTGTAAGCGACTTTCGCATACTAACAATGTTATAACAGACCGTCGCGAATTTCAAGCAATTTGTTCGAGCGACTGGTGTATTTCTTCCGTATCGTTTTGGGCCGCAATAACTGAGTGAACTTGCCGGACCTTCGAATACAATCTGGAAAACTGATCAGTCGTCAGGGCTTGGGCTCCGTCGCAAAGGGCTTCTTCGGGACAGGGATGCACCTCGATGATGAGGCCGTCCGCGCCAACGGCGGTTCCTGCAAGAGCAAGCGGCTCGACCATGTAGTTATGGCCGGTGCCGTGCGAGGGATCGATTATGATCGGCAGGTGCGAGAGCCTTCGGACCGCCGGGACGATCGAGAGGTCCATTGTGTTCCGAGCGTGGTCGGCGAATGTGCGAATGCCGCGTTCGCAAAGGATCACGTTGTAGTTTCCCTCGGCCATGATGTACTCGGCCGCCAGGAGAAATTCGTCGAGAGTCGCGGAAAGCCCGCGTTTTAAAAGCACCGGTTTCGAGGCCTTTCCAGCATATTTAAGCAGCGAGAAATTCTGCATATTGCGGGCGCCGATCTGTATGCAATCGCCGTATTGTTCGACCAGATCGATACCATGCTCGTCCATCGCTTCCGTTACGATATTCAGCCCAAAGCGGTCGCGAACCTCGGCAAGGATCTTCAGCCCATCTTCGCCTTTACCCTGAAAGGCGTAAGGCGATGTTCGCGGCTTGAACGCACCACCGCGGAAGAATTTCGCTCCGCTCGCAGCGACGGCCTCAGCGGCTGCGAAAACCTGCTCGGCTGATTCGACCGCGCAGGGCCCCGCGATCATTGCCAGGCTGCCGCCGCCGATCGATGCAGTGCCTACTTTGACGACCGATCGGCCGGGCTTCAGATCACTCGAGATCAGCTTGTAGGGTTTGGTAACCCGGATAGCTTCGGCGACGCCGGGCAGATTTTCGAAATGCGTCGGGTCAACTGAGCCGCGATTGCCGGTAATGCCGATCGCCGTCCGGCTCTCGCCAGGCATCGCATGGCCTTTGAACCCGAGCCTTTCGATTACCTGAACAACCCTTTCGATATCCGACTGTGAGGCGTCGGCCTTCATTACGATAAGCATAAATTGCGTCCTTGATACAAAGCTAAGACTTTAATTTTCCGTGCCCGCATTTGCAACCTCGGGCAGCAGTCCGCCGACGAACGAGCGAACGCGTTCCGGCACATTACCCGACGGGATCGAGCGCTCGATCTCCGCCACGATCGCCGATCCGACCACCGCGGCATCGGCATATTCCCAAACTTCCTCGATCTGTTCGCGGGTCGAAATACCGAACCCGACGGCTACCGGCAGATCGGTAAATTTCCTCGCGCGTCGGACGAGTTCTTCAGCCGACGAACTCGTCTCCGCACGGGCACCGGTTACACCGGCTCGCGAAACGGCGTAAAGAAATCCGCTCGCATTCGCAGCTATCTTCGCAAGCCTTTCGTCGCTCGTCGTCGGAGCGATAAGCGATATCAGGTCGAGGCCGTTAGCACGAAGAAGCGAGCCGATCTCGGCTGCTTCTTCATCGACCGCATCAGTTACAAGCACACCGTCGATCCCGGCCGCCGCCGCATCGCGAGCCAGCCGCTCAAGGCCATAGCGGTGAAGCGGGTTAAGGTAGCTGAAAAGCACTATTGGCACGTCGCTCTTTTCACGAAAACGACGGCTCAGCCCGATCACATCGTCCAGCCGCACGCCGTTGGCGAGAGCTCGCATCGATGATGCCTGGATCGTCGGGCCGTCGGCCATTGGGTCGGAGAAGGGAACTCCAAGCTCGATGATATCGGAGCCAAGCTCGGCAAGAGCGTGAACGATCTCAAGAGAAGTTTCGAGGTCAGGATCGCCCGCCGACACGAACGGTATAAAGCCTTTCCGCCCGGCCGAATGCAGCTCTGCGAATGTCAATGCGATCCTGCTCATCGTTCCGACCTCCTGTTCTCATATTCGGCAACCGACATAAGGTCCTTATCGCCGCGGCCGGAAAGATTGACGATCATTGTCGCGTCGCGCGAAAGCGTTGGGGCTATCTTGATCGCGTGGGCTATTCCGTGAGCGGTCTCGAGTGCCGGGATTATGCCTTCGGTCGCGGAAAGTTCCTTGAAAGCGGCCAATGCTTCGTCGTCGCTCGCCGAGGCGTACTCAACGCGGCCGATGGAGCGAAGATAGGCGTGCTCCGGGCCGATCGAGGCATAATCGAGCCCGGCCGAGATAGAATGCGTTGCCGCGACCTGCCCGGCATCATCCTGAAGGACGTAGCTTTTTGTGCCCTGCAAAATGCCGATGTGCCCGCCGGCGGCAAAGCGTGCCGCGTGCATCCCAACCTCGAGCCCGTTGCCACCGGCCTCGACTCCGATCATACGGACATCGTCTGCGAGAAATGGATGAAAAAGCCCGATCGCATTCGAGCCGCCGCCGACACAGGCAACGAGAGCGTCCGGGAGCGAGCCCTCGCGTTCGAGAAACTGCTCGCGGGCCTCTCGGCCGATAACGCTTTGAAAATCTCTGACCATCAGCGGATACGGGTGCGGGCCAAGCGCCGACCCGAGCAAGTAATAAGTATTGCTTACATTCGTTACCCAGTCGCGTAAAGATTCGTTAATAGCATCTTTCAGCGTTCGCGAGCCCGAATCGACACCGCGAACCTCGGCTCCGAGCATCCGCATTCGGAAGACGTTGAGCTCCTGCCGGCGAATGTCCTCGGTGCCCATGTAGATGACGCACTCGAGCCCGAACCTCGCACAGACAGTCGCTGTGGCAACGCCGTGTTGACCGGCACCGGTCTCGGCGATGATCCGAGTTTTCCCCATCCGGCGGGCAAGAAGTATCTGGCCGATAGCGTTATTAATTTTATGAGCCCCGGTGTGGGTCAGATCCTCGCGTTTCAGAAAAATGCGGGCACGACCGAGCCGTTCGGTAAGCCTTTCGGCAAAGTAAAGCGGCGTCGGGCGGCCGGCGAAATCGCGGAGGTAGTAATTGAACTCGCGATGAAACTCCTCATTGTTACGTAACGCAAAGTATCCGGCGGTTAATTCATCGAGCGGAGCGACCAGCGTCTCCGGGACAAAACGCCCGCCAAATTCGCCCCAATATCCGCGTTCATCTGGTTCGTATTTGTTCATATTCCTTTCGCGTTTCGGATGAACGCCTCCATCTTTTTCGCATCCTTTTTCCTCGCCGAGCTTTCTACCCCACTCGCCACATCAACGGCATAGGGCCGCACAAGCTTGACCGCCTCGCCTACGTTTTTAGGCGTTAGGCCGCCGGCGAGAAAAAGCCGTTCAACGTGCTGTCTCACCTCTGATGCAATTCTCCAATCAAACTGCTCGCCCGTTCCGCCGTATGCCTCTGGCGAATAAACGTCGAGCAGAATTGAATCCACAGGGATGTCGCGAACTGCTTCCGCACGGAAATCGGCAGAGACACGAATCGCCTTTATCACCGGCACGCCGCAGGCCTCACTGATCTTCGCAACAAACTCCGGCGTCTCGTCGCCGTGAAGCTGAACGGCGGTGAGGCCGACGATGTCGACCGTCCTTTGAATAGCCTCCATATCTGCATTCACGAAGACACCGATCGATTCGATACCGCTCTCCAAGCGTTTCACAATTCCAGCCGCCGTTGCGAGCTCGATGTGTCGCTTGCTTCCACTATAAAAGTTAAAACCGAGCATATCCGCACCGAGTTCCGCCGTCGCGAGAGCGTCCTCAAGATTTGTAATTCCGCAGATCTTGACCTTCACCATCACTACGCTCCCGCCGTCTCCGTCGTGTTGAGTAGTCGTTTCAATTCGCCTCTCGGGTCGCCGCTCCGCATTAGCATCTCGCCTATCAGAAATGCGTCGAAGCCGAGCGCGTGGAGTTCGGCTATCTCTTCCGCTTTGGATATGCCGCTTTCGGTGATCGTCAAAACGCCTTCGGGCCGGAGCTCAATGAGCGAGCGTGAAATATCGAGCGAGACCTCGAACGTTTTCAGGTTGCGGCTATTGACGCCGATGATCGATGCTCCCGAATCGACCGCTATCTCCATTTCTTCACGGTCATGGACCTCGACGATCGTATCGAGCCCAAAGCCTTTCGCAACGGATAAAAAATCACGCAATTGTTCTTGCTTAAGTGCAGCGACTATCAGCAGGATCGCCGCAGCACCGGCCGCGGCTGACTCGACGATCTGGAATTCATCGATCGTGAAATCTTTGCGAAGGACGGGGATCGAGACGGCATCTCTGATCGCTATGAGGTCTGCCATTGAACCAGCGAAAAAGTCTTCCTCGGTAAGCACGGAGATCGCGGCCGCACCGCCGGCTTCGTAGGCTTTCGCAGTCGCGGCCGGATCGAGCCGATCGTTGATCACACCCTTCGAAGGCGACGCACGCTTGAATTCCGCAATGATCGCGGGGCCTGGCTTGCCGAGGGCGTCGGAAAGCCTTCCGGGCCGATTGGAATTCTCCGCGGCAATCGATTTAAGGTCTGGCATGTTTGCGACGCGCTTCGCGGCCGCGATACGTTCCCGTTTTGCAGCTATGATCTCTTCGAGAAATGTGCTCATTTTATCGGTGCCGCGGCGGCCAGCTCCTCCAATTTATTGTGGGCCGCGCCCGAGGTTAGGCTTTCGCGTGCCATGTCTACAGAATTTTCAAAGCTGTCCGCGGCGTTTGAGATGAAAAGTGCAGCGGCGGCGTTAACGAGAACGAGGTCCTCGGCGCTCTGCGAATGCGGCTGTCCGAGCAAAACGCCGCGGATCATCTCGCCGCTGTGCGCCGAGTCTCTCGAACGAAGCCCGCTTGGCTCGTCAGTCCCGAGTCCGAAATCACGGGCAGCTATCTCGAATCGGCGAATCGAATCGCCCTCTATCTCCGCAACAAAGGTTCGCCCGGTCGGCGATATTTCATCCAGACCGTCCTCGCCGTGCACTATCCACGACCGCTTTGTTACCAAACGGGCGAGAGCCTCGGCCATTTTCGGCACAAGTTCCTTGTCCCAAACCCCGATCAACTGGTGCGGTGCGGACGCGGGATTGCAAAGCGGGCCGACGCAATTGAAGATCGTCGGGAAGCCGAGTCCGCGGCGGACCTTTGCAAGAGTTGGCGAGAGGCGATGAAAATTCGGGGCAAACATAAAGCAGATGCCGACCGTGTTAAGGCAAGTTTCGGCGGTTTCGGGCGAGACCGCCGGGTCGATTCCGAGCACCGATAGGACGTCAGCACTTCCCGAGTTGCTCGTTGCCGCTTTGTTGCCGTGCTTTGCTACCGCAACGCCCGCACCCGCAACAACGAACGAGGCCGCGGTCGAGACATTGAACGTCTTGGCCGAACTGCCACCGGTCCCGACTATGTCAACGAACGTCTCATGAACCGAATTCACACGATTCATTCGCGAGCGAAGAATGCGGGCAAACTCATAGATCTCATCGGACGAAACACCCTTTGCGTTCCATGCTGTGAGCACGTCGGCGATAGGTTGCTCGACGGTTTCGGTTATTAATGCGTCAAGGAGAGCTTCGGCATCGGCCGCGTCAAATGACCGGCCGGCCGCGAAATCGTCGCGATATTTCCTTAGGAGCAGGCTCATAATTCCTTTTCAGCGATCTCAATCGCCCGCAGCAACGCCGCCGCTTTGTTCACGGTTTCCTCATATTCTGACTCCGGGTTCGAATCCGCGACGATGCCGGCTCCGGCCTGGACCTCGGCGACACCATTCTCAAGGACGATCGTGCGGATCGCTATGCACGTGTCCATGTTCCCGGCGTGGTCAAAATGGCCGACCGCACCGGAATAGATCGACCTTTCGTCGGGCTCGAGTTCGCGGATGATCTCGATCGCCCGCACCTTTGGGGCTCCGGAAACCGTGCCTGCCGGGAAACACGACGCGAGGGCATCAAAACGGTCGAGCCCCGGGCGCAGACGGCCCGTTACGTCGCTTACAAGATGCTGAACGTGCGAATATTTCTCCACCGTCATCAAACGCTCGACCCGCACAGAACCGTATTCGGACACTCGGCCGACATCGTTTCGCCCGAGGTCGACCAGCATTTGGTGTTCGGCGACCTCTTTCGGATCGGCGGCCATTTCCTCGGCAAAACGCCGGTCGTCGGCCTCAATGGCGCCCCGCGGCCGCGTGCCGGCGATCGGGCGGTAGTGGATCTCAGACTCCCGCACTCTTACCAGCATCTCCGGCGAAGCTCCGATTACGGACCGCTTCGGCGTTTTGATCAGGAACATATACGGCGATGGGTTAAGCGAACGGATCGCTCTATAAAGCGAGACCGGGCCCGCCGTGGTCGGACGAGAAAATCGCTGTGATATCACAACCTGATAGCAATCGCCGGCTGCTATGTATTCCTTTGCCAGACTAACGGCTTCAATGAATCCTTCACGGGTGAAGTTCGAAGCGACCGATGTTTCTCCTTCTTGAGAGGGTTCGGAGCGGGGAACTCGGAGTTCCGAGGACTCTATCTGTTCGCGAATGCGGGCATTCCTTTCGTGTGCAACGGCAAGCGATCCCTCGTCGCCAGCTTCGGAATTAGTGATGATCAATATCTGTTGCCGAGCATGGTCAAAGGCGACGACCGAGCGGAAGAACATCATCATTCCAAACTCGCGATCGAGCCCTTTCGGCCGTGCAAGCGAGGGCTCGAACCACTCCGAGCAAGGGAAGCCGAGATAGCCGATGGCTCCGCCGGTAAACGAGGGAAGTCCGGCGTCGGGCTCAACTCTATATCTGCCGAGTTCCTCTCTTAGAAAAGCGATAAGGTCGATCGGGAGTTCTTCGACTTCGCCTCCGCGAATCAGATCTACCGTCTGCCGACGGCCCGTTGCGACCATTTCCGGCCCGGCTCCGATGAAGGAATATCGAGCCAACGCCGAACCGCCCTCGACCGATTCGAGCAGGAATGAATGATCCTCGCCGGCCGCAATTTTCAGGTAAACCGAAAGCGGCGTGTGGAGGTCGGCGGGAATTCTCGCGACCACCGGCTGCAATGTTTTTGGATACTCTTTGGTCACAAATAAAAAATGCCGCCCTTCAAAAGGCGGCATCGGGTTCGATCTTTTTGAACATTCGGCTTAGCAACACATTGAGCTAAGCGGATTGATCTCCCAATACCGCAAACGACAAATGCCACCATCCCCAATGGCGGTTTGCTGTCGTGAGATTTGCGGTAACGGGTTTCATATCCTTGTCGTAAGAAATAGCAAAACGAATGCATGGCTGTCAACTACATCTTCTCCGGCACCTCAATTCCCATCGTCGCAAGCGCGGTGGTCAGGGTGTCGCGAGCCCGCTCGGCGACGGTCAAGAGCACCGCCCGCTTCGTTTCATCCGGCTCGGGCAGGATCTTGTGGTTGTGGTAGAAAAGGTTAAAAGCCTTCGCGAGGTTGAATGTATATTTGGCTAAAATCGCGGGCTCATTGGCGTTCGCTGCCTGCTGAAGGGTTTCCTCGAGCCGCGAAGCAAGCGTCAGCATCGCCCAAATGTCGTTCGCGTCCTCCGCCGACAGCATTTCGCTGATCCTCTCTGAACCTTTTAGCGTGGCCTTTATAGCCGAAAGATCCTCGCTGCGTTCGGCAAGCTTTCGAAAGATCGAATTCGCTCGGACCGCCGAGTACTGGCAAAAGCAACCCGTCTCGCCTTCGAATGAAAGCGCTTCCTTGAAATCAAAAACGATCACCGTCGTCCGTGTGAACTTTAGCAAAAAGTACCGCAAAGCACCGACGGCGATCTGGTGAGCGATGTGCTTTTTCTCGTCAACCGAGATATCCTGATGCCGCGACTCGACCTCGGCGAATGCATTCGCTTCGAGCCGGTCGATCAGGTCGTCGGCCTTTACGCCGAGGCCTTTTCGGCCGCTCATTTCGATGAACGTCCGCTTCTTGTCCTCGTCGGAAAGCTGAAATCCAAGTTCTTCAGCCGCCGCCGGCGAGAGGGCGACCATCTCATATGAAAGGTGAACGCTCGCATTCTCCCCGCGTTCGGGATAGATCGCGGCAACGCCTCGCTTTACGATCTCCTGCGGATAGGACTGCCGCGTGTCGATGACGTTGTAGACCGTCTCGCCGTGGCCAAACTCCGGAAACTCCGCCGAGGCTTGTGAAGCATCAGCCGTCGTTATCCAAACCTCTTTGCCGTCGGCATACTTATGAAACGGCCGGTAATGGAAATCGAGCCCGAGTATCCCGAGCTTCCACATCTGATAGGCGATGTCCTTGCCGGTGTAGGTCACGGTTCCGTTCGAGCGGACGAGGATCTTGTCCGAGTCGTGCTCATCCGTTCCGGAGTGCTCCTCAAAGGGCATCACCCAGCATCCCGCATTCTTGCCTTCGGTCTCATGGTGAACAACACCGAGCTGCTTCATCTGCTCGAACGCCTTGTCCCAGAAGTGAAGATGAAGGATCTCAGACTCACGGGGCAATAGATCGTACCGGATACCGAAGCGCTCCATCGTCTTGAGTATGCACTCGACGTTTCGGGTCGCGACGTAGTCGGCAAGCTCGGCGGTCGGGTTGTTGCCTTCTTCGATCAAGTGAAGTACTTCGGCCCGTTTTGCCTTCAGCTCCTCGTCGGCGAGATATGCTTGGCCGACCCTGGCATAGAGGTTCCAGCAGTAGTAATCGAACGAGATGCCCTTTACACTAAGCTCACTATCCAGAGTCTTTATCGCGTCCAAGTTCAAGTGTTCGATGAACATAAACCCGACGACCACATCGGCTACTTGAACACCTGTATTGTCGATATAATTCTGGACCTCAACCGCTTTTCCGTTGGCATTCAGAATGCGGACGAACGTGTCGCCGAGAACGGAATTCCGCACGTGCCCGATGTGGGCAGCTTTATTGGGGTTGACGGAAGTGTGCTCGACGCAGACCTTCGCCACGGTCCCGGCCCGAGCGGGAATCGGAGCTGAGTCGAGATTTTCGACCAGAAAACGAGCCCGGTCGTAAAAAACGTTCAAATAGCCTGGTCCGGCGATCTCGACACGGTCGATGAAATCGAACTTTTCTATTCGAGCCTTCAGCTTTTCAGCTATTGCACGGGGATTTTGCTTCTCGCCGGTTGCTTGTTTTACAAGCTTTGCGAGTTCAAAGGCGGCCGGGAAGGCAAGGTCGCCGAGCTCGGTTTTTGGTGGTGTTTCGGCAGCGATGTTTTCCAGCGAAATGCCAAACTCTTCCGATGCGGCATCGCGGATCGCGGTTCGAAGGGCTGTTTGAAGTTCGAGCAGTGTCATTCGGTAAATTTCCCCAACAGGAGATAAAACCGAAATTATACGTTTTGCCCGAAGCTATTAGCAAAACAAGCCGGTCAAAGTATCGAGACCGTCAATGAATAGCTGGTCGCCCGGTTGAGGTTATCGACGCAAATGCTCTGATCGCCGGGGTATTCGACCTCGAGCGTATAGCTCGTCTCGCCGCTTTCGAAAATGTTCACCTTGCCAGTGCGTGAGCTTATAGTCGCCGTAAGCGTCTGGCCGCGGCGGGCATTGGCGAAATAGCAGACTCGGCCGCCGGCTGTAAGAGTTCCGGCGACGGTCGCGGACGTGCGGCCTTTGGCAAAGCGGATCTTTTTATAGGGCTGGCCGAAGGCGGAATTTACCCCAAACAAAAGAGCGGCGGTTACGAGAAATGTTCCGAGCGTTCGCATAGTTTTCCTCTCTGGAAGTGTCCTTCACTTACATAACGCGTTGAAACTTGCAAAAAGATATCACCGCCGATTTCATCGAACTCGGCGAAAAGGCTAAGATTTAACCTAGTTCTTATGCGAACCCTTTATTTTGACTGCTTTGCCGGCGCAAGTGGCAACATGATCCTCGGAGCCTTATTCGACCTTGGACTCGACCGCGATGAGTTCGAGCGCCGTCTTTCCGGGCTCCGGATCGAGGGCTTCGCACTGAAGCCCGAGACGGTCGACCGCTCCGGGATTTCCTCGTGCCACGTAAATGTCATCGTGCCCGAGGTCGAATCGCACCGGCATTTGCACCACATCGAGAAGATAATCAACGAGGCCGAGCTTTCAGATGGCGTAAAAGAACGAGCGATCAAGATCTTCACACTTTTAGCCGAAGCCGAGGCCCGCGTTCACGGCACGGACGTTACAAAGGTACATTTTCATGAGGTCGGAGCTCTCGATGCGATAGTTGATATTGTCGGGGCGTGCATTGGCATTGAGATGTTGGGCGTCGAGCAATTTGCGTCATCGAAGCTCCACGTCGGGAGCGGCTTTGTCACGATGGCCCACGGAATGTTTCCCGTGCCTCCGCCGGCCGTTGCGGAACTTCTTAAAGGCAAGCCGATCTACGCGACCGAGATCGAAGGCGAGTTGATCACACCGACCGGAGCCGCGATCATTGCCGCGGTTTGTGAAAGTTTCGGCACCATCCCCGAAATGTCCGTCGAGGCAACCGGATACGGAGCGGGAACGCGGGAGTATAAGGACTTTCCGAATGTCTTGCGGTTAATGGTCGGCGAAGCGGCCGAGTTCGGAAAGAAGCCCGCGAAAGATCATGATGACCTCGTGCTGATGGAGACGAACGTCGATGATTCGACGCCGCAGGTGGTCGGGTTTGTGATGGAGCGGGCGTTTGAACTCGGTGCCCTCGATTGCTGGTTCACGCCGGTGCAGATGAAGAAGAATCGCCCGGGCGTGGTCATTTCGGTGCTTTCCTCGCCTGAAAACAGGGACGCATTGCTCGCGATGCTTTTTTCTGAGACGACGACGATCGGCATTAGAACTTTACAGGTCGCCCGCGTCAGCCTTGAACGGCGGTTCGAGACTGTCAGCACCCAGTTTGGCGAGTGCCGGATAAAGATCGCTATGCGGGACGGCCGCGTGGTGAATGCGATGCCTGAATACGAGGACGTCCGTCGTTTAGCTTTGGAGAAAGATGTCCCTTTCCGTATCGTATGGGAAGCAGCGTGCAAAGCTGCAGGTGAGAAGGCGACGGCTGTCGGGGCCTAACGGAAGATAAATGGCGAAAACAAAGAAAAGAACGGTGGATACGGCAAAGATCGCAGCGGGCGTTAGATTGATGCTCGAGGGGATGGGCGAAGACCCGGACCGCGACGGGCTCATAAAAACGCCCGAGCGGGTGGCTGATTTTTACGTCGAGCTGACCGAAGGCATGTGGCAGAATGCGAAGGAGCATATCGTCCCGCTGCCCGGCGATTCGCACGACGAGATGGTTCTGGTCAAGGACATTTCGATCGCATCTGTCTGCGAGCATCATCTGGCACCGTTCGTTGGGAAATGCCATATTGCCTATATTCCGAAAGGCGGCCGAATAGTCGGGCTCTCAAAGCTCGCCCGGATCGCCGAGATCTTTTCCCGGCGGCTGCAGGTTCAGGAACGGCTGACGCAAGAGATAGCAAATACGCTGTTCGAGGGGCTGAAACCGCTCGGCGTTATGGTCGTTATCGAGGCCGAACATACTTGCATGACGCTCCGCGGCGTAAAGAAGCCGGGGGCGATCACGATAACATCGGCCGTGCTTGGCGGCTTCCGGCGTGATCCAAGAACTCGTGCCGAGGCGATGTCATTAATTAAGGGGTAACTTTAACTTCACAAAATCGTTTAGCTGTCGGGTTCCGACACTTCAGACACAACTTTAGCTATGAAAAAGATACTTTTATTCGTTGTTGCGATGTCCGTGCTGGTGTCCGGAATTCCGGCTCAGACAATGGAAGCCAGGTTCGATGCCGCGAAAATTCGCGAAAGGGTTAAAAGGCTTTCGGCCGACGATTTCGAAGGCCGCGGGCCGGGAAATGCCGGGAGCAAGAAAGCGGCTGATTACATCGCCGCCCAGATGAAAGCCGCGGGCATCAAACCCGGAAACGGCAAGAGCTATTTTCAGAATGTGAAGCTTGTCGGAGTGAAGGTGGATCCGGCAACGCAGCTCGCTGTTAGCCGCGGGAACGAGACAAAGAATTTCAAGTTCGGCGATGATTTTGTGGCGACGACCGGTGCTCAGCGAAGCAATGTCTCGGTCGATGCCGATGTCGTTTTCATGGGATACGGCGTCGAGGCACCGCTCTACAAATGGAACGACTACAGCGGCCCGGCCGAGGATTACCGCGGCAAGGTGCTGATGATAATGGTCAATGACCCGCCCGCGACCGCCGAGGAGCCGAACCTTTTCGGCGGCAAGGCACTGACGTATTACGGCCGCTGGACGTACAAGTACGAAGAGGCTGCCCGACGCGGTGCTGCGGGCGTGATCCTTATTCACACGAACGAATCGGCAGGCTATGGCTGGAACGTCGTCCGCACGTCATTCGGCGGGCCGCGGTCGGAGATATTCAGGGCTCCCGGCGACAAGACTCCGTACCTCGACTTGATGTCTTGGGTCACCAACGACACCGCGGCCGCAATGATGAAGCAGGCGGGTGTTGATTACGAAGGACTGAGGAAAAAGGCGGCAACACGCGACTTCCGTCCGGTAAAGACGGGGCTCAGGGTCAAGATCGACCTCAAAGCCGCGACGACTACCTTTGAATCGCCAAACATCGTCGGCAAGATCGAAGGAAGCGATAAGGCACTTCGCGACCAGTATGTGATCTACACAGCCCACTGGGACCATTTGGGTATCGGCGAGCCCGACGCTAGCGGTGATCGAATCTACAACGGAGCGTATGATAACGCCTCGGGAGTTTCTGCAGTCATCGGTATCGGCGAGGCGATCGTGAAGATGAAAAAGGCCGAGCGGCCAAAGCGTTCGATCTATTTCTTGTTTCCCGCTGCCGAGGAGCAAGGCTTGCTCGGGGCTGAGTATTTCGCTCAGAATCCGCTTATTCCGCTCAACAAGATCGCCGGAAATGTGAACATCGACGGAGTCAACTTCTTCGGGCGAACAAAGGACTTTTCGGCACTCGGGGCTGAGCGTTCAACGCTCGGTCCATTGGTCGAGGCAGTCGGCCGCGAACGCAGCATGACGCTCGAAGGCGATATGCGGCCTGAGCAGGGGTTTTTCTTCCGCTCGGATCATTTCCCGTTTGCAAAGGTCGGCGTGCCGGCGGTTTCGCTCCGCCACGGAGACGATTTTGTTAAGCCGCTCGAGGGAACGGCGCTCGAATTCTTCAGCAATTACACGGCGAAGTATTATCATCAGCCATCAGATCAATATTACGATTGGTGGGACGCCGCGGCGATGGTACAGAATGCCGAGCTCGGGCTTGCTATCGGACTAAAGATAGCAAACGCTGCAGCGATGCCGCGATATCTTGAAACCGACGAGTTCGCGGACGCCGACAAGAAGCGGATGGCGAAGTAGGGTCAGAAAGAAGACTCACAAAAGTGTAGCGTGTGGCGAATTTTGCCAATACACGCTACACTTTTTCTTTTTTGAAGATGAACTCTTTTTACGTCACAACCCCGATCTACTACGCCAACAGCCTGCCGCATCTCGGGCATCTCTACACGACCATCGTCGCGGATGTCCTGCATCGCTATAAGACGCAGCGAGGGTTTGATGTGCTTTTCTTAACCGGTACGGATGAGCACGGAATAAACATCCAGCGGGCAGCGGAAAAGGCCGGTAAAACGCCGAAAGAGCAAGTAGATTTTATTGCGGGCGAGCTAAAGCGGATGTTCAGTGATTTCGGCCTTGGGCCGGAGAGCGGCGGATACGACATCTTTATGCGGACGACCGAGCCCTTTCACTACGAGGGCGTACGGCATCTCTGGCAGCGGATCGCGGCGGGGAAAACGCCGAAAGGTAACGACAATATCTACAAAGGCCATTACGAGGGCTGGTTCTGCGCCCCTTGCGCGGCGTTCAAGCAGGAAGATGAGTATATAACTCCGGAAGGTTCAGATATTCCGAATTGCCTGATCCACGAACGTCCCCTCGACCGCGTCTCTGAAGAAAGCTATTTCTTTCGGCTTTCGGACTTCGATGAATTCCTACTTCAGACCATCGAGGGCGACCCGGAAATACTTAAACCGGAATCTCGGCGTAATGAGGCCATCTCATTCATAAAAGGCGGGTTACAGGATCTCTCGATCAGCCGCGAAAAGCGATCCGTCGCATGGGGCGTGCCGGTTCCGGGCGATGATGACCACGTAATGTACGTTTGGCTCGACGCCCTTTCGAACTACATAACGGCCCTCGGCTATGGGAACGGCCGCGAAAATGCACCGGGATTTGAGAAATATTGGCAGAATGCCGTTCACCTGGTCGGAAAGGACATTCTGAGGTTTCACACCGTCTATTGGTTCTCGTTCCTCAAGGCCGCGGGACTGCCGCTGCCGAAAACAGTTTACGCCCATGGCATGTGGCTTGATGCCGACGGCCGCAAGATGGGCAAGACGCTCGGCAATGTCATCGACGTCGATCTGCTTCATAAGCATTTTCAAGTGGATGCGGTTCGGTATTTTTGCCTGCGGGAGATGGTTTTCGGGCAGGACGGCAAATTTGGCTATGAGAACCTGATCGACCGGGCAAATGCCGACCTAGCGAGCGGGCTTGGCAATTTGCTGAGCCGAACCATCTCGATGCTTCATAAATATCGAGATGGCCGAGTGCCGAACGGCAAGATTGCTGAAGAGAATTACATCCACGCAAGGCGTGCCGGGCTTGACCCCGACGGCGGCGAGATAGTTCACGTCCTCGAACATGCACGCGATGAGTTTCTTCGTCGGTTCGATAATTTTGAGTTCAGCCAGGCACTTGAGGGCATTTGGGCGGTAATCGCCAGGATCGACAAGATGATCTCGGACGCAAAGCCCTGGGAGTTGGTCAAGGACGAACGGCAGGCCGAGACGCTCAACGCCGTGCTATACCGGGCGGCCGAAACGCTCCGCTGGATCGGGGCGATGGTCTATCCGGTGATGCCGTCATCGGCGACGAGGATATTTGCACAGCTTGGGCTCGGCGGCGATGATCTCTCGCGACTCGACCCGGCAAAGTTAAAATGGGGCGGGCTCGAGGCCGGGGCGGCGATCGGAGCGGCCGAAGGGATTTTTCCAAGGATCGATAAAGCTAAAACAATGAGCGAAATAAAAGAAAGTGTAGTTGAGGCGCCTGCCTCGGAAGGCGGCCAGCAAGAAACTCCGGCATCTATTGATGCTCAGGTCGAAGAAGGCAAGTTCATCACCATCGATGATTTCATCAAGGTCGATCTCCGCGTCGGCGAGATAAAGGTTGCCGAACGCGTGCCGAACGCCGACAAGCTTCTGCGTTTCGAGGTTGATCTCGGCGAAGAAAAACCGCGGCAGATTCTCGCCGGCCTCGCCGAATATTACGACCCCGAACCGCTCGTCGGCCGGAAGGTCGTCGTCGTCGCGAACCTAAAGCCAAGAAAAATGCGCGGCCTCGAATCGCAAGGAATGATCTGCGCCGCCTCGCTCGAAGACGGCACCGGCGAAAAACCGGCCCTTGCCACATTCATAGAGAACGTCGACATCGGAGCCAGATTGAAATGACACTCCTGGACTCCCACCGCCACAATGACGGGGAATTGCTCATTGTTTACGAAGAATGCGATTTGAATGGGATCAAGAAAAGGCCGAGAGAAATCTGAAAAAGCACGGAGTTAGCTTTGACGAGGCTCAGACGGTGTTTGGAGACGAATTGGCACGCATCTTTGATGATGAAATTCACTCCTTCGAGGAAAAACGGCATGTGATCTTCGGACATTCGTCTTTGAATAATTTGCTAATTGTGGGCTTTACCGAACGCGGTGGTGATAAAATCAGGATTATTAGTGCAAGGCAAGCTACGCCTAAAGAGAGCCGAAGGTATGCAAATTGAACTTGACGAGAATGATGATCTCCTCCCGGAGTACGATCTCGATTTTGCGAAATCGAAACCGAATCGATTTGCCGCGGCCTACAATCGTATGGTCGTAAGGGTCGGATTGGCTCCCGATGTTGCCGAGGAATTTCCCACAGAACAATCCGTCAATGAAGCGTTAAGGGATTACATCCGGATCACCCGCCAAGAGAAACCCGAGATTCCAGCGCGCTGATGTTGATCGATTCGCATTGCCATATTGACGGGCCGCAGTTCGATGAGGATCGGGATGAGGTTGCCACGAGGGCGGGCCAAGCAGGCGTGGTCGCAAACCTCAAGCCCCGAAAAATGCGCGGCCTCGAATCGCAAGGAATGATCTGCGCCGCCTCGCTCGAAGACGGCACCGGCGAAAAACCGGCCCTCACAACGTTTTTCGAGAACGTCGATATCGGCGCCCGACTCAAGTAGTAGAGCCTTTCCGGCATTAAACAATTTTCTTCCCAAAATGGCGGATCGAGGTTAGAATAGCGAAAGTTCCGGAATCCACCGTCTCCCAGAGCTCGTTCGTGCTTCGGTTGGCGATCGTTTGTATTAGGGGTTCAGATTGTAATGAAAAGACTTGCTCCTGCATTTGCACTCTTTGTCTTTCTCGGCCTGACATCTTTCGCCCAAAAAGCACCGCCGCCACCACCTCCAAAACCGGCACCGCCGCCACCGATTGCAAAACCGACACCGGCGGAAACTCTCGAGAAAACCGACGAGGAGTTCGCCGCGGAGATCATACGTTCCGCCGAAGAACCGATCGAGTGGAAACTTAGGGAGTTCGAGGGGTTTTCTGTAAAGGCCTTGATGCCAAGGGAACCGATCCGACAGACCGAGACGGGTTTCCAGGTTGGGCTTGGACGGATGACTTCGATCATTTACCTATCGGTTGGGGAAAATGCGGTCTATGTGCTAGGCAAAACATCGTTGCCCTATCGGGTTACGGATCCGAAGTTGCTTAGAGATTATTACCGTGAGTTTGCCAATGGAATGTCAGGGGAAGGGCCGTCTCCTTTTCAGCACATTAGGGATCTTGAGATCGCCGGAAATCTTGCGGTCGAGTTGCGTTCGCTGCCGAATGACGTCCGTTTTCAATCGACGTTAAGCCGGGCATTTATCGTTGGGCGTGATGTGTTCATAATGATCGCAATGCCCGTTGAGGATGAAGAAGATGACGAACCGCCCTCGGAAGAATTGATCAAGGCCCGCACCGCCGAGTTTGAGAGATTTTTCAATTCTATCGTCATCAGCGAGCAGGGTTCTCCGGCTCCGACGCCTGACCCGCCGATCTTCGTAGCCACATTTGAGAGCCAGCTTTTTCGGAGCAATTTCTTTAGATTCAAGTTAAGCGTTCCAGAAGGCTGGATCCGAATCACACAGGAAGATGTCGCAGACATTCAAAACTGGGGCCGCTCAACCATCCGAGATGAGACGGGCGGGCGAACGCTGCCGGCGCCTCAAAGAAGAACAAATCTCGCGGCGTTCCTTTCCGGACCGATCGGAATGGATGGGCTTGGGATGATCAACATCACTGTTGCGAATGAAGCGAGCTCGTTCGCGGAGGTCAAACGATTGTCCGGGGTGACCGCGACGCTTCTTTCAGGAATTTCATCCTATAAGGTCGTTGAGCCCCCGACGCAGGTGAACCTTGGGAATATTTCGGCGATGCGAATGAAAAATCGGATAACCTTAGCTGGAGCTTCTCAGGATCAGTACTTCTTTTTTCTATTGAGACGCGGCCGTGTACTTGGTATCACGGTCACATGCACGGTGGCGGCTGACTGTACGACCGCGCTCGAAGCGGTTTCTAAGATCGAATTCGAAAAGTAATGCTGATCGATTCGCATTGCCATATTGACGGGCCGCAGTTCGACGAGGACCGCGATGATGTTGTTCAGCGGGCGATGGAGGCCGGAGTATCGGCGATGCTCAATGTTGGGACGGGCGACCCGCATTCTGATGATTTTCGGCGTGCCGTGCAGGTGGCAGAAAAGTATGAAAACGTTTGGGCAAGCGTTGGGGTTCATCCCCACGATGCGAAGCTTTATGATGATCGGGCCGAGGAGCACTTGCTCGAACTTGCCCGAAGCTCAGAGAAGGTCATCGCCTGGGGCGAGATTGGCCTCGATTATTATTACGACCACAGCCCGCGGGACGTCCAACGCGAGGTCTTCCGCCGGCAGATCCGGCTCGCGAAAGAGCTTGAATTGCCGATCATCGTCCACAGCCGCGACGCCAACGACGACACGGTAGAAATATTAACCGAGGAATTCGGACGGAGAGCGGACACTCTTGTCCGCATGAGCGTCGTTTCGACGCGAAAGAGCGCGGCTGAATTAGAAGGTGTTGGTGTTAACGGTGTTGTCGCCGGGGGAACCGGCGATGCGGACAAGAGTGTCCGCGCTCCGGGAATAATGCATTGTTTTGGCGGGACGTCGGAGATGGCGTTGGCGTTAATGGAAGTTGGTTTTTTCATCTCCTTCGCGGGGAACGTTACGTTCAAAAAGGCTGAGGAGCTTCGCGAGGCGGCGCGGGTCGTCCCGCTCGAGCGTCTGCTGGTCGAAACAGATTGTCCGTTCCTTACGCCGGTCCCGCATCGCGGCAAGCGGAACGAACCGGCGATGGTCGTGCATACTGCGCAGTTTTTGGCGGAGCTAAAGGGCGTTGAGTTCGATGTGCTGGCCAGGCAGACCACCGAAAATTTCTCGAGCCTCTTCCGCATCGATCCATCGGTTGCGACAAGCTAGTCCTATTGAATACCTTCTCCGTACGCTCTGTGGCAGAATACTCATATGGCAAAGGAAAACTCATTCGATATCGTTTCTAAGACCGACTACGCCGAGGTAACGAACGCGATAAACCAGACGACAAAAGAGGTCTCGCAGCGGTTCGATTTTAAGGGCAGCAAGGCGACGGTCGAGCTTCAGGACAAGGACCTTCTGCTTGCGGCCGAGGACGAAACGAAGCTCCGCAATATGAACGACATCCTGCAGGGCAAGCTGGTCAAACGTGGGATTTCGCTCAAGGCTCTTGATTATCAAAAGGTCGAAGCCGCCGCCGGCAGCACGGTTCGTCAAACGGTAAAGATCCAACAGGGAATCCCCATCGACAAGGCAAAGGAGATCGTCAAGTTCATCAAAGACGAGAAGCTGAAGGTCCAGGCGTCGATCCAGGGCGAGACTGTCCGCGTTTCCGGCAAGGACCGCGACACGCTCCAGGACGTGATCGCGAAGCTAAAGGCAACCGACTTTGGCATCGATATGCAGTTTGATAATTATCGGAGTAACTGAATACCTTTTTTTGGGGAATGAGATCGTCGTTTCGTTTACTAGCAATTTTGGCACTTAGCATGGTGGCGAGTTCCTGCTTGGTGCCGGTTGTGTTTGAGGGGATGTCGATGAGTCCGGCGATCGAAGATGGCGATCGGATTCTTTTCTCAATGTATGTGAGTGAGGTTGAACGTGGAGATATCATCCAGTTCAGACACCCAAAGGAACCACAGAAGTCTTACGTAAAGCGGGTTGTCGGCCTGCCGCAGGAAACGATTGAGATCAGGGATGGAGAGGTCTTTGTTAATGACGTTCGCTTGGATGAACCTTACGTTGACTCTCAGTACAACCAAATGAAAACCGCTGTCCCACCACGATTGATCCCGCATGGTCATTATTATGTTCTCGGAGACAATCGAGATAATTCATCGGATTCTCGATTATGGGGAACCGTCGAAGAATCGCTTATAGAGAGAAAGTATTATTGGAAGTACGCGTCAGGTTCAAGTCGGTAAGACCATATGCAGACGTTTGCGGCTACAAAGAGGGAACTCTTTCCCGATTCGACCGCCCGCCGGATCTTCGGCCTTATCAAGCGCGAAATGTCGCTGGTTGAGGACGAGTTCGAGCGGCAGGCGGCATCAAACATTCAGGTCATCAATTATCTTGGCGACTACCTGCGTTCCTCGGGTGGCAAGCGGGTGCGTCCGGCTCTTTTGATCCTCACCAATCATGCCGTCGGTGGCCGCGGCTCGGCGGAGAATGTCATTCGGCTGGCGACCGTGATGGAGATGCTCCATACGGCGACGCTCGTCCACGACGACATCATCGACAACGCCGACCTTCGCCGCAATCGTTCCTCGGTCAATGCACGCTTCGGCAATCAGACGGCCGTGCTGATGGGCGATTGGCTCTATATGTCGGCGTTCGAGACATCGCTCCGCGAACGGTCGCTTGAGATCCTCGACATCCTGACGCGGCTGACCCGCAAGATGACCGAAGGCGAGCTGATCCAGCTAACGATGATCGGAAACGTCGAGATCAGCGAGGATGAATATTACGACATTCTGCGGCGAAAGACGGCGTATCTTTTCTCGGGCTGTTGCGAGATCGGTGCGATACTCGGTAACGCGAGGCCCGAGGTACAGGTCGCGGTGCGAGACTACGGGATGAACCTCGGCATCGCGTTTCAACTTGCCGATGATCTTCTGGACCTGACCTCCGACGATACATCGCTCGGCAAGGCCGCGGGTTCCGATCTTTTGGAAGGCAAGGTAACTCTGCCGCTGATACTCCTCATGCGCGAGCGACCGAGCCTTCGTGCCGAACTCGAAGCGATAATGTACGCGGGTAGCTATCCGGAGGGCGTAAGGGAACGGCTTTCGGAAGAAATGCGGTCACTGCAAATCCTTGACAAGATAAGGGATATCGCGGCGGAACATACACAGGCCGCGAGAAAAAATCTTGAAATTCTGCCCAAAAACGAGTATCGTGAGTCTTTAAGCTCGATACTTGACTACGTTATCGAGCGAAATCGCTGAGTTTTCATCGTCGCCGCGACGCGGCGGCCGTCCCTCGCAAATTAATTTCCGATGTTAGACGAGAACCTTATTTCAACGCTCGAGCAGAGCCTGCGCCAGACACGCAACGCCCAGCATCGGCTAATGGCGCGCCTTAACGAGGTTGAAAGTGAAGCCGACAAACTGCGAAGCGAGATCCGTGAGCTCGAAAATTTCGCCTCGCAAACTGAGTCCTCGATCGATCGCCTGCTGGTGATGATGGGCTCATCAACAGGCCGTAAGGGTCTCGGAACGACGATACAGATCGAAGATGACGTTTCCGAGATCGAAGCCAAGTTGCCACCGCCCGGCAGAAGTTACAGCGAGGAGCCGCGGGAAAGGCAGGGTTCGGTCGCTTATTTTGACCGGCATCGGTCGGTGCCGTCGCGTTCCGTAAACGTCGAGGCTCTAAGCCAGCGATTTGCAGACCGGACGATCACACAGGCATGCACGCTCCTGCTCCGCGAGGCGGGCCGGCCGCTCCATGTTAACGAGCTTTATAACCTGCTGGTCGCGGGCGGAATGCAGTTCAAGGGCAATAATCCGACCATCTCGGTCGCCGTTTCGCTCAACCGAAATCGGCGGTTCAGCAAAGTCGGGCCGGGGACCTTTGACCTTGTAATGCGCGAGGCCTTGCAGGCTGCATCTTAAACGAGCTTTTTCTAGTAGACGTGCGGCGACTTTCCGCTATAATCTTCACAGTTGTTTTTTTGACCCTGCTTAGCAAATTGCCGGCCCGTTCATTCGGGCCATTACGTTTCAGGAACGTCGAATTCAAATGAACATTTTCCGATCTCGCCTGCTTGGCGCTTTACTCGCGGCGGTCTGTATCTCGATCCTCTTTCCGCTCGCTTCCTCTGCACAGAAGGTCAAACTTCGGTCCCAAACCGTACCGGCCTGCGCTACCTCATCCTCGATGAAATTCGCTGACCTGCACGCGGACGGAAACATCGCCGTTCTCGGCAGCTTCAACTGCCGCGGCGTCTTCATTTTTGATATCTCCGACCCGGATAACCCGGTCCTCGCAAATTGGTACAATCCGGGAGCGAACCTTCAGTTCCTCGAGGCTATCGTCATCGGCAACCGTGGCTATTTCGGAACCGGAAATACCGGCGGCGTCCATATTGTCGATCTGACGAACCCGGGGAGTCCGCAACTTCTTGGCATCGTTAATGCTTCAAATGGTGGCGGTTATTCGACGATCCATGAAATGATGGTCTTTGATCAGGGAAATGCGCGTTACCTGCTCGAGAACTCAAATTCGACCTCGCTAAGGCCGCTTCGGATCATTGACGTAACGAACCCTGCGGCTGCGGTGCTGAAATGGGAATTTAGCGCAAGCGACAACGGATGGGTCCACGCCATGCACATTCGCGGAAATCGATTGTTTCTCTCCGGATTTTCGCAAACGACCAAGATCGACATCCTCGACATTTCAAACCTGGCTTCTCAGGCACCGGCTCTTTTGGGCTCGGTCGCCGTCGGCCTGGGGTCGAACCACAGCGCTTGGACCACCGAGGACGGAAACTATCTTTACAGTGCCCGCGAAACGACGCTGAGCAACGGCGCGAGCCCAGGCGATATTCGGATCTATAACGTCTCAAATCCGGCTGCTCCGACGCTCGTCAACCGGATAACGATGACCGACCTCGGCATCAATGCCGTGACGCCGCACAACCCGGTCGTGATGGGCAACAAGCTATATGTCTCTTGGTATCAGGCCGGGCTTCAGGTTTTCGATATTACGGACCCGGTAAATCCGGTCCGGACCGGCCAGTACGATACTTTTACGCCCGCGTTCGTTCCGGAGGAATCGGCATTCGATAATTCGGTCGAGCCGTGGGACATTTTCTGCGGCCGCGACAGCTTTGGGATGACGCTGCCGACAACGTATGGCGGCCTTTGGGCCGTTTATCCGTTCCTCGGCGAAGATAAGGTGCTCATCGGCGATCTTACTTCGGGCCTGATCTTTGTGGATGTAACCGGGCTCAATGCTCCCGCCAGTAACCGCGTCGCGGATTTCGACGGAGACCGGAAGACCGACTTTTCGGTCTACACACCAGACGCAGGACTTTGGCAGGTCGAGACCAGCTCGAACAGTCAGATGACGTCAGCCTATTTCGGCATTGCCGAAGACCGACTCGTAGCCGGAGATTATGACGGAGACGGAAAGTCGGACATCGCCGTTTGGCGGCCTTCGAACGGCACGTGGTATATCCTGCCGAGCACCGGCGGATTTCAGGCGTTGCAGTTCGGGCAAAATGGGGATGTGCCTGTACCCGGAGATTACGATGCCGACGGCAGGACCGATTTCGCCGTTTGGCGGCCTTCGAACGGTGTTTGGTACATCAACCAGAGCACGCTCGGGCTGCGGTTCGTTCAGTGGGGCGTCTCAACGGATATCCCGGTCGTCGGCGATTTTGAAGGCGACGGCAAGGCGGATTTCGCCGTATGGCGGCCTTCGAACGGCGTCTGGTATGTGAATCAGAGCTCGTCGAGCCTGCCGATCTACACGCAGTTCGGAGCCGACGGCGACAAGCCGCTCTTTGGCGATTTTGACGGCGACGGGCGGGCAGATTACACGGTCTATCGGCCTTCGACCGGTGTTTGGTACAAGCTTTTCAGCACCACGGGTAACTTCACGGCCTACCAGTTCGGCATCGAAGAGGACATTCCGGTTCCCGGCGATTACGACGGCGACGGCAAGGCAGATATCTCGGTTTACCGGCCGAGCACGAACGTTTGGTATCGGGTAAACAGCTCGGACCAGGCGATCTCGTCCCGCGTCTTCGGATCGCCCGCTGACAGGCCGGCACCTTCGTCGGTTCAGCCACAATAAACTTTTCTATCTGAACAACATACGGCCCGGTGTCAGGCGTCTGCTTGACATCGGGCATTTTATTTCTATTATTGCCCTATGCATCTCAAACTGACGATCACCAGCGGCGGGCTTTCTGGCCAATCGTTTGACCTCGATACGGGTTTTATGACCATCGGCCGCGGGCAGACGTGCACCGTCCGGTTTGACCCGAACAATGAAAGGATCGCGTCGAAACAGCACGCGATAATCGAGGCCGGGCCGGATGGTTTCTATATCGTCGATAACAACAGTACGAATGGGACTATCGTCAACGGGACGAGGGCTCAGCGTCAGAAGCTCAACAATGGCGATACGGTCCAGTTTGGCCGCAATGGCGTGACCGCAACGGTGCAGATCGATTCGTTCGATTCCGTACCGACGGCAAACGCGAACATCGATTTCCGCGAGATGCAGATCCGCGAGTTTGAGCAGGCCGCGGCTCATAAGGTGGAGAGCGTGCAGACGTCGCTCGCCAATATCGGCCTCGGCCAGATCGAGATAAAGCCGCCGGAGCCGCCGAAGAGTAATGCCCTCAAAATGCTCGGCATCGGTATTACGCTCTTCGCGATAATCTTTCTTTCGCTGATCGTCATAGGGCTGATGTTCCTAAGCGTCGGGCCGATCCCTGCCATCATCGCGGCGGTCGTTGCGTTCACTCCGGCGATGATCTATCTTCTGCCGCTTATTTGGATCGACCGCTATGACCCCGAGCCGCTTTGGCTGCTTGCACTCGCTTTCGCCTGGGGCGGTTTGGTTGCAGTGATCATTTCCTTCGTCATCAATACAGGCGTCGGCATCGGCGTTGCGCTCGGTATTGGCGGGCAGGAAGGAATGATACTCGGCGACATCATCGGTGCCGTGATCTCTGCACCGGTCGTTGAAGAGGCCTCAAAAGGAGCCGGCGTGTTGATCCTGCTGATCTTCTTCCGCCGTTATTTCGACGACATTCTTGACGGCATCGTCTTCGCGGGCGTTATCGCTCTCGGCTTTGCGACGGTCGAGAACGTTTTGTATTATGGCCGAGCTCTGGGCCAGGCCGGCTTTGGCGGGCTCTTCATACTTTTCGTTCTTCGCGGGATACTTTCGCCCTTTGCTCATGTGACCTTTACGGCGATGATGGGTATCGGCTGCGGAATTGCCCGCGAATCGCACAACACCTTCGTCAAGATCGCCCTACCGTTCCTCGGCTATCTCGGCGCCGTGTTTCTTCACGCACTCTGGAACGGAATGGCAACCTTCCTCGGGCTCGAGGGCTTCTTGGTCGGCTACGTAATCCTTCAAATACCGTTCTTCCTGATCTTCGTCGCGTTCGCGTTTTATGTGATGTATCGGCAGGGCAGGATACTCAAAGATATGCTTGCCATCGACGTCGCCCGCGGCCTGATCCCGGAAGAACACGCGAAATATGCGACGTCGGCATTTAAGAGCACTGGATGGCTTTTGAGCGGCATCTTCGCCGGAAAGTACCGTGCGCGGAGCAGATATCTACGAGCTATGGGAAGCCTCGGGCTCAGCTACTGGCACATTCAGCGAGCAACCGCCGCCCAAGGCCAGACCGGAAGCTTTCAACAGAATCCATTACTTCGCGAAGAGGTTTTAAGGTGGCGGGACAAGGTTTGATTGGTGAATGGTGAATGGTGAATGGTGAATCGGGAAATGCCCTGTGTCCGCTCTTGAAAGCGTCTTTCCGAAGAAACGTTCACCAACTTTTCTCTAGAGTTCGCCAACTTTTCTCTAGAGTTGGCCAACTTTTCTCTAGAGTTGACCAACTTTTCTCTAGAGTTCGCCAACATTTCTCTCATTAAGCCGATAATTTTCGTTAGAATCGTGAGGTTTACGCGGAAGTGTGCTGATTTTACGGCATCGGGGCTGGTTCAAAACAAAAAAGGGCGTGACCGAGTGTTTCGATCACGCCTTTTGTTTTTGCACATTCGGTTTGTGCGGTTTTGAAATGGTAGGCCGAGCAGGGATCGAACCTGCGACCCGCGGATTAAGAGTCCGCTGCTCTACCGACTGAGCTATCGACCCAAGGTTTGAAGTATAGCAACTCGAATTTCTTTGTGTAAAGCCGCCAGTTAACTGAAACGAAACAAGTTGCATCGCCCGGCCCGCCGGCGGTTTTTTTAATTCACGGCGTTCTGACGTAGAATACTCGTTTGTTGTCTATCGATCACCTCGAGCCCGCTGCGGGCTACGCCGCTGAATGAAAGAGTGCCCAAAATGTGAACAGTGTTACCCGGACGCCGTCGACGTTTGTCCGCAGGACGAAACGCCGACGAAGCATAGCCTTCCGGGAACGCAACTTCTTGCCGAGCGATATCTGCTGACCAAGCGGCTCGGACGCGGAGCGATGGGGCAGGTCTATCTGGCCAACGACAACAAGTTCGCCGCCCGCAAGGTCGCCGTCAAGACGGTTCGGCAAGACATCCTGAGCAGCGACGATCTTCAGGAAGGCGAGGCGATCGCCCGATTCGAACGCGAAGCTCAAGCCGCGGCCTCGATCCAGCATCCGAATACGGTCAGCGTTACCGATTTTGGCGAGTCGTCCGAAGGCATCTTCTATCTGGTGATGGAATACGTCGAGGGCGAAACGCTCCATCGGCTTCTTCGCCGCGAGGGCACGCTGCCGGTGAAGCGGAGCGTGAAGATCCTGCGGCAGATCGCCGACGGCGTCGATGCGGCACACGAGATCGGCATCCTCCATCGCGACCTAAAGCCGGCCAACATCTTCATAATGCAGCGGAGCAAAGGCGACGGGTTCATCAAGGTCGGCGACTTTGGCCTCGCCAAGATAATCAGCCAGACCGTTACGGACATTAGCTCGAACGCCACGCCGTCTTCACGCGGCATAATCGGCACGCCGGAATTTATGGCACCCGAGCAAATGCAGCCGGAGACGGGCGTTGACGTCCGGGCCGATATCTACGCGCTCTCGACCATCGCATACCTAATGCTCGGCGGGCGAACGCCTTTCGCCGGCGACATGATGCAGCTTGTGATGCAGAAGATAATGCACAAGCCGCCGGCACTTTCGACCCTGCGGACCGACCTTTCGAGTGCGGTCGAGGCGGTAATAATGCGCTCGCTTGCGATCGAAGCGGCGGAGCGCCACGCGACCGTCGAGGAATGGATCGAGGACCTTGAGAACGCAGCACTCTCGATCGGCGAGAGCCGGGCCGATGGAGGCAGTCGCGTGGTTGTGATGGCTCCAGCCGGTGCCGAGGTTTATATTGACGACGAGCGAAAGGGAAGCGTCGGACGCTCGGGCAGGGTGATACTTGCGGGCGTGCCGCCGGGACAGCACATCCTTCGTGTTTCGAAGCCGGGCGAACGAGATGACGAACGCGTCATCGAGGTCCGCGAAGGCGGCGACGAGCAGGTGATCCAGGCACAGCTTCGGGCTCCTCGTGAGGGCGGCAGCCAGCCATCGCCATCGCAGGGAATGAGCAGCAGCGGCGACTCGAGCATGATGCCCGGCATCGTTGCGTGTACGCAATGCGACGCCCGTTTTGCCGATGGCGTGAAGTTCTGCGGCCGCTGCGGGAACAGGTCATTTACGCTCGTTTCGCCGGGCGACGTACCGGGTGGCTTTCCGTGTCCGCGATGCTCGAATATGCTTGCGGCCGGCGCTCGTTTCTGCGGCCGCTGCGGCCTGAGCATTAGCCAAACGATCGCGACCTCGCCGCTGCGGACCGTCGCCTCTGCAACGCCGACGCCAAGCCTGAGAGCCTGCCGAAACTGCGGCTCATCCTTTCCGCCCGAGATCCGCTTTTGCGGTAAATGCGGCGGAACAATGGCATAACCCGACATTTTTTCGTTGCTACGGCAAACGAACTTTTCGCGATCTGCGTCGTAAATTCAGTTTCGGAAGGAAATTGCGTATAATGAGCAAACTCCCGAGGCTGAGCCTCTATTCAGGAAAATAAGAATGAAGATCTGCCCGACTTGCCGCCGAACATATCCGGACCAAGGACTTAACTTCTGTCTTGAGGATGGAACGCCGCTTGTGCTCGCAGCGGATGATCCGCCTGCGACGATGGTGATGAACACCCCGCCGACCAATCCCGGCGGACAGATTCCGGCGCCGCCGACAATGCAGACCAGCTGGGATGCCAAGCCGAACTATTCGCTCCAGCCAAAGAAATCACGTGCTTGGATGTGGATCGTCGGCATCCTCGGTATCGGCCTTGTGCTCTGCGGCGGAGGGATCGGCGGATTGTTTCTCATCGGGATAATGAACGAGGATCCCGGAACGCAGGTCGTTTCTACTGATCCGACGCCCGCGCCGAACAATTCTCCAACGAGGAATGATAGTGCCAATGTAGAAAAGCTCGATCTTTCGAAATGGGTTCGCGATTCCTCATCCTTCGGAACGACCGAGTTTACCGGCGGCGAATTCCTTATGGCCGCACGTCAGCGTGGCTATTACTATGTTCTGGTGGCTCCGGCAGAGAGCACCAGCGAAAATGCGAGGGCTTCGGTCACGCTCCGCAACATGAATGATGCCCCTTCGAGCCTTGGCTACGGCTTGATATTTCTCAGCAATCCGACACCGCTCGTGAAAGGGTATGCCTTTGTCATCGATAGCAAGACGAGGCGTTATCGCGTTGTCCGGCACGAGCCGGGCAAAGAGCTTCCGGTCGTTAACTGGGCTAAGAGCGATCTGATCCGGCCCGGTTCGGCCTCGAACACGCTCGAGGCTGATCACAGAGGTGATAACATCGACCTCTATATAAACAGCGAGAAGGTGACGTCGATCCGCAACGTGCACGGCTATCAGGGCGGCGTTGTCGGGCTCTACTCGGGTGACGGCGTGCGGATCGCTTTCAAAGACCTCGAAATTAGGCGTTAGCCGGACGAAAGCGAATGAAGACCTGCCCGCGTTGCGGCAAACAATACACAGAGCCCGGAATAAACTTCTGCCTGGAGGATGGCGAGTTGCTTTCGCATCTTCAGGAGAGCCGTGATCCCTCGCTTTTCGCCGACGATCAGCCGCCGACGATGATCATGGATTCGCCGCGTGCTACCCGCGAGACCAACTGGCCGACGATGGACCCCATCATGCCGTACAGCTCGCCGGTTGTTCAGTTTCCGCAGCATTCGGCCCTTTCGCCGATCTCGCAAAGCAAAGATCAAACGCTGCCGATAGTCTCGATGGCTCTCGGTGTGGCGTCGCTGATCCTGGTTTGCTGTTACGGCGGCATTTGGCTCGGGCTCCCGGCGGCGGCCGTCGGATTTATGGCGATGAGAAATGCGGACCGTGATCCTGACCGATATGGCGGCAGCGGGCTTGCGATCGCCGGCCTCATCATCGGGATCGTTACATTTATTATCTCAATGCTTTTCATCTTCCTCGGCATAGTGGCACAGATATCCTAAATTCCTTATACTCATAGCGATGCGCGTTACTCTGAATGTCATCGCCGGTCCCCAAACCGGACGAAAATTTACATTTGACCAACACGATACGTTCATGATCGGGCGAAGCGAGGACGCGCACTTCTGCCTGCCGCAGGACCGTTTTTTCTCACGCCATCATTGCATCATTGAGATAGCTCCGCCGCAGTGCTTCCTTCGCGATCTCGGTTCGACCAACGGTACGTTTGTAAACGGGCTGCGTGTCGAAACGGCTTATCTGAAACACGGCGACCGGATCCAGGGCGGTGAGACCGTTCTTGAGGTCGAGGTATCGGCGGACTCGATGAAAGCCGCGACGCCGCTTTATCAGTCAGAGAACACCGAGCCTTCGATCATCACGGTCGCTTGCCTGAATTGCGGCAAATTATCAAAGGCTGAAAGCTCGCGGCCGGATGCAAAATATTCGTATGTTTGCGAAGAATGCCGCGAGGTGCTCCGCAACAATCCGCAGCCGATCCCCGGCTATCAGATGATCAGAATTCTCGGCCAAGGCGGAATGGGAAGCGTAATGCTCGCCCGCTCGACCAAGGACGGCCGTGCTGTGGCGATCAAGACACTTTTGCCCGAGGTGGCCGTCAGCGATCAGTCGCTGAAGCGGTTCATGCGGGAGATCGAAGTTGCTGCATCACTTCAGCACCCGAACGTTGTCAGCTACATCGACCACGGAACTCACAATGGCATCGTTTATTTGGTATCTGAGTTCGTCAGCGGGCCGGATGCCGCAAAGCTGGCGAAAACCCGCGGCGGCAAGCTGAACTACCGTGAGGTCGTCAAGATCATCGAACAAACCCTCGCCGCGCTGGAATTTGCACACGGTAAGGGCTTCGTTCACCGCGACATCAAGGAGCAGAACATCCTTGTTGACGGCACGTTCCCAAACTACATTGCGAAGCTGACCGATTTTGGCCTTTCAAAAAGCTACAAGCAAACCGGCATGAGCGGCGTGACAATGGTCGGCGACGTCGCCGGCACGATCGCTTACATGCCGCCCGAGCAGGTGAAAGACTTCAAAGAAGTCCGGCCGCCTTCGGATATTTATGCTCTGGGGATGACCGCTTATAGTCTGCTAACGGGAGCACACGCGCTCGACATCAGCCCCAAAGCCGGCATCTCAGAGACGGTAAAGGCGATCTTTGAAAAGCCGATCATCCCGATCGCGAATCGAGTGCCGGAAGTTCCGTTGCGAATATCGGCTGTCATCGAGACCGCGCTTGCCAAACAGGTCGAGCTTCGCTGGCGAACATCAGGCGAGATGCGCGAAGCTCTCCTGCGGGCCGCTTCCGAATTTTCTTAGATAGAGATCTAAGGTAAAATAAAAAAGCGGGCCGCGATCGACAATGATCACGGCCCGTTCAGTTTTTTAGCTAAGCCTACTTTACGAAGGCATTTGCCGCCGGTAGGTCGCCGGTTATTCCAAACGAGCGATAGCTGACACTCGAATTCCCGCTGTTGTAGATGTACCACGTTCCGCCGCGATAGACCGCGATGTCCGCGTTGCCGTCGCCGTCATAGTCAGCAGCAGTCGGGATATCGCCGCCCACGCCCCACTGGAAGATGGTCACGCCGCCCGCAGATCGCAAAATGTACCAAACACCATCGCGGAAGATCGCCGGATCGGCTTTACCGTCGCCGTCAAAATCCGCCGCGATCGCGGTATCGGTCGCGATGCCGAACTGGTATGCGGTGTAGCCGTTCGCAGAGCCCTTGATGTGCCAAACTCCATCGCGAAAGACGGCAAGGTCGGCTTCGCCATCGCCATCAAAATCCCCGGCGATAGGCTCATCGCCTTGCTGGCCGAACTGGACGATCGAGTTTCCGCCGTTGCTGTTCAGCACGTACCAAACGCCATTCGAAGGCCGGAAGACAGCGATGTCTGCCTTGCCGTCGCCGTCGAAATCCTGGGGCTGCGGAATGTCGCCCGCAACGCCCCATTGGATGGCAGAATAGCCGTCCAGGCTTCGCAGCATATGCCAAACACCCTCGCGGAAAACAGCGAGATCGGTCTTACCATCGCCATCAAAGTCTGCCGGTACGATCGTGTCGCTTGCGATACCAAACTGAGAGGCCGAATATCCGCCCGTCGAACCATCGATGTGCCATATGCCATCTGCCGGCCGGAAGACCGAGGGGTCCGCTCGGCCGTCCGCATCAAAGTCGAATGGCGTCCGGTTCGGGGCCGGCTGAGCAATGTTTCCTTTTGCCAGCTCGCCAACATATGAGATCGCGAGTTTGGTGAACTTCAGAGCATGATTTGCGTTGCCGTTGCTCCGCGAGATGGTGTCATTCGCGGTGTGGAGTGCCGTGTTGTACTGCGATCCGATCCCGTCGAGAGAGGTGCCGCTGAACTTAGCTTCAAAGGGCATCGATGCCGGGTAGTTCTGATCGAACCACGACTTATGGTCCGAACACCCATAACCGCACTGGTCGTTCTTCACGACGAGCGTCGGCTGATATTCGGTGACCAGATCGCGGAGAAATTGATTTTGGGCAGCATTCGTATTATCCGTAATAATAACGATATCCGCCCAGTTGCCCCCATAGTTCGTCATATCAAGCTGGAGTGCTCCGATGACGTTCTTGTTCTGGGCGCGATAGTTTTGGGCAATGTTTTTTGATCCGACGAGTCCAACTTCTTCGGCTGCATAGGCCATGAATTGGATCGTCCGTTTCGGCCGGAAGTCCTTTTCGAGCAAAACCCGGATCGTCTCGGTAATACTCGCAATGCCGGAGGCGTCATCATCCGCACCCGGAGCCGCACCTGTCGTCTGTCCTGAGCGAATCGAATCCTGATGCCCACCGACGACTACGATCTCCTCGGGAAACTCTGTGCCCGTGATGGTGAGAATGATCGACGGCTGCGGCGTCAAGAATGTGTCCGGATTTGTCGGCGAAAGGTGAGCGTACGGCATCACCGAAACATCCGTCCGGCCGGAGGCGAGAGCAAGTTGCCGCCACTTGGTCAGGATCATGTTCGCCCCGTCGAGTCCACCCTGCTGGTCATGGCGACGGGTGAAAAGCGACGAAAGATCGGTAATGGTCTGGCGAATGTTCGGTTCGGCCGCTTCGGCAAGCATCGGCACGACGGCAGTTTGATTGTTGATCGTATACGATACAAACTCGGCGGCCGGGTTGGCAGAAAGTGAGGCATCGATCGAACGCTGTGCTTCTTCGTAGGTCTCGTGCCGCAGAAAACCGGAGCACTTGTGATACTCCTCATGCATCCGCCCGCTCAGATCTTGCGAGCCGAGTTCATCGAGCTTGATTATGGCGAGGCCGCCGCGGGTCTCGACGACCTCAAATTTTGTAGAACCCGAAAGCGACAGGTCCTTCTCGATCAGGTGGCCGATCTCCGATTGGTCCACAGTTATCCAATAGACCGGTTTGTCGGCGATCGCTCCGCCGTTCGGTGCGATGGTTAGATATGCAATTCCCGCGGCGGTGAAAACGCACACCGCTAAAAGAAGAAAACGTAAATAGCTCTTCAACGGATACCTCCGAGTTTGGTTGAAAAAAATCGTCGCTAGGCAGGACTCAAAAAAGTATATCAGTTTTCGATCAAAACTAAAGCTCCGCATCGGCCTCGTGCAGCCTTGCCGCGGCGATCAAAAGCCCGATCAATACCCAGAGATGCCGTGCATTCTCAAAGGATCCGACAAATCCCTGTGCGATAAAAGCGGCGATGAACGCAACGCCGAACATCGCTAGATAAGATGGCGCACGGGTCGCGCTAAGCGGCAAGCTGCGTCCGATAAGCGCCAGGGTCAACATTATCGAGGCAAGAAAGCCCGGAACGCCTGCCTGTCCGCCGATGTTAAGCCATGTGTTATGGGCATCCGTGAGCATCTGCTTTTGCCCTGACGGTGCTTCGAAATATACGCGAGCAACGTCAAGCCCGAGGCCGCGGCCGGTCAGTGGATACTCGAGCATCGTCTGCCAAGCACCGATCCAAGTAAGCAATCGCTGGGTCGGGTCGATCCGGTAACCAAAGGCGTCAAACCAGAACGGGGAGCTTGGGATCGGGCGTGTCGTAACGGCAGATACAACGACCGAACCAATCGCGGCCAGAATGCCGATCGTCAGGGCCGCGAACGCCAGCCGCGACGAATTCGCCGGATCTCGAAATACCCAAACGAAAAGCCCAATTCCGAGAATGAGGCCGCCGAGCCCGGGCGTCACAGTAAAACCCGCGCCCGCGAGGTGCAGAATAAACAATGGCCAGAACGAGCGCCGGAACCATTCCTTCACCTTGCCGAACAATAGGAAAACGACCGAGACGGTCAGGTAATTTGCGAGCATTGCAGGGTAAACGAAAGTACTATGAACCCGCGGATAATTACCGGGCGGCAGCGAGCCGTAATGATGGAGCGTGTAGTTCAGCAATAGGTTGTCACGGTCAATATAGAACAATGCGGCGGTCAGAAATGCGATCAGGCAGACGAGTGAGCTAGCCGCGATCCAGGCAAAAATTGCCGCTCGCAGTTCGCTCTCCGATCGAACGATAAATGCGGTACCGACGGCCAAAAGCACGAGAAAAAGCTCGCCCGCAAGCCGCAGAAGGCTCGACGTCGGCTGAACGGAAAAAGCGGCTGAGACCGCAAGAACTAAGAAATAGATGGCGATGAAAATGTAGGTGCGATCAGGCCGAATCGCGAACCGCTCCTTCAAAGCGACAGCAACACAACCAATAAAAAAGAGAGGAAAAAGAAGGTCCGTGACCTGCAGCCGCATTCCGGAAAAGCGGACATTCGGCTGCATAAATCCCAGCGAAATTATGAGCAGAAGGAAAACAACGAAAACGACGGTCTCAAGCCCCGAACGGGCGGCAGAAACCTGTTCGCTTTCGCTGTTTACTGTCATCAAATGGTCTGTGTCACCTTCTTGAGCGATCGCGGAGCGTCCGCATCAAGGCCCTTCGCAGCCGAAAGATGTGCTGCAAAGAGTTGGCCCGGCACAACGAAGGGAATTGGCGAAAGAAACTCGTCGATGGTTTCATCAAGCATCACCGAACGCGACGAAAGCTCGGCGACGCGGCGGCTGTTTGTGATAGAAAGCGAATCCGCGCGAAGCTCGCCGAGCCGTTCAAGCAGATCGACGTTGCCCTGTGTAACGGCTCCCTCGGGGGCGAACATAATGACAGGGAAGCGGCGTTCGACAATGGCCAGCGGACCGTGGAAAAAATCGGCCGACGAGAACCGCTCGGCCACAACATAGCACGTTTCCATCAACTTGAGAGCAAGTTCGTAAGCATTGCCGTAGTTAAGCCCACGGCCGACAACAACGCACTGCTCCATAAACGCGTATCGCTCGACATATCCGCGGATGGTCTCCGCCGTCTTGAGGCTTCCCGATGTAAGTTCAGGGATCTTCTCAATGCTGAGCTTCCGGCCGCCGAGGGCCTCCGACAGCAGATAAAACAGCAACATCTGGCCGGTGTAGGTTTTAGTTGCGGCGACAGAACGCTCGCGGCCAGCATGGATTAGCAGCGTTTCATCTGCAAGCGAGGCCATCGCAGAATCTGCCTCGTTCGTTATGGCGAGCGTAAATGCTCCCGAGGCCTTCGCCTTCTCGAGCACGAGATTGATGTCCGTGCCTTCGCCCGACTGCGAAACGCCGACGACCAATGCACGCGAGAGATCAAGCTTTGCGTTATATAAAGTAAAGACCGAGGGTGCCGAAAGCGAAACGGGAATACCGGTCGTTACCTCCAGCAGATAGCGGCCAAAAAGAGCGGCATTGTCCGAGCTTCCGCGGGCGACGAGGACTATCAGGTCGATGTCTCGGTCGTTTAACCGGCGGCGAAGAGCCTCGGCCTTCGGCCTTTCTTCTGTGAGGGTTTGTTCGAGAACTTGAGGCTGCTCAAAGATCTCTTCGATCATTATCGACATATTTGATCAGTCGGCATCGGCCGGCGGTGAGGGCTCTTGGCCTCGGCTCTTTCGGTGATGCATAAATTCGGCGTTGATCACGCCGCCGAGCATTAACGCAAGAGCCGCGAGGTAAAGCCAGAACATCAATATCATCACCGCTCCGAGCGAACCGTAGGCTCGATTGTAAGTGTTAAAATTCTGAATATAAAGCCGGAAGATAAAGGTAAGGATCAACCAGATCATGACGGCCGCGATCGCCCCGGGCATCGTTCGCTTCCACGAATGATCGTCAATATCTGGCAAAAGCCGATAGAGGATCATGCACTGAGCAAAAACCACAGCAACTATCGAGGCCCAGCGAAGAACGATGAGCGATCGAGCAGCGGCGTTCTCTTCGGGATGAGAACCCCCCGTGTAGCCCCAAATAACATAGACGAGATAGGACGAAAAAAGCATCAGAGTTATCAAAAGCAGAGTAACTCCGATCGAAAGCCCACGGGTCGTCCATATCTGCCGCCGCTCGCGGACGCCATAGGCGGCGTTGAGCGCGGCTCGGAGGCCGTCAATGCCAGCAGAGGCAGACCAGAGTGTGACGCCTAGCCCGAGGATGAGCTTGCCTGGGCTGCTGCTCTCTATGATCTCCGCGACCGTAACGCGGACGAGTTCGAACGCTGTATCCGGCATTATCCGGTAAAGGTAGCTGAAGAGCTCGGCCCTCATCTCGGTGGTCGAGCCGAGAAGTAGTCCTGCGATATTGACCAGGCAATACAAGAGCGGGAAGAATGCAAATACGAAATAGAAGGCGACCTCGGCCGACCGCTCGAAGGCACCTGTGGAAATTAACCTATTGTAGTACCTTAAAAGTGATTTATACACAACATACTAACCCGCGTATTCATAACAGATACCATCTGTTTATTTAGGTCGTATCTAGCTTACTTAGTGTGAATTCTAGGTACCCGTGACCCGATTCCGCAGGTGATCTCGTACGAGATAGAACCCGAAATTCCGGCGAGCTCGGCGGCAGTGATCGTTTCATCGCCCGAACTTCCGATCAATACGACCTCCTCGCCGGCCTCTATATTTGGTATCGCGGTCGCGTCAACGGTGATCCAGTCCATCGAAATTCGGCCTAGGACACGGCAGCGTATGCCGCGGATAAGAACGTCTGAGAGCCCGGAAAGAGCTCGACAGTATCCATCATTGTAACCAATGGGCAAAACAGCCGCTGTAACCTCGCGTTCTGCCGTATACGATCGCCCGTATCCTATTGACTCACCAACGTTTATGCGTTTCACCATGGCGACCTTTGTGACCAGCGAGAGAACTGGTTTAAGCTTGGGGCCTGGAACATCGCGGGGAAGGACGTCATCGCCGAGGCCGTACATTATCCCGCCGATGCGGACCATCTTTCCCCTCGATTCGGGATAAACGACCGCACCGGGCGAATTCGCAAGATCGACAACTTCCGGCTCAAGGCCTGCCTTTCTCAATAGTTCAAGTGAGCTCTTAAATCGAGCTATCTGCAGCCCCGTAAAATCGGCCTGCGAGAGGTCATCGGCAGCGGCAAAATGGGTCATTAGCCCCGTGATTCTAAGGTGTCGCAGTTCCGCGATCTCTTGCAGAAATCCTTCGAGCTCATCAAAACGCAGCCCGACACGGCCCATTCCTGTATCCAATTTCAAGTGGACCCGGGCTTCGACTCCGCATTTTGCAGCTGTTTCGTCTAATCGTTTAGCCGTTTCCAGTGAAAATATGGCCGGAATAACGAAATGCTCAAAAAATGCGGTTTCCTGGCCCGGCCATACGGATCCAAAGCACGTTATCGGGCTCGCTATCCCGTTCTTGCGAAGTTCATGTGCTTCCTCAAGTGTTGCGACGCCGAACCAATCAACCCCTGCTTTCTCAAGTGTTTGCGAGCACTCGATAGCCCCGTGGCCATAAGCATTTGCCTTGACGACCGCCATGAATTTCGGGCCCGGGCCGATGAACTCACGGATCGACCGCACGTTCTCGACGAGTGCGGCGTGATCAATAATGGCTTTGGTTGGCCGGCTGGGGAATATTTCTGGCATTAAAGTGTTTGATCAATAAATACTCAAACTGTGTAGAGTCAACAAGTTACGGCTAAACAATAGAGTCAAGGTTAACTGTCGCGATCCGACAGCTAAAGCTACGCCTAAAGCGGAATATTGCCATGTTTCTTCGGCGGATTGGTGTCGCGCTTGTTCCGGGTCATCTCCAGTGCCCTTATCAGCTTTGGCCGTGTAAATGCCGGCTCGATCACCTCGTCGACAAACCCCTTTTCCGCCGCCACATAGGGATTCGCGAGCTTATTCTGAAACTCGGCGATCTTTTCCTGCCTCGCCGTCTCGGAATTTTCCGCCTCCGCCAGCTCCTTCCTATACAGTATTCCGACCGCACCTTCCGCTCCCATTACGGCAATCTCAGCCGTCGGATACGCGAAATTGACGTCCGTCCGAATGTGCTTCGAGGCCATAACGCAGTACGCACCGCCGTAGGCTTTTCTTGTGATCACGGTGATCTTCGGCACGGTCGCTTCGGCAAAGGCATAAAGCAGCTTCGCACCGTGGCGGATTATCCCGTGGTGCTCCTGATCGACGCCCGGAAGAAATCCGGGAACGTCCTCAAACGTGATCAGTGGGATGTTAAAACAATCGCAAAAGCGGACGAAGCGTGCGGCTTTTACCGAGGCATCGATATCCAAAACGCCTGCAAGAAAGGCCGGCTGGTTGGCGACTATCCCGACCGAATGCCCGCCGAGCCTGGCAAAGCCGATGACGATATTCTGTGCAAAAAGATCCTGCACCTCAAAGAAATAGCCGTCGTCAACCACCCGCGTGATGATGTCGCGAATGTCGTAAGGCATATTCGCGTTTTCGGGGACGAGCGTGTTCAGTTCCTTGTCGATCCGCGTTGCGGGGTCGGCGGAGGCCACAAATGGCGGATCTTCCATGTTGTTTGACGGTATGAACGAGATCAGCTCGCGTGTGATCCTGAGGGCGTGCTCGTCCGAATCCGCGGCAAAATGTGCGACGCCCGACTTCGAGTTATGCGTCAAGGCACCGCCAAGCTCGTCCTTTGTCACCTCTTCGTGCGTCACGGTCCTGATCACATCCGGCCCGGTGATGAACATATAGGACGTATCCTTTACCATCACGTTAAAGTCCGTGATCGCCGGCGAATAGACCGCTCCGCCCGCACAAGGGCCAAGAATGCAGCTGATCTGCGGCACCACACCGCTCGCCAGCGTGTTCCGCAAAAAGATGTCGGCATAACCGCCGAGCGAGACGACGCCTTCCTGAATTCTGGCTCCGCCGCTGTCGTTCAGCCCGATAACCGGAGCACCGGTCTTCATCGCAAGGTCCATTATCTTGCAGATCTTCTGAGCGTGTGTTTCCGAAAGCGAACCACCGAAAACGGTGAAGTCCTGAGCAAAAACAAAGACGTGCCGCCCGTCGATCTTTCCGTGCCCGGTCAAGACGCCGTCGCCAGGGAACCGCTGCTTATCCAGCCCAAAGTCGGTCGAGCGATGGACGACGAACTTATCAAACTCTTCAAAAGTGCCTTCATCCAGCAAGAACTCGATCCGCTCGCGGGCGGTCATTTTGCCCGCGGCCCGCTGCTTTTCAAGCCGGGCCTCGCCGCCGCCGAGCTCGGCACGCTCGTTAAGTTCGAGCAGTTCGTCAAGTTTGTTAATCGCCTGGGTTTCTGGTTTCATAGCGTTTGCAGTATTTATCCGTAAATTCCGATTCTAGCGTATAAACGTTCGCAAACTAACACTCCGCCGCCGATATGGAGAGAATAACCAGCCGCGACAACGAAAAGATCAAGCACGCATTGCGTGTTAGGAGCGGCAAAGAGCCGGGCAAGATCTTCATCGAAGGGAAGCGGCTTGCTCTCGAAGCGCTAGGTTCGGGCCTCGTGATCAGCCACGGATTTGTGTCGAACGAATTTCTCGCTCGCGAGGATGATGGAGCGACCCGTACGGCTCTCGAGCGTTCCCGCGTCCCGATCTACGAACTTCCAAACAAGCTGTTTGCCTCGATCGCTGATACGGAATCTCCGCAGGGCGTGATCCTGATCGCAATGCGGCCAATGACAGAAATTGAGGATGTATTTGGCTCGCAAGAATCGGGCGGGCTGCCGCTCGTTCTGATGCTGAGCCGTGTGAATAATCCCGCAAATCTCGGAGCGATACTTCGCACGGCAGAGGCCGCCGGGGTCCGAATAGTTATAACAACCGTAGGCTCGACGGACGCATTTTCGCCAAAGGCACTGAGGGCATCGATGGGCTCCTCGTTTCGGCTGCAGATAATTGAGAAAGCCGACGAAGGTTTGGTCGCGGGTCGGGCCAGAGAATTGGGATGGGCCCTTTCGGGCACTACGATGGATGGGGCGGTCGCTCATACCGCGGTTGATTGGACGCGGCCGCGTCTGCTCGTTTTTGGTTCGGAAGCGTACGGGATCTCGCCGGAGATCGAGGCCCAACTCGACGAACGCATTGCGATCGAAATGGAAAAGCCGGTCGAGAGCCTCAATCTGGCGGTCTCGGCCGGCATTATCCTGTTCGAAGCCCGCAGGCAGGTTCAGGGTTGAGCGTTAGCGTTCGCCGGGGCGGTGTTCGCGGCCGTGTTGCCGCTCTGGATCAAAGAGGCATTGGCGTTAGCATTCGAATTTACCGGCGGGGCTGTTTCTAGCTCCCGTTTGAAAGCCTCGGTCGCAGGTCCGCTTGAGATTATCGCATTTGCGAGTGCGATCTCAGCAGCGATCGTCGCCCGATCCTTCTGGTCGGCCTCTCCGAGCTTTTCTTTCGCCATTCGAAGTTGCCGCTGTGATTCAAAATATTTTCCATCCAGCAACAACGCCCGACCCAACAGATAATGGTCCACAGCGTCCTGCGGCGTGGCGGAATTTTTCTCCAGATAACCCTTCGGGTCGGCATCGACCAGCCTACGAGACTCTTCGAGCGAAGATACCTGCACATCCGACGATCGCTCAATGAGCTGCGGCGGGGATTGCTGTACTATCGGATTGTTGAGGTGCCAGTAATAGTAACCTGCCACGCCGATTATCCCGCCGAGCACAAGCCAAACAACGGCAGAAAGCAATTTAGAAAGGAAGCTGCCGCCTGAGCGCGTAGTTTCTACCTCGGCATCACCATTGGCGCCGAACATCTTGAAATCCTCTTTGGGCGGTTGTGGCCTCGGCTCATCGGCCGGAACGACGAAACCGGAAGAGGCATAGTCTTTCTTTGGTGTCTCGATGATCTGGCCGTTATCATCAAGCCCGCCCAGAAATTCATCATCGTTCACCGGCGTTTCGGCGTCATCGTCATCCGACATTTCACGACGCAGATCGTCGAGGGCATTGTTTTCCTCGGCGGCTTCATCAGCCACCGGAGCGTCAAAAGGCGAACGGGCTGTTGCTATCGTTTCTTCCTCCGCAAGATCCTGTGTGGCAGGGAATTCGATCGGGCCTGTAACCGCTGCGGCCCCGACGCCGTCCTCGCGGTTCTCAAGGACGGTCGGCAGTATCTTTATGACGATCGCGGTCAGGTTATCCTCAGCCCCGCGGTCGTAGCAGATATCCTTCATCTGCGTGACAAGCATATCCGGGGCCATTCCGGTCGTCATCAGATGCTCAAGCTCGGGGTCCTCCAGGTGACGCGTTATCCCGTCCGAACACACGAGAAAACTCGTTCCCGGATCGACCATTATGGTCTTAAGTTCAACAGCGACAGTAGCTTCCGCTCCCAGTGCTCGGCTGATAACGTTCTTGCTCGGGTGGTTCGCGGCCTGCTCGGGCGTCATCCGGCCCGCACGAACTTCCTCTTCCACTAGCGAATGATCGTTCGTTTCGCGATGGAGAACACCGTCGGGGTCGACCCGATAGACACGTGAATCGCCGACGTGGGCGATGGTCACGATGTTTCCGGAAATATGGACCGCGGCGATGGTCGTCGCCATTGTCGAAAGTTGCGGAAGCTCGGTGGACATCCGGTAGATCGCTTCGTTCGCACGCTCGAGAGCGACCTGCATTATGTCTTCGGGATCGACAGAATCGCCGTAATGCGTGAACGCCTCGCCAAGGATCTCGACCGCCATTTGCGAAGCAACATCGCCTGCCTGAGCCCCGCCGACGCCATCTGCGACGGCATAAAGCCCGGCTGCGTCCATCGCGACGAACGAATCTTCATTCTCGGGCCGCTTTTCGCTCAATCCCCGATCACTCACCGTTGCTGAGATCACCGCAAAATTGTTGTCCATATTCTTTATTCGGGGGCAAATGCCGTAACCTGAAGCGGTTATCGTGCAATAAGTTAGAGCCGTAACTCTAAGGTAATAGTTTAATTTCCTCGGGCCCGCGGTCCAATGCGTTTCGGTGCGAAAAGGCCATCAGCATTCCGAGCATCACAAAGCTTGTGATCAGTGAGAACCCGCCATGGCTGACGAACGGTAGCGTGATGCCCGTCATCGGCAGTGCCCGCGTGATGCCGCCGATATTGACGAGGGCCTGAAACCCGATGAAAGCCGTCAGCCCGATGCAGCACAGCTTACTGAACATATCTCTTGAATCTAAAGCAGTTCTGACCCCGGCGCTGACCAGAACAAGTAACGCCAAGGTTAACAACAAACCCCCAAAAAGTCCAAGTTCTTCTGCAAGCGCGGCAAAGATATAATCCGAGTCCGCGACCGGTATCAATTCGGGGTAACCGAGGCCCAGTCCGCGGCCGGTAGTGCCGCCCGATGCGAGCCCGAAAGTGGCCTGAGCCGGTTGAAAGGCAAGGACGTCGAACCAGGCGTCGACATTTATCGACCGCTGCAGATTCGGATCCTGCTCAAGCAGCTGCGGAAGGCTCGGGTCGCGTTCGACCAACCGTTTGTAATAGTTGTCGTAGTCCGATTTCCACCATGACGTTTCCGGCGTCGGCGGGTTAAAGCCGTCCAGCCAGAGATGGAATCGCTGCTGTATGCGGTCCGGAAGCACAGATTTTACAGGGGCCGCGACGGTCGGGAGAAGCGGAATTCGCTCCTGAGTCGAAAGCGGCAAGGCTCCTACGACCAGAATGCTGACAACAAGAAGCACCGTTCCGACAAAGACCGATCTCTGCGTAAACCGCCGGACTGCGATCAGGTAAAGCGTTGCATAGACAGCCGAAAAGACCATCATCTGCCCAAAATCCTTGAGTAGAAAGAACGGAACAAAGGGAAGTGCCGCCATAAAGACAAGCGGAACGACGTCCTTCGCCCGCGGAAGCCCCCAGTAAGTACGCGCCAAATTCTTGTAAAGCACGGCTAGTATTGCCGCGAACCCGATCAGAAACGGGATCTTGGCCGGTTCCCAGGGCGTCATGTTGCCGATGGATTTGCCTGCCCGCGAGGTGACGGCTGCGATGATCAGCGGCCCGAGCGTCAGCAGCACGATCAAAAACCCGTTGTTCTGCAGAAACTCAAGCACCTTCTCACGCCTGAGCAGCATTAACGCCGCGATCAGGCCGAAGATGCCAAGCAGCGGATTGATCGTCTTGCCCGAAAGGAGCACGGCCGGCAAGGTCTCCTCCGATGGCCGCGGCGTTTCGGCCGAGAGGTCCACCGGCGAGGGCGGCGTCGCCGGAAGTCCCATTTGCTGCTTCTTTTCTGCACTATAATTCTCCTGAATATAGTGCATTTGCAGAGTACGGATCTTCGCCTCGCGGGCCGCAGCTCGGTCCTGTCGCGATATGTATTCGGGGTCGCTGAAGAGCCTGTATTGGACCGTCAGCCCGATCGAGAAAAGCAGAACGGCCGAGGTGTAGATCGTCCAGTTTCCGCTGAATTTCATGGCGTGCTTAAGCACGATCGGCAAGAGTGCCAGGATCAGCAGGAGGCCAATGTTCCTAACGCCCGAATAAAACGACGTCTCATAGCCGCGGATCAGCCCGCCATAGTAGATCGAATAATGCGAGATGGCCGTCACCGCCGCGATCAGCAACAGTATGAAAACGTGTGACGATGTCCTGTTCTTCATTGCTGCCTCCTTCGCGTTGGAGCGGGCTTCGCCGGAGGTTTTGGCGGGGCCTTTGGCTTATATTGGTCGCCGAGCAGCCCGCGATCGCGAGCCTTCAGGATCACATTTGCCGCTATGGGAGCCGCCGTCCGCGAGCCGTAACCGCCGCCTTCAACCACGACCGCGATAGCGAGTGTCGGGCGTTCGAGGGGGGCGATGCTTATGAACCAGCTGTCTGAGCGTGTATATGTGACCGGTACTTCGTATTCCTCAAGCTCGCCGGCCGCGTTCCGCCGCTGCTTCTTGATCGTGCGAAGCTTTCCGGTCTTTTCGTCGTAAAGCGGCGTTTCTTTTTCTGCCGTGCCGGTCTTTCCACCTGTACGAATTCCGGTGCCCGAAAGCTTTGATGAAATGACCGTTCCTGTGCCGCCCGGCTCTTCAGTCACGGTCGCCATGATCTGACGAAGTGCGGCCGCCTGCTGCGGCGAGACGACCTGCGAGAACATTTCCGGCTCGCGGTCATACTCGATCCGCGGCTTCATCAGCTTGCCTTCCATGTTCCCGGCGACAGCCGCGATCATCGCCATTTGGAGCGGCGTCATCTGGCCCGCGTAGCCCTGTCCGATGCCTTCGAGGCCGATATCGAATGCCGAGGCTTCCTTCCCGGTAACAATTGTCGAACGGGTGGGAGCGATGGCGTTGGCGATCGCGGCATTACTTGTGTTGAAAACCGCCGGGAAAAACTCAGCGATAAGAGCCTGTTGCGGCGTATCTACAGGTTCGATGCCGACCGCACGGGCCGTTTCGGCGATCCGCTCGCGGCCAAGCGAGATCGCAAGCTGGGCGAAGTATTGGTTGCTTGAGACCTTGAACGCGTTGATGATGTCCTTTTCCTGGCAGCCGCCGGCACATGCACCGCTGACGTTCATTCCGTCACGCTTCTGGCTCGAATCGACGATCGGAAGCGATCCGCGTGTCGGCCGAAAGCCATCGGCAAAGCTCGGAAAAACCGCATTCTGCTTGCCGGCACGAAAGGCCGAGATCACGGTAAAAAGCTTAAATGTCGAGCCCGGCACGTAATATTCGCGGGTCGCACGGTTCAGCAAAGGCTTGTTCCGCTTGTCGCCTTCGAGCTTAAGATAGGTCTCAAGGTCTTGAGTTTCCGCCAGGCTGTACGAAGGATTCGAATACATCGCCAGGATGTCGCCATTCTGCGGATTCAGGACGACGATCGCTCCGTTGCGGCCATCCAACTGGCGAGCGATGAACTCCTGCAGTTCGCGGTCGATGGTCAGCCGAACATCTTTATTCTCGTCCTCTTTGAACTTGATCTTTGTGAAAACCTCGAAAGTTTCCGGCATCGGGTCGATCGTCCGCTGATAGATGGTACGTTCAAGACCCGGAGTGCCGCGTTCGGTGCCAAGCAGATGGGCCATCTCGCGTTCGAGCGAAAACGCCCGCCGGATCTCGCCATTCGGGCCGGTCTTGTAATAGGCGAGGGCATTCGAAAGCTCGCCGGTGCGGTCGAACATCCAGCCGCGGAGATTTGCGGCAGATGTTCGGCGGTTGCGGAGATCTTTGTAAGCGAGTGCCTGATACTGCTCGTTCGCATCACCTGCGAAATAGGTCCAGTAAGCCTGAAACCCGAAAACACCGAAAGCAAGCGAAAAGAAAACGACCTGCCAGATGATGATGCTTCGGTTCGCAAGCGTCGTCGTCAGTCTGCGGACGACCTCACGCGGCAGGCCGATCTCGAACGGCAGCTCGCGGCGGCGAAAATGATCGATGAACGTAAGAACGAGGAAGCCGATGAGAACGCCGACGCCGATGATGTAGATCAGGGTCAGCCCGGCCGGTGTCCGCTCGAGCACCTGCGAGCCGAAGAGCGACTCCCACGAGAGAGAACCGAGGTCGAATTGAAGTAAGAATATTAAAAACATCTTAGGGCAAATTCCGGTTCTTAGGTTTTCTGTTCAACGCCTGTCTCTAAACTAAATGCTTCGGTTACGGCCGGAGCCTCGCTGGCAACAGGTTTATTTTCAACGGGCTTATCAAGCAGCGAAATGGTGGCTTTTACTGATCCAAAACCCAGTTCATCACCCGGCTTCACCGCTGTTGCCTTGCCATAAGAAATACGCGAGCCGTTAACGAAAGTTCCGTTCGTCGAGCCCGTATCGGCTATCGAGAGGTTCATCTCCGCGTCGCACACAAGTGCGGCATGAAATTTTGAGACGCTCGTGTGGCCAAGCGCGATATCGTTCTCGCCGGTGCGTCCGATCGAAAGGCGGCTCCCGGAGGAGATCGCAGCGCGTTTTGTAGAAGTCGAACCGTCGATCGAAATGGTCATTACAAGTGTCGCAGTTTGCGACGGCGTCTCGAGCGCTTCCGAATCGCCATCGACCGCAACGACGTTCTCTTCGCCCACGATGGTCGCCGCCCGCTCGCCTTCCTCGGGGTCAAATTTCTCAAAGCTCACGACCAGCCGAACGCCCGATGTGAAATAGTCCGGCCGGACCTGCACCGAAAGCGGTGCGGCCGTGTAATAGTGCCGATCGTTGATGTGATCTATGGCCGCCACAGTTAGCTCATCTGTCAGCTTTTTGATCGACTCTTCAGCATCGGTCGAGAACTTGTCCCATTGCATTCTAAGTTCGATGAAATGAGGCACAACCCTTCGGCCGCCCGTGCCCGTCGTGGCGTGTTCATCGAGCAAAAGCCGCAATTTATCAGCAAGCTCGCTCGTCGCAAGCGAACTCGAAGGCCGCCATCCTCGCCCCGTCAGCTTATCAATCACGCTACCAGAACGTGTAAGGATTCCTTGAATGACTGATTCTATCCCCTTTTTCTTGACCAATTCAGGCATTTAAACATCTACGAACTAGGCTACATCCGGGTTCGGAGGTAATAACAGTGTCGCCTTCGGGCCGAAATCACAAAAAAGAGATTGCATAACAATGTTGTGCTGTGTAAAATAAGGTTGGAATGTTTCTCACATTCTGCCTTTCCTACTACTGGGCATTAACCTCGTTCACTTACGAAAACAAGCCACTCTTTTCCGGTTCCGGAGCCTTATGGACTATAAACATTCAAAAATATCGAGCGAAAGTGGATTCTCGATGATGGAACTCCTGATGGTTCTTGCCATCATTCTTGTGCTCTCCAGCGTCTCGCTCTTTTATCTTACGGCACATCAGACCCTGTACAAACCGGACGAGCAGGCTCTGTTGATAACCGACATTTTTCAAGAGGCGAGACAGAAATCCCTAACCCAACGGGAGACACATCGAATTGAGATCAATCGTACTCGGAAGACAGTTCGTTTGATCGACGAAAACACTCCCGCCACCGTAGATGACGACGCAGTGATCAGAGAGATGAACCTACTTGAAGACTCGGTTGTCTCTGTTGGGGTCAAGCCGGGGAACATTGACGTTAATCCCCCCGAACCGCTTCCGGTTCCGGATGCGGTTTTCCTTCCGAGCAACTATCCGACCAGCGTTGGTGACTCGGTCGCGACATATAGGTTTATGGCAAACGGAACTGTGACGAACGGTGGAAATACCGCCACGGGTAACGGAGCGGTCGTGACCGGTGGAACCGTCCACATTTGGTCGCCTAATGCGACAGAACAGGCCAATGCTGACATCGCACGTTCGATCACTGTGATTGGTTCGTCAGGTTCGGTCAGGCTTTGGGAATATGACCGCAGCCTGACAACGACCAACAAATGGAAAGACTCACGACGTTCCGGCACATACGGCGGCTTTACCGGCAACTAGGGCAGAGCGTGGAGGAAAAATGAAAGAACGGAAAACTCAACAAGGATTTTCATATATCGATGTGATGATCGCTATCGTCATCTTGATGGTTGGAATTCTCGCGATGCTTTCGGCCCTTACGGCCAATTTGGCCCGTGCAATGGAATCGGAAAAGCGAGTCGTAGCCAAGCAGATCGCCCTATCGACGATCGAATCGATAATCTCGGCAAAAGAGATCCGTCGGGCCGGAGTGTTCGAGGGGTGGGACTCGATCCGGAACAGTGATGCTCTTCCACCCGGAGGCGTATTCCTTCCCGGGTCGAGGCCGATCCGAGAAGAACTAGGGTGGGACGGAGTTGCCGGGACTGTAGACGATGCATGTGCCGAAACGGGCCCTTGCGCTGTTAGTGGCCGACCGACGAACGCGAGCCCTGTCATCAATGGATACGCTCGAACGATAGTGATCACTGACGTTGAAGACCCTGAACGTCCGTCGCCAACATACCCGATCACGCGTCGGCGGATAGACGTTCATGTTGACTACTTCATCAATCAAGCAACCCGACGTGAGACGGTTTCAACCATTTTGACGAGATACGAGGTCACCGACTAATGAAAAAACTTCATCGATCAGTTAATGAACTTAATCTCACCGCGCCAAAGCGACAAGACGGTTTCAGCCTAATTGAACTTCTTGTTGCGATGGTCATCTTTTTGATCATAACGGGAGCGATCTACGGATTGATGGAGATCGGAAGGATCGACAGAAATCGAGCAAGCCGACGAGCAGACATTCAAAAGAACGCGCGCGTGGCAGTTCACCTTATCGGGCGCGATGCTCTTAACGCAGGGCTCAGTTTCCATCGGGCTGGTGCGGTGACGCCGGACGACTTTGTTTCGACCCTTCTCGAAGTTCCGCCCGATGTCGATGATGAAAGAGATCTTCTCACTTCGATAGTCGCTGGAAACAACGTCTATACCAACAATATCAATCCCGACACCTCCACAAGGACGGATTCGATCTCGTTCGCGTTTCGGGATATGGACTTCAACCCGGATACGGCGCTCCCCGCGGACGAGCAAGTCGGTCGTCTGGTGATGCTCCAGAATGTAACAAACCCGTCCGGGAGTCCTGAGACTCCGCGGGTCCGCACGCTCGCAGCAAATGGTGCGGCGGTGGCTCGTCCTTTCCATCTTTACCTTGTCGAGTCTGACACGACCCAGGTCGCAGTCATGGCAACAAATGTGCAGGGTACGAATCAGATAGATGCGGCCACGGGCGATCCGCTTGGCCTTAACCAACCGTTGAACGGGTCAGGCGCGGAAGGCAGTGTGCTGCGACAATGCATCGATCAGAATGATGAGAACTGCACTACGTATGTAGCATCGATGAAGCGCTTTTTTCTCGTACAGTATCGGGTGAACCCGGACGGTACGCTTGTCAGGCGAGTTTTTGGCAACAACGTCGGGGCAGCCGCAGCGGATCAGATCCAGGAACAACCGCTGGCATATAACGTCCAGGACATGCAGATCGAGTATGTACTTAAAGACGGAACTGTGACCCCGACACCGAATGCAGGGCCTGACGGGATCGTCGGCACTGTCGATGACTTTACCGAGGGTTTCAATATGATTCGCCAGATCACCGTACGTATCTCCGTTCAGTCTTCGGAAAACGACGAACGGACAGGGCTCCCGGAAGTGATCACTCTTAATGCTACGTTTGCAACCCGAAACATGGAATACGATGCCGGGTAACAGCCGGTATTTGCTGAGAATAGAGGTGACTATGAAAATTTTCGTGTCAAAGAGACTAAGAACGCTGCAAAATTTAACCGGACGCGAGGACGGATCAGCGATCGTGATCGCGCTATTGGTGATGGTATTACTAATGGGCTTTGTTGTACTCGCCATCTCCCCGGACGAACAGCGAAACTATCTCCGCGGCGAATGACGCTGCGGAAACGAAGGCCTTTGACGCGAGTCACGCGAGCCTTGAGGTGATGACGCGGAATTTCAACAAGATTTTTGAGGTCAAACTTAATCCGGACCCTGCTGACCTTGCAAACGTTGAATCACAGGCTCCTCCTGGGTTCGACGACTATGATTTTGCAGGACAGCGAATCATTCGAACGGATGCTACACAATCGGTTGTTATGACCGAAGGACAGTTCCAGGGCCTGACCGCTTTGCGTGACGGTTGGCGGCTTGATTCTCCTGCCATCCACCGAGCAACAGGCGTTCAGGTTACTCTAAGCCGCCGCTTCTTTAACAACCGCATTCCGATCTTTCAGTTCGGTATTTTCTACGAGGATGACCTTGAGTTTCACCCCGGCCCCCGGTTTGATTTCGGTGGCCGTGTCCACTCGAACGGCAGTATCTTTCTGGCCGCTAATACACGTCTCAACTTCTCTTCAAAAGTTACTGCGCACGATCATATTTTTACCGATGTCCAGAAGAACGGATTCCCGTGGACCAATTGGAGTGATCAGGTGTACATCAAAGACGCTTCGGGTGTATTCCGCCGTTTGTTTTCGAGCGAGGGATCCGTACTTGAAACCGTTCCTAACGGTGCGCCTGTAACGAACAGCCCGCTTCCAACGACATATCGAAACGCAAACTGGGAAACGGTGCAGGCTCGCTATCAAGGCAATTTGCTGGCTTATCAGAAAACGCTTGAATTGCCGATCAAGCTTAATGCAAATATCAATGGAAATCCGGTCTCGCTTCGCGAGATTGTAAAGCGAACCAAGTCAGTCGGCGATCTCTGGAACGACGGCAGCGGAACGGATACGTCACCGAACATAGTCGCAGTAACTACTACAACGAAAGATGATCTGGTTACCGCAAGCGAGAGATATGCCAACAAGACAGGATTTCGTGTCCACCTCGCCGACAGCAAGGCAAAGCTTCCAGGATGCGCTACGGGCAGCGGAGCTGCTGTGACGACGCCGTGTGGTGTCCGACTCGATGGCTCTGCGGCCGGAGATGGCTCAAATCCGGCAGTCGGACAGGCTCGCGGCTATCAACCACTAGCGATGACCGGCCCGACATACGACGTTACCCGGCTCAATGGAGAGAGAGTCCATATCCCCGGACGTGAGGTTTGGATCAAGATCGATACCGTAGTTTACGACGCGACGACACAAACGTACGTTACGAACGACATTACGGCAGACATCCTGGCGCTCGGAGTCACAGAACAAGCTCCGACCGGCTTACTTCGCGATGGCTATACGACCGGAAGTGACGGCTCCGATGGGCGATCAATAATCAAGCTCCAGCGATTCGTAATGGGCGGCGTTGGGATCAATCCCGCCCATGCATTCTCGGCCCCGAACAACTACATGTATGTTTCGGGCTCTAACAACTATGTACTAGCGGCCCGGGTTTCGAATTCTCCTTCTTCTAACACCTGTGCGACCGCGGCCCGTACGGTCCGGAATGGCGGGTTATTCACCGCCAACGGTCACGGTTTCGACGCGGCGGCACAAGCGAACCAGGTCGCTCATATGAAGACCGCGAACGTCTCGGACGGCAGTGGAACATACGGATGTATGGTCCCGTTCCCGATCAAGATGTTTGACACACGCGAGGGGCTGTTCAACGACACGAACTCGGTATTCAACCCGACGGCAACCGCCAATTATGGCCCGGCAAAGGTGCCGTGGGCAGGTGTAATGAGCATCGTTGACGTCGATGTTAATAATCTTCGCCGATTTCTCCGCGGAGACTTCGACGGCGGTGTAGGAGTTCCTGGACTTCCGGCATCAACCCCTTTTGCTGCGATAGCCGGACGGCCTCTTCGCTCGACCGACATTCCGAGTGCCAATGGTTGGGTGCTTTATTTTTCAGATCGCCGCGGCGACTTTGACTTCGACGGCGAATACGACATGGAAGACATCTATGGTAATACGGATGGCGTTTTGCAGCCGGGCGAAGATGCCAATTTCAACGGAGTACTCGACCGGGCCGGCCTTACGACCGGCGAGGCGATCGGTTACACGGGATCGAGTGCCTCGGAGTCTCCGGACATCGCGGCCGTCTTTGACCACAAGTATTATCGGCGCGGCCTTCGCCTGATCAACGGGACCCGCCTGCCGGGCTTCTATGACAGCACCTCGCCAAACAACACACGCGGGTTTACCGTGGCATCTGAGAACGCGGTTTACGTTCAAGGAAACTACAATGCTACTGGGGTCGCATCGTACGGAACACCTACGCCGGCAAGCGACTACCTTCCGCAGAACACATCGGAACACATTCCTGCGTCTATTGCGGCCGACGCGGTAATGATCTTGTCTAATGCTTGGTCTGACGCCCGGAGCTTTAGATATCCTTTCTCAAAGGGTAACAGGTCGGCCTCAGAGACGACCGTCCGATTTGCACTCTTGACAGGTGACTCGCTTTCGAGCCTTAACGGCACGCCAAATCAGGGGGGCGGCGACCCGAGGATGAGCGGAGGTGTCCACAACTTCAAGCGATTCCTCGAAGATTGGGGAGGTGACCGGTTAAACTACAGCGGTTCGCTGATCAATCTGTTCAACGCAGCGAACAACAATGGTGCGTTCAAATGCTGCGATAAGGTGTACGGCCCGCCAAATCGAAACTGGGTCTTTGATACAACGTTCCTCAATGCGGACCGAATTCCGCCGGGAACACCCTTCTTCCAATCGATCCAGATCACCGGATTCGAACGGAGAAACTAGGCAGAAGTGCCTAGGCCACCAATCGAAAAGCGGCGGTTCCGCAAGGGAGCCGCCGTTTTTCGTTCTAGAATGGAAGCGAACTTTGGGCATATAATGTCGTAATATTTTGTGATGGTGTAACCGCGTTCTTTCATCCGATCGGCTTGCACCGGGAAGAATGTCAGAACTCAGGCTAGTAAACTCAAGGCTCGATAAACGTTACGAGATCACCGAACGGCTCGGCCGCGGTAGCTATGCCGAGATCTTTTTGGCGACGGATACGATCGCGGCCCCGAATTCACCGCACCGGCAGGTCGTCATAAAGGTCCTCAACGTCTTTCTTCAAGATGACGTAGATGATGACCTCGAGCGGACATTGGTCGAGAACTTTCAGAACGAGGCGATAGCTCTCGACCGCGTCCGCCATCCGAATATCATCAGCCGACTCGGCCACGGAACGGCCCGCGACCTCGATGGCCGAATGTTCCATTACCTCGTCCTCGAATATATGCCCGGCGGCGACCTGCACAAGGTCTGCCGCGAGCGGACGCTCGAGCTTTCCGAGGCGATCGGCTATCTTGAGCAGGTCTCGGCCGGGCTCCGGCATGCCCACGCCAAGGGCGTCATCCACCGCGACATCAAGCCGCAAAATCTGCTGCTGAGCGGCGACCTTAAGGTGGTCAAGATCGCCGATTTCGGCGTGGCCCGCGTCCATGCGACAGATGCCCCGATAACCCGCGTCGGCACCAACATCTACGCACCGCCCGAGCACAGCCCGTTCTTTGCGGGCAAAGAAGCGAACCGGCCGGCTTCAAGCCTGACGCCTGCTGCTGACGTCTATTCGCTTGCCAAAACGCTTTACACACTTGCGACCGGCGAGGCTCCGCGATTTTACGCGAACGAACCGCTTACCGACCTGCCGATGCAGGTGAGGAACGAGCCGTGGGCCAACGAACTCAAACGCGTGTTCCGCCGTGCAACGGATGAGGACGAGACGGTTCGGCATCAGAGCGTGGATGAATTTTGGGCAGACCTCGAGCCTGTACGGCGTCTGATCTCCGGTGGCGAGACCGAGACTCACGTTCGGCCGAAACTGCATACGATACCGCAGCCGCAGATCGCACTTGGTTATTCGCCGAACGCACCGACGAAGCCTGAGTTCGACACCTCGCGAGACCTTCGTCTGCGAATGCCGCTGATGCCCGAGCGTCGCGGGCCGGCACCGGTTGCCGACCAGCCGCGGATCGAGGAGCCGCTGGCGAACGGACACAGCGGGCGGGTTGCCCATCCGCTGCAGCAGGGAAATGGCCGATTTTCTGTTAATCTGGACGCACCGGCGGCGAACCCGGTCGGGCACGCACGCCGACGGTCAAGCCGCTTGAGAAAGGCCGTTCTCGCCGCGGTTGTTCTTGTGTTTTTCGGCATTGGGCTTTATGGCACGAGCGTGTATTTGCAGGGTCTTGGGCTGATTCCGGCATTTCAAAATCCGCTGGCCTCGGTTCCGGTCGGAATTACAAATACCGACGTAAACCTCCGCCAGGGGCCGAGTGCGAATACGCCGATCATCGGGCTTGTAACACGCGGCTCAGAGGTTCGTGTGCTGAAGCGCGAAAGCAATAATTGGTATCAGGTCGAGATAGTGAAGCAGGGAAGGGAACGCCGCGAGGAGCTCGCGAGCGGCAAGGGCTGGTTGAACGGCCGCTTTGTCGATGTAGAATAACTTTGAAGAGGTAAAAGCTTGGGAGTACTGGAAAAAGTCAGGCGTTGGATAGACGGCGAAACCGCCGAACTCGTCCTCGAGGAAGCGGCCCGCAACGCGCAGGTAAAACCGCGGAGCGAGGCTGAGGAATTTGTCGTGACCATCGCCCGCGAGATCGAGGCCATCATTCAGCGTGAAATGCTGCCGCTCCCGCAGGGAACGACCATTATTCCGACCGAATACAATGTATTCCTGAGCGAAGCCGATGATAAGGAATGGCACGGCATAAAGCGTCGGGGGTTGGAGCAGGGCCTTTACCACATACTCGCCGAGCGGGCCCGCGAGATCGCCGGAAAGAAGAAACTCGAGACGCGATCGTTTGTCATTCAACTCAGGGTTGATGGCACTCTTGAGCAAGGCAAAGTTCGAGTGATGCATAGTTGGGAGGATTCGGAATCCTCGAAAACCGGGGTGCTTAAACGCCCTCAGGCTCTGGATACGAACCCGTCACTGGGTCAAATATCTTCTCGCCAACCGAAACAGGCTCAACCACCGCCCGCGCCGGCATATGTGCCGCCGCGGCAGCCAGCTCAGCAACCCAAACCGTTCGACCCGACGCAGCAACCGACCGCAGTGAAGCTGCCGGTCGTCCGCTCCGATGATGGCGAGGTAATGACAAACGTCCGGCCGCGGGCGACGGAGCTTTATAAGCTTGAGATATGGCGTGGCGGCGTTCGACAGAGCGTTTTGCCGATCTATAGCCCGGAGGTGACCGTCGGACGCGGGTCGCGGTCCCGGCCGGTAGACGTAGCACTCACCGGCGATGCTGAGGTCAGCCGCCAGCACCTCAAGGTCGCAATGGATGGCCAAGGAAAGTACTGGGCCGTAAACCTGGGCAAGAATCCGGCTTCGATCGGAGGATATGAACTGCCCGAAGGCCAACTCGTTCCGCTTACACCGGGAACGAATCTCGTTGTCTGCAGTTACGTTTTGAGAGTACAGCCGAGAAGTTAAGGTTTACCCTCAAGCAGGGAAAATGGATAGTGCTTAAACTCTATATGCTGCAATAAATTAGCGAGTCCGTCTTCAGCCAGCACCTTCATTGTCCCGGTCGTGTCTAAACGCTTAGACAATACCTCTAAGTCGTCTCGGTCAAGAACAAGTGGTGCTTGTCCTGGCCAGATCAGGACATCCAGCTCAAGATCGACAAAACTTAAAGTGCTGCCTTCAAATTGCGGCAGTAAAGAGACATTGCAATACCAGTTACGGAAATTCCCGTCGGGCCGGGTGAAGGCGAAGATGTTATAAGGCCGATCGAGCCAGAAATACTCGGCCGAAACCGTACCCTTCTCGATGAGGCCCAGTGACGGATGCTCGACATCACGATCAAATTCACCTTTCAACTCGATCAAGACGTTTTCTGCCTTGATCAGTTCGCAAAGCCACCGTCGCCGGACGTTTCTGTCCCACTCAAGCGAAACGACCTCGATCGTGCTTCCCGGCGTCATTATTCCGCCGGCGGGCGAACCACCATCACCGAACACGGCGCATGATGCACGACCGACTGCGAAACCGAGCCAAGAAGCAGCCGCTCCCAACGGCTATAGCCGTGCGAGCCTACGACGATCAGGTCCGCGCCCCATTCTTCGGCCGTTTCAACAATACGGCTTTCAGGCGAACCAAATAGCACATCGCTCGTGACAGTTAGATTTGTGCAGATGCCCTCAAGCCGCTCGCAGGTTTCCGAAAGCACCTTTTCAGCGTGTTCGCGGGCCGTCTTTTCCATTTCGGTCGTATCCGGAAGATAGCCGCCATAAATGTCGATGGCCATCGGGACGGCCATATCGACGACGCTGACGATCTTCATTTCGTCAGTCGCTTTGAACGAGAAATTCTTGAGCATGTCGATGGCGGCTTCGCTCTGCTTTGAGCCGTCGGTCGCTAAAAGTATCTTCATTTTTTGTTTTCCTCCGAGGAGTGCAGGTTCCGTACGATTAGCACGATTCTATACCGAATCGCCGCGGCAATCCAGAATCAATCGTCCACTTGGTCGGGATCAATACCGAAGTAGTAGTTCCGGACCTTCGTAAGCAGGGAAAAAAGAATCAATCTCTCTGACTCCGTGAACTCAGAGAGCAGTTCCTCCTCCACCTCAAGCCAGACCTCCTCGACCTTCGCCCGCATAGCATGCCCTTCATCGGTCAAGTAAATTCGGGTCGCACGGGCATCGTCCTCAAGCCGTGTCCGGTCAACTAGCCCGACCTCGATCATCCCGCCGAGGATCTTGTTCACCGTCGGCGTTGCCAGGCCGATCTCGCGGGCGAGGTCCACCTGTCGACGACCATCGCGCCGCCATAGCTCAAACAGCACCGAGAGCTGCCCGCCGTGGAGTCCGACGGCGGCAAGGCGCTTCTCGAGATGAGCTTTATGTGCGGTCGCGACCCTCGAAAGCAAATGGCTTACTGTATCTTCAAATTTCATTTAGCCACCTTAAACACAATGATTTGCAGCCTCACTATATAATATTTGCTGGCTAATCAATGATAATTAGCGAGCTAATAATAACTGATTAGCGTGCTAATTATCAAACGTTAGCGGGCTACGCTTAAATAATTGAATCGTGTACGATTGTTTCGTGAACAACGTAGAAAAGCTTAAAGCCGCACGCCAAGTACTGCTCCGGCTCCACAAATCGCTTATCGATCGCGAAAAGGAATTCGCGGAAGGAATTCACGGTCCGATCACACCCAATATGTTCCTGGGGATGCTGCTTAACGATCCGGACTTTCAGTGGCTCCGGCGGTTTTCGACGGCGATCGTTGAGGTCGATGAATTGTTTGCGGCCAAGGACGGAATTAGCGACGAGGTGGTCGATGAGCATCTCGGGCGGCTCAAGGCCGTTGTGGAGATGGAGTCGGACGAGTATTTCGCGGCAAAGTACCAATCGGCACTTCAGCAAAGTTCGGAGATCGCCGGTCACCACAGCGAGTTCATCGCCTATATCGGCGTCGCGGATGACGATGAGGGTTAAGGCTGTGCGGGTTTTGCGATAACGGGATTGCTGAGTGTTCCGATCCCTTCGATTATGACCTCGCAGACGTCACCCGGATGAAGTTGGGAAACACCGGCTGGTGTTCCGGTCGCGATCACGTCGCCGGGCATCAGCGTCATCTGCCGCGAGATATACCGGACCAGGAACTCGACAGGGAAGACCATCTGCGAAGTTCGCCCAGTTTGCCGCACTTCACCATTAACGCGGCACTGCACCTCGATATCAGCAACGTCTAGTTCGGTCTCGATCTGCGGGCCGATCGGGCAAAAGGTGTCAAACGATTTTCCCCGTGTGAACTGAACATCGGCCCGCTGTATATCTCTCGCAGTCACATCATTTAAGCAAGTAAACCCGAGGATATACTTGAGGACGTCGTCATCGTCCGATAGGTCGTTTGCCCGTTCTTTCATCACTATCGCCAGCTCCGCCTCATGCTCAACCCTTTCGGATTGCGGCGGGATTACGATCGCTTCGCCGTCGCGGATAAGCGAGGAAGGTGCTTTAAGGAATAGCAGCGGTGCTTTGGGCACCTCGTTGCCAAGCTCGGCAGCATGATCGGCATAATTGCGGCCAACGCAAACGATCTTAGACGGTAAGTAGTCCTCTTTTATCTCGATCTTCATATAGCAAAGTGCTTAAAGTACGCTCTGCGTCTGATAACGCAGAGGCAAGCGCATTAAATCCAACCAAGGCTTAACCGCTTAAGGAACCCGCTCGCTTACGACCTCGCTCCGCTGGCTGATGTTTTTAAATCGGTCCGTGGCGGTAATGTAGTAATAATAGGTCTTGCTGCTCTCGACCCTCGTGTCCTCGAACGTCGTCCTCTCAAGTAATTCAGGCGAAACACGCGTCCAGCGGTCGAGCGGTGCATTAGAATCTTCCGAGCGATAGATCGTGTAACCTACCACATCGTTCTCCGGGTTCGCCGGGAAAAAGATCGAGATCGAGGCCGGCGAGGCCGCGATGGTTATCGACCGCGGAGCACTCGGCGGGAAGGTATCCTTCGGGCTTATCTCGATAATGCTTGACGCCGAGCTTTCAACCGATTCGCCGCCGGTGCCGAGCGAGACCGTCCGGACAAAGTAAAAATAGCTCTTCTCAAATTCAAAGGTCGTGTCTCGAAAATCCGGATCCGCTATCGGCCGCTGATTGAGAAGCTTGGCCGCCGCTTCCCGCGATTCAGAGCGGTAAACGTTGTAGCCGATAATGTTAGGCGGCGTGGTCTCGTCGATATTCGCCGCCGGGGCTTCCCAGGTCAGCCGCACATCCTCTTGAGATAGTTCGGTTTGCAGAACGGTCGGAGCCTTTGCGACCTTTGACGCGGGTTCGAGCAGAAAGAAGTTCGAAAAGGCAGCTTTCTGCCCGGAAGCATTAACGTAACGCACCGCATAACGCAGCCGCACCGGCTGACCGGCGAACTGCAGCGAATCGCGATAAGTAAACTGCTTAAGGCCAAAATCGCCGTCTTCGATCTTTAGGGCCGCCACGATGATCGCCCTCGAGGCAAAATCGTCCTCGCTGATCGATTGCGGCGCGGTGAGCGGCTCGGCCAGGCGGTAAACGTCGATACGGCTGATGTTCAGCACGCTCGAGGGCGATTCGTTCCGGGCCGGCATTTGCCACGAAAGTATCACTTCATTTCCACGCTGAAACCCGTTGATCTCAGCTCGCTGCGTAACTCGTTCCTTCGGCGGGAGCGGCGGCGTACGCTTACCGCATGCCGCCGAAAAAACAGCAACCGCCGCGAGCAGCGTGACCACGGCCACAAGCCCGCGTCTTTCGCGTCTCAGGCAGATCGATCTTTCAGCGTTTCGAGCTTTCATCTAAAGAATATAGTTCTGAATATCCTCGTTCGCGATCAGGCCGCTTAACCGAGCTTCAACATAAGCAGCATCGATGTTCTGTACTTTTTCCTCTATCTCGCTGCCCTCAAAGCTTATCTCCTCGAGCAGTTTTTCGACCAGCGTATGCAGCCGGCGGGCACCGATATTTTCCGTGACCTTGTTTATCTCGGCCGTCATCTCGGCAAGCCTGCGGACCGCGTCTTCGGTAAAGCTAAGTTCAATGCCCTCAGTGCTTAAGAGTGCCTGATATTGCTTGATCAACGAGTTCTTAGGCTGCGTCAAAACGCGTTCCAGGTCCTCGACCGTCAGCGCTTCAAGTTCGACCCGGATCGGGAAACGGCCCTGCAACTCCGGGATCAGGTCCGAGGGCTTTGCGACGTGAAAAGCTCCGGCCGCGATGAACAGAATATGCTCGGTGCTGATCATCCCGTAGCGGGTGTTCACATTCGTTCCTTCTACGATCGGCAACAGGTCGCGCTGGACTCCCTCGCGAGAAACGTCGGGCCCGCTTGAGGCCTCGCGTCCGGCGATCTTGTCGATCTCGTCAAGGAAAACGATGCCCGAGTTTTGTGCTTTATCAAGGGCAGAGCGAGTGACCTGTTCGCTATCAATGAGCAATTCCTGCTGTTCGCGGAGCACGTATTTGCGGGCCTCTGCGACCTTCATCTTTCGCCGGACGGTCTTGCTAGGAAAGAGGTTGCCGAACATGTCTTTTATGTTCACACCCATTTCTTCCATCCCCTGGCCGCCGATGAAATCAATGGTCGTGTTCGGCTTCTCCTGCGTGTCCATTTCGATCAGCCGGTCGTCGAGGTCGCCGCGGCGGAGCTGCTCGCGAAGCTTTTCTCGAGTCCGGGTGTGGCGGGCTTCGGCGTCGGTTGTGTCCGGCGTTGATGAATATCCAAGATCCGTCCGCGGCAGAAGCACATCAAGCAAAACCTCTTCTGTGTTCTCCTCGGCCCGCGGCAGAACGTCGTCATATGCAGCCTGCTTCGCCATTTCAACGGCGGCGTCCGCTAGGTCGCGGATCATGCTTTCGACATCGCGGCCGACATAGCCGACCTCGGTAAATTTTGAGGCTTCGATCTTAACGAACGGCGAATCGGCAATGCGGGCAAGCCTTCGGGCGATCTCCGTCTTGCCGACGCCGGTCGAGCCGATCATCAGGATGTTTTTCGGCAGCACATCGCGAGCGATCTCGGCCGGTAGTTTCTGCCTGCGGATCCGGTTTCGCAATGCGACCGCGACGGCACGCTTTGCCGCAGCCTGACCGACGACGTATTTATCCAGCTCGGCAACTATCTGCCGCGGCGTCATATCATCGAGCCTCGGCGTCGCTTCTTTCAGGTCTGTTTCTCCGCTTAAATATATCGGCATCTTAAAAAGTATTGCGGATCAAAGCTCCTCAACTATCACGCTCGAATTTGTATAAATGCAGATATCACCGGCGATCTGCAGCGATTCCTCGGCTATCTCGCGGGCCGAAAGCGGCGTGTGCTTAATCAAAGCCCGTGCGGCCGCAAGCGCATAGCTGCTGCCGGAACCGACCGCGAGCAGTCCGTCATCCGATGCGATAACGTCGCCTTTGCCCGAGATCAGAAACGCCGTCCGCTTATCGGCAACGATCATCAGAGCCTCAAGGTGACGCAGATATCGGTCTGTCCGCCATTCCTTTGTTAGCTCGATCGCCGCTCGTTCGAGCTGGCCCTGAAACTCGTTCAGCTTGGCCTCAAACCGCGTCAGCAGCGTGAAAGCATCGGCGGTTGCTCCGGCAAATCCAGCGAGTATCGTGCCCTCGTGAAGCCTGCGGACCTTGCGGGCGGAGGACTTGATTACCGTATCGCCGAGCGTGACTTGACCGTCGCCGGCCATCGCAACAGCACCCTCGCGTTGGACAAGCAATATCGTTGTAGAGCGGATCCGCTCGTCGCGTCCTTGAACCATATCTTGAATCATAAGAGTTGAAACCCAAATGCTCAAATTGACACTGTTTAGGTTTTATCTGAACATTGAAGTTTATATGGCATCGCGGCCAAGAATCGGAATAACAACACGGCTCGAGCTTGAGACCGGAAGATTTTATCTAGGGCGGCATTATTCCGAAGCTGTATGGGCGGCCGGTGGGGTTCCTGTGATGCTGCCTTTGATCGCAGAAAAGGGTTTTATCGACGCGGCCGTCTCGACACTTGACGGGCTGCTATTGCCCGGAAGCGATACCGACCCCGATCCGGCACGTTACGGCGAGGAGCCTGCGATCGGGCTGAAGAAGGTGATATTTGAGAAGGACGAGACTGACCGGCTTGCGATCCTTGCCGCCGATCAACTCGGGCTGCCGATACTCGGCATTTGCTTTGGAATGCAGATATTGAACGTCGTCCGCGGCGGTTCGCTTGTTCAGGACATCCCAAGTGAAGTGCCGAAGGCTTTAAAGCACGAGCAGGGAATGCCACTCGAACGGCTTTCGCATCGGATAGATATTGAGAATGGAAGCGTGCTTGCCGAGATCGCGTCGGCGGAAGACGGCGAACGTCGAGTAAATTCGCACCATCATCAATCGGTCAAGGCAGTCGGCTCGGGACTGCAGATCTCGGCCCGGGCGGCAGATGGAGTTATCGAAGCGGTCGAGGGAACTGACCGTTCCAGATTTCAGATCGGCGTGCAATGGCATCCTGAGTTGTGTTGGGGGTTTGACCGGTTCTCACGGGAGCTATTTGAGCAATTTGTCGAGGCTTGCCATGGGCGGACGCTCGAAGCGGGCACCTAAAGTAAAACTTTAGGGCTTCAGCCATCACCTTAAGGGCCTGGCAAATGTCGTGTTTACAGTGAGTTGCAGTTTGAGTTCATGCGTTTGTTTAGGGGTCGGGTACCGACTCTTAAAGCGCTGGTTCAGCTAAGAAATGGATAATCCAATCGTCATCGGCATCGTTTCCTGGATATTTCCGGGTGCTGGCCACTTTATTCAAAAGAAGAATCGTCGGGGGATCATTATCGCGGCCTCGATCTGGATAATGTTCATCATCGCGATAGCGACCGGCGGCGCTTATTACCCCGGATTCGAATATCGCGACGGCCAGCTTCTTTACTTGCTCAACGCTTTTGCGAAGCTCGGCAACGGCCTTGGGGCTTTCATCTCCTTTCTCTTTTCCGTAACGCCTTCGCCGGATGCGGCGGCAAGCGCGACCTTTGAATACGGCGGCCGATTGCTCGAGGCGGCCGGCCTGCTCAACTTCTTGGCCATTGTCGATGCACTTGATATCTATTACGGGAGGAAAAAATGACACATTTTCTTTTCCTGCTTATCTTCGCGTTTTTCATCTCCGTGCTCTTCGCCGTTTTCTCGGACGGGACCGCTCGCGAACGTGTGATCTACGGAGCAAAGTCGTTCCTGCAGTTTGTCGTGATCAGTCTCGCGATCGCCTGGCTGCTCTATTTCATCCCCTGGTAGGTCGGACATTTAAGGAGTGCAATGCCGGATGCCTCTGCACGAATCTGAAAGCATTGTCCTCAAGACCTATAACCTCGCCGAAGCGGACCGCATCGCGCTCTTTCTCACCCGCGAGGCGGGGATCGTCCGAGGCGTCGCAAAGGGCTCGCGACGGCTGCACAGCAAGTTCGGCAGTTCGCTCGAGCCATTCTCGATAGTCAATCTCGAGTATTTTCAAAAGGACGAACGCGAGCTTGTTTCGATCCAGAAGGCCGAGCTGGTCGTCTCTTCGTTCGAGGCCGCAAGCGAGCCGCCCTTTCTAAGGGTCTTCGCCCGCTTCGCCGATCTGATAACCGTATTTGCCCAGCCGAACCTGCCCGCTCCGCTGCTTTACCGCATGCTGCGGGCGCTTATTATTATTGCCGCCGAGAAGGACGCGGATCTTACGGCGATCGAGCTTTACTTCGAGGTTTGGCTGCTCAGGATCGAAGGTTTCCTGCCAGACTGGTCCGTATGCGCCCGCTGCGGAAGGGAATTCGACCCGGTCGAGGCCGCAGAGCTTGATGCCGAAGACCGGCTTCAATGCACGCGCTGCTCGGTAAAGGGAAGGCGGCCGATCGCCCCGGGCGTGCGGAATACATTGCTGCGGATCCTGCGACTATCGCCTGCTGAATTTTTAACAGACGTCGAAAGCCACCGCGAGATACTCCGCGAGCTTTCTGCTATCGTATTCAAAATGCTCTCGCAGGCGGCCGGCCCGAACCAGGCAAAGGCCACCGCCCGCCCGAATATTTAGATAAGGATGTCATTCGGACCAAAGATCGCACGCTACATTCTCGGGGCCATCGGCCCTTACATCCTCTTTTCGTGGCTACTGCTCAGCGTCGTGCTCTTCATCCAACAGGCAGGGAAGTTCTACGAGATCTTCTTCAGCGTCAATCTGCCGTCAGGTTTGGTCTGGCAGCTTGCTTCGGCTCTCCTGCCGAGCGTCATTGCCTTCACATGCCCGATGGCGGTGCTGGTCGGGACGATCATCGGCCTTTCGCGAATGCAGGGCGATAGCGAACTGGTCGCCATGAGGGCAGCCGGAATTGGCAACGTGCAGATCGTCGCACCGATCGCTCTGCTCGGCCTCGGGCTTTCGATCTTCGCTCTCGTCGTCAATATTTACGGGGTTCCGGCGGCTGCGGGAGCAGTACGAAACATCGCCATTCGGGCGGCTATCCTGAAACTCGAGTCGCCCATCGAGCCTGGCACATTCAACACCGAGCTCGCCGGGTTCACGATATATGCCGGCCGCGGCGACACGGCCACTGGCGAATGGCGTGACCTCTTCATTTACGCCGAGGACCCGAAGACGGGAGACGTGCGTCTGATAACGAGTAGCGGAGGCCGGATCGATTCCAGTTATGAAAACTCAGAACTGGTGCTCGAAGAGGCCCGGGCGATCACGCTCGGAAAGGGAACCGAAGGCGAAAAAGTCACGGCCGAGAATCTCGGCGATATCCGCATCGCGATCCGCACGCGTCGATCGGAATTGATCGAGCGGCTTAACAGTGCCGAGCTTTCGCCGCAGGAACTCGGCATCGGGGAACTGGTCGATTATGCTAGCGCGAACGATGGGGCCGAGCGGCGCGAGGCCGAGGTACTCGTCCAACGGCGATTGCTGCTTTCCTTTGCACCGCTCATCTTTGCATTCCTCGGGGCAGGGATGGTGCTCCGCTTCAACCGCGGCGGCCGCGGAGTCGGCATTTTTCTGGCGTTGGTCACGCTACTAGGCTTCTATTTGCTCTCAATGATCGCGGAGCAATTCGCTCGTGCCGGTACGCTTCCGGTTGTAAGCGCGTCGCTTTTGCCGCTACTCGCGAGCATTGGCGTTGTGATCTGGCTCTTCGCAAGCCAGCGAATGGCGGGCTCGGGACTTCGCTTTGAACGGCTCGGCGAGCTTATGCCGACTGGGATCTTCGAGCGAAAGGGCGTCCAGCGGAGCAGCATCCTGATGGACCTGACCACCGGACTCCGCGATTTTGACATCTTTTCGAACCTGCTTAAGTATTTCGGCATTACGCTCGCATTTCTGAGCGTCCTGTTCTTCGTATTCACGGCATTCGAGCTCTGGCGGTTTGCGGCAGGGAAGTCGGGCGGGTTTCTACTTCTCGGGAAGTATCTCTTCTTCCTCGCACCCTTCGTTTTCCTGCAAATCGCCCCCTCGGCCGCCATGCTCGCCATACTCGCGACGTACGTCATCAAGTCACGGCAAAACGAAATAGTGGCCTGGATCGGATCGGGGCAAAGCATTTATCGTCTATTACTTCCGGCTATTATCTTCACGTTGTTTCTAGGTGTCCTGCTACTGCTTCTATCGGACAACATAACGCCACGTGCTAACAAAATTCAGGAAGACCTCCGTCGACAACTGCGCGAGACCAGCACTCGGGTAGTAAGCGCCGGCCGGGTCTGGGTGATCGATCAAGATCGGGTTATTTCTTTTCGCCATAATACAGGTGCGTCTGATAACGGAGTGTCTGAAATCTATGATGGCAATTCCACGCGCTCGCTGCCGGATGCGTTTCTTCTGGTTCGTGGTAAGGAAGGAGGAGCGCAAACTCTGTACCGTTCCGATTTGGCCAACTGGAATGGCTCGGAGCTCTCTTCGCAGAGTGAATGGAAGATTCTCGAGATTGGGGCCAATGGGCAGATCCGGCAGGGAAGTTCGGCAGAAAGCTTTGGCCTTTTGGTCGATCCGGTGCTCGGCACGGTCCGAAAGCCGAGCGAGATGACATTATCAGAGATCTCGCAGCAATCTGGAGTGTCGCGGGCCGAATCGGAAAAGCGGAGCCTCGCCGTCGCCTACCACAAACGCATCGGCCTGCTTTTTCTACCGGTTGTCGTCGCTTTTTTCACGGCCCCGTTTGCCATCTCGCTGGGCCGGAAAGGGAAGGTCGTCTCGGTCGGATATGCCGTCGCTGTCTGGCTTGTGTTTATGGGGATTTCGGCCGCTTTTGAGCAGCTTGGGCTTAATGGTTCGATCCCCGCTTTGCTCTCCATCTGGGCGCCAATGCTCCTTTTCGCCGCCGCCGGCCTCTTCCTCCTCTCCCGCGTCCGAACGTGATCGAGTTTCATAGTTGTAGAGTTGCAGAGTTTCGGAGTTCGGGGTCTGGGAGACCATGAAAATGATAAAGCCCACACCGCGAGATGTGGGCTTCATGATTCAAGAGCCTGGGAACCGTCGATGACGGTTGCTTTGTAACTAGCTGTTTGGATCGGATATCTCGGTCACGCTTTGCGGGCTAAGGTTGAGCATATTGTCGCCGGCGATCACGGAGACGGGTGCATTCCAGAGTGCGAAGCCACGTCCGATCTTCGCGATTCCGAAGAGGTAGTAGCCCTTCGGGTCCACGCTCGAGAGGTTTGCCCCGCCGCTTCCATCGGTCGTTCCTGAGTATTTCGCATTAGCGGCGATCGCCCCGCAGCGGGTGAAAATCGCCGTAGTTCGGGAAAACAGTAGAGCCCGGGCCCCAGAGAGTTGCCGGCGATCGGCTCAACCCGAGCTTCGCGAAGCACGGTCTCGACGTCCTGTTCGAGCAAATAAAATCTTGTTCCGCGGACCGCCTGGGGCGAGCCGTTTGCCGCCACGGTCTTTACACCTATAACCACCTTGCCTTTATCGGGCGGAGCTGATGGCGAATCGGTCGATGAACCGGGGACCGTCGTCGTCTGCGAGGGCGACTGGGGCTCGGCCGACTGCGTTACCGGGGCCGATGAGGTCGAGGTCGACGGGACACTGCTGGTCGTTGGTGACCGCCTGTCCTATCGGGACCGAGTTCACATCTGTTCGCCGTATCGTCCGTATCGCGGAAGGCAAGATACGCGACGAATATAAGGACCGCCGCCATCAACCCGATCGGGATCAAAGCCCAGGTCGGGAAGCCTTCCTCCCGCTCCGGTGGCGGAGTAACGAAGACCTTCCGTTCGACGGGTGGTGCGTGCAACGGACGAGCACAATTGGGACAAGCGGCGGCGTCGTTGAAACTTCCTTTCCGCATTCAGGACAATTTATTAATGACATAAGAATCTCCCGCGACGCACAGAGCGTCACCCGTTACAATCGTACTCTTCTTTTCACGTCCTGAATGTTAGATGTCCCACATTGGCAAAAATATATATGTGCCAAAGAACCGCGTTCTAACCACAAAGCCTTCCACCTTCAGATTTTCGACTTCTGACTTCTGACTTCTGGCTTCTGGCTTCTGACTTCTGGCTACTGGCCTCTCACCTGCACTGCGAATGAGCCTTTGGCGAGATGCGAATGTCCCTTAGCGGTAGGATAAGGCGGGATTCGTCGTCGATCCGCGGTTTCATAAATTCGATGGTATCGGCGGGCTGTATGCCAAACTCGGTGAGCAGCCGATACGCCCGGACGATCCGCGCGCCGCGGCGGCCGTAGTTTCGCACCGGATATGCATTTGCCGCGCCCGGTTTCGCCGGCTGGAGTGCGAGCAGGGAATGCATCGCGTCGTACATTATCAGCACCGCCTCCGGCGCCCCGATCCGCTCGTGCGTAACGCGGCTCATCGCTATCGCCCCGCGGGCGTTCATCGTCACATATAGCCCCGACCAATGCGGCGCCACATCTCCCCTCGGCAATATCTTCCACTCAAGTTCCATAAAACGCTCGTTCCACCTCCAGCCACAAACGTAGCACACATGCAACACCGTTGCAAGCACTCTACATTCGTGCGGAATCATGAATATGGAATCTTAAGGCGGAAACCCGACCTGTAGGGAGGGTGTGGTATCCAAATTCAGAATCTGGTAGTCCTCTTGACAGTCCTGCTAAAATTAAGCCTTGAGGTCGACCGCTGACGGTTTTTGCAAACTCTTTCCCCGATGACTTAGGAACCTGATTAACTATGATTCTTATAATGGGGCTAATCGTCTGTTTGGCTGGGCTTTATGCAATCATCTTCAATAAGCGATTGGCCCTTTCTACGCTCAAACATCATCCGACGTCGAAGCATAAAAAGATGCTTATGATCAACAGAATTGCTTATGTTCTTACCGGCGGCGCGATGGCGGTCGTAAGTTGCTGGACAGTTTTGCGCAACTTGAATTAGAGAATTCTTTCCGTAACTGAAATGCCCTTGTCGCGCCTCATTTTTAGATCACCGTTCATATCGATCCGGTTTCCGCCTTTGCGGCCGCTGCATTCGCGAAACGCCGGAGTCGTCGAAGACGACGTGACTAATGTACCCGACGCCGCAAGCCGTGGTGGCGGCGGAAATTGAAACATTTTGGCAGAAAAAGTTCTCCTCGATGCTTTCTGCTGCTTGTCGTCTTTTTGAGCGGTTGCGGTTACTTTCCCCCGACAGAGTCTTTGGAGAGTGAGCGGCGAAAAACCGAGGCGACAAAGGAAGCGATCCGCAAATCGCCGTCGCTGCATGAGGTAAACCGAGTCTGTGAGTCGCTTCCGAAGACTGATTCGTTCCGCTTGATCCTCATGCGCAACAGCTTTCGTGCCGATGTAGACCTTCTTGAGTATGGGTATCTTGCCGATGAACCGTACGAAAAGGTACGCGATATCTTCGTCGATTTTTTCAACCGCGAAGGATGGACGGATGTTTACGAACAGTCCGGTATAAACACCATCTCGGTGCGGGGGCAAAAGGATGGTTTTTCTGCGGGCTTTACCCACGAACCCGCACACAGCGGCGTCAACTACACCCTAATCTGCCGGCGGCTAGAATCCGCGAAATAGGGGACAGTTCACGGTCAGTTGCGCACGTTGTTGAGTTGAGTAGGGATGAACCGAAACACACTACGCAAGAAGCTAGACGAGCTGGGCGTCAATCCTAATTTCTATTCGCTTGACGGACATTTGTCGATTGCGGGGATTGTCCTGCAAGAATCGTATGGAACGTGGACTGTCTTCGATCTAGACGAACGAGGCAACAAGAGCGACACAAAGGTTTTTGCATCAGAAGATGCGGCGTGCCACTACATATATCTACTGTTTCAGGAACAAGTAAGACTTTTCGGGCGTTCGAGTTAGCTCAAACTTTGATTTTGGCTTTGGGCGATCGGAAGGTGTTTTCCGGAAATCCCGGAATCAAGTAACGGCTGAGTGCATTAGAAGTTTTTCAATATTCGAATGAAGAGGTATTTTAAGCACACGGCGGAATCGCAGTATGGCACTGGGGTCGTGTATTTTGAGTTTGAAGGCGAGTGGGCAACGAGACAGATCGAGATCTACGGCGATAGGTGGTTCACGTCTCGGCATGATTACCACATTGAGCTCGGACCAGGTTTAGCGGATCAGCCGTTGTCGGAGATCGGCCTAACAAATAGCGATGAGATCAGCCAAACCGAATTCGAGACGTTTTGGGCCGAATCGCTTTCGAGATAGTCTTCAGGTACCGTGGGCGTCCGCTGCATTCGCGAAATGCCGGAGTCGTCGAAGACGACGCGATTGATGTAGCCCACATCGCAAGATGTGGGTGGTCGCCAAATCGAATCGAAACCGTCGAAGACGGTGGCATTGGAAATGGAGCTAATGACGTCGTCTCCTGACGACTCACCCCATCGAAAAACGCTTTTCCCATAACTCACGTTATGGGCTACATTAATGCCGCAGGCTCCGCCCGCTCTCCGTATCAACTTATCGGCCCGACCATTAGATCACCGTTTACAGGGAAGGGCTTATTTCGTTCGATCCCATCTTGCCGAATCGCCTGGTCTTAGAAATGTCTGTGGTTGCGTCGGCGGTTTTCATGGGGTTTGTCGGTGGTTGCGTCGAGGGGCTGTGGCACGCGGATTTCGTCGATATCGGGCATGCGGGAATTTGGCGGTCTGTTGCAATTTTGGCCGGTCCTGGACGCAACATTTTCCACCCTCGACGCGGGCTCTGATCTGGGAAAGCAGTTCAGTTGAAAGCATTGACGAATGGCCGGCCTCCGGGCTCCGATATTCTCCGGCTGAGAATTACCCGTCACCCGCGGGCGAAAAGCGCGTCGCCGGGCGGAAAAACGCCGAAACCGGAGCGATTTCGGCCCAAAACCAATGCCGGGAAAACGCTGGTGACGGATTTTGCACTAAGAAAAAAATATTTCGGCGTTAGCCAGTTTCTGATAGAATCCTGAGGTATGGCGGGAGAGAGTTTCGAAAACAAATATCCGGGCGTGGACCGGATCAGTTACTTTGCTTTGCGGGTAATGATGATGTTCACTGCTGTTTTCGCAGTGATGTATTTTGGGCCGGAAAGCTCGATCTTTCGCTATCTTGCGCTGATCCTCTCGGTCGCCGGTGTCGTGCTCGACGTTATGCGGCTCAGGAACATCGGGGCGAGCCAATGGCTAATGTTTCTGCGGTTCGTGCCATACGCCGGCCTCTTTCTCTCGGTCTTCCTGCAGAGCGCCCAGGACGGCTGGATGGAGACAAAACGCTTTGACCGAGCCGGCTGGTGGATCATCGGCATCCACGCCGCCATCGCTGCCTTTTTCATTTATTTACTTCTCAAGTCACGGGCAATGGAGATCTTCGGGCTTCCATTTGGTAGTTTCTAGAAGGAGTGTACCCCTTACGGGCTGGCGTATTTACGTTCCGAAGCGTGCGGAGCGCGCGGCGATAACTTTAGCTACACATGCAGCGAAGCGAAATGTGTAGACAGTTTACACCCGGTTGCCCGAGCGTGTGAAACACGCGACACAACGATCGCGAATCTCACGCCGCTCCACACACTCTCGAATGGCAAAATAGAAAAAGGCCCGGCAAAATGCCGAGCCTTTTCACTATTCACGATTTACTATTTACGATTCACGCACTAGGTTCCGGTTTCCCAACTGCCCATGTATTCGATCATTTCGGGGGTCAGTTCGTCGATGTTGATACCCATTGCTCGGAGTTTGAGGGAAGCGATCTCCTGATCGACCTCGGCCGGGAGGACATGGACGCCTGCTCCGAGCTTTCCTTTCTGCTTAACGAGATATTCAGCCGAAAGGGCCTGGTTTGCGAACGACATATCCATCACGGAAGCCGGATGGCCTTCGGCGGCGGCGAGGTTGATAAGACGGCCTTCGCCAAGAACGATAACGCTCTTTCCGCCATCGCGACTGATGTATTCGTCAACGAACGGACGACGCTTGATCATCGGCTCGCTCATTTCGCGAAGTGCATCGAGGTTGAGCTCGAGGTCGAAGTGGCCGCTGTTGCAGACGATCGCTCCGTCCTTCATCACTTCGAAATGTTCCTTGTCGATCACGTGGCGATTGCCGGTGACGGTGATGAAGAAATCGCCGATCTTGGCGGCTTCCTTCATCGGGAGCACACGCATTCCGTCCATAACGGCCTCGATCGCCTTGATCGGATCGATCTCGCAAACGACGACGTTGCCACCCATTCCGCGGGCACGCATCGCGACGCCCTTTCCGCACCAGCCGTAGCCGACGACGACGATCGTTTTACCCGCGAGCAGGATGTTGGTCGCACGGATAACGCCATCAAGTGTCGATTGGCCCGTTCCGTAGCGGTTATCGAAGAAATGCTTGGTCTGAGCGTCATTTACAGCGATAGAAGGGAAGGTGAGCACGCCGGCTTTCACCATCGCGTTAAGGCGAACAATGCCGGTCGTGGTCTCTTCGGTGGTGCCGATCAGGTTGCCGATAAGCTCCGGCTTTTCCTTGATCATCGTCGCCACAACGTCGGATCCGTCATCGATGATGAGGTTCGGATTCGTTTCAAGTGCAGCCTTAACGTGGCTGACGTAAGTCTCTGTAGATTCACCCTTTATCGCCATCACCGGAATGCCCCAATCGGCAACCAGCGAAGCCGCTACGTCATCCTGTGTCGAAAGCGGGTTTGAAGCGATCAAAAGTGCCTCGGCTCCGCCGGCCTGCAGCGTACGGGCGAGGTTCGCAGTTTCGGTGGTGATGTGGGCACACGCAACCAAGCGGACGCCCTCAAGCGGCTTTTCCTGCTCAAAACGCTCACGAATAAGCCGGAGAACCGGCATTTCGCGGTCGGCCCATTCGATACGCTGTTTGCCCTGCGGGGCGAGATTTATGTCCTTAATATCGTGTTGCATTGAGGTTCCGGGGTTAGCCATTTGTTGCAGCTCCTTTTTCAGCAGCAAGCCGGAGGGCCTCCGCCTTGTCAGTCTTTTCCCAAGTGAATTCGCCGTTCGTCCGGCCAAAGTGGCCGAAGCGGGCGGTTGCCTTGTAGATCGGCCGGCGAAGGTCGAGCGTTTCAATGATCGCGTTCGGCGTCAGCGTGAAATTCTCACGGACGATATCGGCGATCCGCTCGTCATCGATCTTACCGGTTCCTTCGGTATCAATAAGGACCGAAACAGGCTCCGCAACGCCGATAGCATAGGCGAGTTGTAGCGTACAGCGGCTCGCAAGCCCTGCAGCGACGACGTTCTTCGCAATATAACGAGCCATATATGCCGCCGAACGGTCAACCTTTGTCGGATCCTTGCCCGAGAAAGCTCCGCCGCCATGCGGTGCATAACCGCCGTAGGTATCGACAATGATCTTGCGTCCGGTCAACCCGGCATCGCCCATCGGGCCGCCGATAACGAACTTGCCGGTCGGGTTGATGTGGTATTTTGTGTTTTCGTCGAGGAGTTCGGCCGGGATAACCGGCTTGATGACGTGCTCCATGATATCGCGGCGAATGTCCTCGATCTCAAGGTCAGCTGTCTGGGTCGAAATAACGACAGCCTCAACTCGGAATGGACGGCCGTCGCGGTATTCGATAGAAACCTGCGATTTTCCATCCGGACGGAGATAGGGAACAGTCCCATCACGACGCACCTGCGAAAGCCTGCGAGTCAGGTTATGTGCCATCTGGATCGGCATCGGCATAAGCTCCGGGGTTTCGTCACAGGCAAAACCGAACATCAGCCCCTGGTCGCCCGCACCGCCGGTGTCAACGCCCTGGGAAATATCCGGCGACTGCTTGCCGATGGCATCGATGACCGCACAGGTGTTCGAATCAAATCCGAACTCGGCATCGTTGTAGCCGATCTCATGCACCGTGTCGCGAATGATCTTTTTGTAGTCAACCTCTGCAGTGGTCGTGATCTCGCCGGCGACTACGGCCATACCTGTAGTCACGAGAGTCTCGCACGCGACACGGGCCATCGGGTCCACTTCGAAAATCGCATCGAGAATGGCATCGGAAATATTATCCGCGATCTTATCCGGGTGTCCCTCGGTCACAGATTCAGAAGTAAATAGAAAGTTTCCGTTCCTCAAAATTGAAGCTCCTTAACGTTTACTAGAATAAATTTCTGTCCTAACAACAAACTCAAAAGTGTAAGCTTTCTGGATAAAAGTGTCAAAGAACCGTAACCGGGCGAGTAAGCGACCAGACACGACCGGTGTTGCTACAGAGAAGTGGTTGAGTCGAACCGGATTGAATTCCTGATCTGAAAGAATAACAAGAACCGAGGACGTACAAAGGGGGACATAGTAAAAGCCGCCCCGATGGCCGCGAATATACTGCGTCTGATAATAAGGATTATGTAATAACGCGGTAGGCGTAGGAATCCCAGGCTCAGGACCCCTTCACAGCATCGAAGGCCGCTTTAAGTGCTTTAAGCACCTCAGTTCGCTTGCCAGAGGCTTTGCCGGCAAATGAGACAGACACCGTAAACGACCCGTCGGGCGATTGATACTTGAAGTCCGAAGCTTTGCCTTCTGACGGCGAGGATTCAACCGACGGGGTCTCAGCTAGTTTGGTACGCTTAGGTTTAGGATCGCTCGTAGTTCGCTTTGGACCGCCTGCGAGTGTATCGAGATATTCGTTCATTGCCGGCTCGTCGAATTGGCGGGCGACCTCGAGAAGTGAGGATTTTGTGGTGACTTTAAGCGCTTTGCAGCGCTCGCGGATCTCAGCCGGCAGTCCGGCGATCGTGAGAAACTCTGTTACGGTCGTACGGCTCTTGCTTATCTTTTTTGAGATCTCTTCCTGGGTGTAGCCATATCTTTGCTGAAGTGCGGCAAGGCCGTCCGCTTCCTCCCAAAGATTGAGGTCTTTCCGCTGAAGGTTTTCGATGAGTGCGATCTCCGCGACGCCTTGCTCATCAAGATCCATCTCGATGCAAGGCACTTCAGTTAGTCCGGCAAGTTTGGCTGACCTCCAGCGTCGTTCGCCGGCGATGATCATCCACCGGCCCGACTTAGAGATTGGCTTGACCAGAAGCGGCTCTAAAACGCCTTTTTCCTTTATTGAAGCAGTAAGGTCAGTTAGGTCACCGAATTCGGAACGCGGCTGCTCGGGATTCGGCTCTATCAGATCTATCGCGATCTTGCGGCCGATCGTGGACACAGGTGCCCCGAGCGAATCCACGTAATGTGCGTCATGCCGCATTTGCACGCCGGTTGGTAGTCCTCTTTTCAACACGCTTAAGCACCTCCTTAGCCAATTCTCTATATTCGGTCGCGCCTGAAGAACGCGGAGCGTAATCAAGAATCGAAAGCTTGTGAGCGGGCGATTCCTCGAGGCGGACGCTTCGTCCTATCAAGGTCTTGAACGTCTTTGCTCCAAAAACCTTACGAATATGTGCTTCGACATCTTTTGATAACGACGTCCGCCGGTCAAAAAGCGTAACGAGCACTCCGAGCAGGTCGAGATCAGGATTCGGCCGCGAGCGAACCTTATCGATAGTCTCAAGCAGGTCGTCAGTTCCCTCTAATGCAAAATATGAGGCCTGGATCGGTACCAGAACGTAGTTCGCTGCTACAAGAGCATTTACCGTAATGATGCCGAGCGTTGGCGGGGTGTCGATCAAAATAAGATCGTACGACGAGATGACCGGGGCAAGCCGGTCGCGCAGTTTGTACGCGGAGTCAAAATCGCCGATCAGCTTTGCCTCAAGTTTCGCCAAGTTAATACGCGCTGGTATCAAATGTAAGTTCTCAACCGAGGTCTCGTAAATATAGTCATCAGACGACTTATCCGTTTCCGTAAAGAATTCATAGGATCCCAGAGAGACGCGTGCGGGATCGATGAACGAGAGGGAGGTATTGCTTTGCGGATCGAGGTCGATCAGAAGCACGCGCTTTCCCTTTTCGGCACATGCGGCTGCCAGATTTATCGCGGTGGTGGTTTTACCGACACCGCCTTTTTGGTTGGTGATAGCAATTATCATTAAAGTTAAAAAATTGGGATTAACCGATGACTTCGGGCCAATCTTCGACTGACTGCCCACTCTCTTCATCATCGGTGGAGCTTTCGTCGCCTTTGGTCGAGGTCGCGGAAAGTTCCAAGACACGGCTCTCAACAAATATCGGGCAGTCGAGCCTTAACGCTAGGGCTATAGCATCGGAAGGCCGAGCGTCAAAGACTATCGGTTGACCTTCGTCATCTTCAAGCTCGATCCTGGCAAAGAAAGTGTTGTCGATCAGGTCCGTAACAACGATCTTTCCTGGCTTTAACCCACAGGCCAACACTAAGTTCTTAAGAAGGTCGTGCGTCATCGGCCTCTGCGGGACGATCTTTTCTATTTCGAGCGCTATCGCATTTGCCTCGAACGCACCGACCCAGATCGGAAGAACGCTCTCGCTTTCGATCCCCTTAAGCACGACGATCGGCGAGTTCGTGTTCGGGTCCATTATCAGGGCCCCGATTCGCATTTCAATTAGTTCGGAAGTTTCGTTCACGATAGATCAGACCACTTCTCCGTAGAGCGAATTTGCCTTTGCCTTAGTGACGCGGACATCGACGATGTTCCCTAGCATATCATCGGTTCCCGGAAAATTCACAACCTTGTGGCTCGTCGAATGTCCGGTAAGGTCGGACGACGATTTGGCCGAGCGCCTTTCGGCCAAAACCGAGACGGTTCTTCCCGTATATCCTGCGAGATCCTTTGCCTGGAGACGTTTCTGCACCCGCTCGAGCGCAAGAAATCGTCGTGTCTTCTCTTCGGGCGGCACGTCGTCGGGCATATCGAAAGCAGGCGTGTCCGGCCGCGGCGAGTACTTAAAAATATAAGCCATTGAGTATTCACAATACTCGAAGAGTTCAACCGTATCCCTGAAATCTTCTTCCGTCTCACCCGGAAATCCGACGATTATGTCCGTCGTCAAAGCGATCTCTCTCGGCGATGACTTAATTCGATCGATCTTTTTCTTGTAACTCTCGACCGTATGGAGCCGCCGCATATTTTTAAGCACTTTGTTGCTCCCGGACTGCACCGGAAGGTGCACCCAGTTGCAGAGATTTTCGTTCTCCTCGATCGCATCGACGATATCTGAATCAAAATCACGCGGAAAAGAAGTGTTAAATTTGATCCTTTCAATGCCTGTGGCCGAAACGGCCCTGAGCAACCGCGAGAAAGGCGTGCGGCCATTGAAGCCTTCCAGCCCGGATTCGGTCTTCGGTCGATAACTATTGACATTCTGTCCGATCAAATGAACTTCCTTGACGCCATTTCGCTTTAGCTCGAGTATCTGGCGGATGATCTCAGAAGCGGAAAGGCTCGTTTCCCTGCCGCGAGAAAATGGGACGATGCAGTATGTGCAAAATTTGTTGCACCCTTCGATTATGGGAACAAATGCGACCGAACGGGAATGCCGCTGAGCATCAGCGACCGACCAATCATAGTCAACTTCCCTCTCGCCTAGATCGGAATAGCCAGGACCATCCGAGAGAACCCTACGGATCGCCTCATTGACCCTTCCGACCGCTCGTGTGCCGAGTACAAAGTCGATTCCTTCGATCTTTTTGAAAAGCGTTTCACCTTCCAATTGGGCAACGCATCCCATAACCCCGATGACCGGTTTGGCTCCTTCACGGTGCCTGACCCTGCCGACCCGCGTGTAGAGTTTTTGCTCGGCTTTTTCCCTGACAGAACAAGTATTTATCAAAACTAGGTCGGCCGAATGCTCGTCTCGGACGAGCTCTAAGCCCTCGGCGGCCAGCGACGATGCGACCCGCTCGGAATCCGAAACATTCATTTGACAGCCGAAAGTTTCAAGGTAGACTTTCTTCATAAACGACCACGAAAATGGAATACCAACCCCTCGAAAAGAACGATTTTGTCCACCTTCATTTGCACTCGGATTATAGCCTGTTGCAGAGCACAATCCAACTAAAACGCCTTGCCGAGCGGCTGAAAACACTCGGCATGAAGGCCTGCGCGATCACCGATAAAGGAAATATGTTCGGTGCGGCGTCGTTCTATCGGGAAATGAAATATGCGGGTATCAAGCCGATCATCGGATATGAGGCCTCGGTCGTTCCGGGAAGCCGTTTTGACAAGTCTTTGGCGCTCGAGGCCGGTGAACTCGCGTATTACGAGCTGGTGCTTTTGGCCAAAAATTACCAAGGCTACCTTAATCTCTCCTATATCGCCTCGAAAGCATTTACCGAGGGGGCAAACAATGGAAAGGCACGGGTGGATATAGAGCTTCTCGGAGAAAAAAGTTCTGATCTCTTCGTTTTGACTGGGGCTCCGGGATCGGCTCTTTGGCACTATGTTTCAAGCGGCGATATTGATCGTGCAGAGCGGCACATAGCGACGCTCACGGAGATCTACGGTAGTGCGAACATCTACGTCCAGATCGAGGACCACGGAATACCCGAGGATGTTGCGACCCGCGAACAGGTCATGGCCGTGGCAAATAAGGCCTCGCTTCCTCTAGTTGCTACCAACAACGTTTTCTATCTCGAACAGGAGGACGCGAAAGCTCAGGAAGTGCTGCTAAGCATCGGCGCCGGAACGACCTTGAATGATCCAGGCCGACCTTCCCTGCCGAATGATTCATATTATTTGAAAAGCACGCAGGAGATGCGAGACCTCTTCGCTGAGTCCTTCCCGGAAGCTCTCTCAAATACCGTCAAGATCGCAGGACAATGTGACGTTGTTCTTCCCATTGGCGGTGACCTAACGCTACCGACGTTTCCGATCCCTGCTGAATCAGGGTGCTCAACAATTGAAGAGTACTTCGAGAAGGTTGTACGCGCGGGACTCGAGCGCCGAAAGATCGAGGTTCTAATCCCCTCACGCGATGCAGGCGAGTTGAAATACCCGCTCGAGAAATATGACGAAAGGCTCCAGCTTGAGATCGACACCATCGAGGGTATGGGCTACCCGGGCTATTTCCTGATCGTCTGGGATTTTATTCGCTATGCAATGGAGCATAAAATTCCGGTCGGGCCGGGCCGCGGTTCTGCGGCGGGATCGCTTGTCGCATATGCTCTCGAAATAACCGACGTCGATCCGCTGCAGTACGATCTCTTTTTTGAGCGGTTCCTGAATCCGGAACGCGTTTCGATGCCCGATATCGACATCGACTTCTGCATCCGCGGGCGGGGCGAGGTCATTAACCACGTCGTGCAGCTTTACGGCCGTGAATCGGTCTGCCAGATCATCACGTTTGGAACGATGGCGTCGAAAGCGGCGATCAAGGACGTCGGCCGGGCTCTGAACATGCCGTATGGCGACGTTGAACGCGTTGCGAAAATGATCCCGCCGCCGTTCCGTGGAAGAATAACAAGCATCTCAAAGGCTCTTGAGGACGTTCCCGAACTCAAAGCGGCACAGAAGTCGGACCCGAAGGTCGCCGAACTCTTGGAACTAGCTCTTAGGATCGAAGGCTGTTCCCGGCATTCCTCCGTCCATGCCGCGGGCGTAGTTATCTCGCCAAAACCGCTTCATGAAATGGTGCCGATCGCCATTTCGGCAAAGAACGAATTGACGAGCCAGTATCCGATGGGCGACCTCGAGAAGCTCGGGATGCTGAAGATGGACTTCCTCGGCTTAACGACGCTCACTATTATTAGCGACTGCCTTGCAGGTCTGCGTGAAAGGACCGGGAAAAAGGTCGAATGGAAAACTGTCTCACTCCGAGACGAAAAGACAATGAAGATCTTCGGCGACGGGAAGACCGAGGCAGTCTTTCAGTTCGAATCTTCAGGAATGCAGGAGATCTGCCGGCGACTTAAGCCAAAGGAACTTGAAGATCTGGCCGCCTTGAACGCACTCTATCGCCCGGGCCCGCTCGATGGAGGAATGGTCGAGGACTTCATCAAACGGCATCGGGGCGAAAAAGAGGTCACATATATCCTTCCCGAAATGGAGGATATTCTAAAGAACACGTTTGGCGTTCTAGTTTATCAGGAACAGATCATGCAGATCGCTCAACGGCTTGCCGGCTACTCGCTCGGGGAAGCCGATCTGATGCGACGGGCGATGGGTAAAAAGAAGCCCGAAGAGATGGCCCCGCATGAGGTGAAGTTCATTGGCGGAGCGGTCGAACGAGGCATTAAGGAAAAAACAGCTCGAGAGATCTTTGACCTGATGGCAAAGTTTGCCGACTACGGTTTCAACCGAAGCCACAGTATCGCCTATGCGATGCTGGCCTTTCAGACCGCCTATCTAAAGGCACATTATCCGGCCTATTTCTATGCAGCCGTCCTCTCGCACGAATCGGATAACAGCTCGAAGGTTTACAAATATTCGAGCGAGCTGCGTTCGATGGGGCTTCGGTTGCTTCCGCCGGATGTGAACGAAAGCGACGAAGGCTTTACGCCGACGGACGATTCAGTTCGGTTCGGATTGAGTGCGATCAAGGGACTCGGCGCTTCTTCGGCTAGTGCAATAATCGAAGCCCGCGGAAGCGAGAAGTTCAAGTCTATCTTCGACTTCGTCAGCCGCGTCGGGCAAAACGGCGTGAATCGAAAAATGCTTGAGAGCCTCATCGCTGGAGGCGCTTTCGATTCAATGATCCCCGACGGCGTTGAAGCCAACGCTTGGCGCTCTCGTTTGTTTACATCAATCAACGACATTCTTGCCTATGGGCAGAGTTCGTGGAACGACAAGCTGCAGGGCCAGACCGGCTTATTCGCGGCGGCCGGCGAGGGATCGACACTCGAGGTTGATCTGGCAGAAGCCGCTCCCTGGACCCGGGAAGAGATGGCTGCACGTGAGAAAGCAGCGCTCGGCTTTTATCTTTCCGTGCATCCGCTTGATGCCTATGATACAAGGGTCGACCGGATTGGCGTTACTTCGATAGACGCACTGGGAGAGGCTGGAATCGGGGATATGGTCTCGATCGCAGGCATCGTTTCGGGGTTGCTAGTGCGGTGGAGCAAATCTGGAAACCGTTACGCGCAGTTCCGGCTCGAAGACAGGGCGGGCAATGTGAAAATTCTCGTATGGAGCGAAACCTACACGAGGATCGCTAACATGTTAGCGGATGACGCTCTCCTAATAGTTGATGGGAAGATCGAGAACAACGACGGCGGAGAGATCACGATAGTTGCGGCCGAGGCCCGTTCTCTACCGGATGTCATTTCGAGGCAGGCCCGCAATCTTGTCGTTACGTTGCCGAAATCGGCACTCGATGAGGAACTGATGAACGACCTCTACGCTTTGCTCGCTTCTGACCGTGGGATGTGTGATGTTACCCTCATATTGCCGATCGATGGATTTGATTTGACACTCAAAGCTCCTGCTCTGCAAGTGCAGGGCTCTCGAAAGCTCGAAGAACAGCTGAGGTCTCTCGGTTGCGCGGTAACATGGAATCACTAAGGAAAATTTGATATGGCAGAAAACACTGCTGCAACTACAGCATTTGTTCGCGTACTCAACGCTCGCGATCCGGAACGGCCGTATGCACTGGATATCTTCAACGGAGTTTTCGAGGATTTTGTTGAGGTCCACGGCGACCGCCGTTATGCCGACGACAACGCACTCGTGTGCGGGTTTGCCCGGTTAAATGGGCTCGAAGTCGCGGTCATTGGCCAGCAAAAAGGGCGAGACACGAAACAGCGGCAGATGCGGAACTTCGGAATGCCCAAACCCGAAGGCTACCGAAAAGCGTTGCGGGTAATGAGGCTAGCTGAAAAGTTCAACCGGACGATCATTACTTTCATCGACACACCGGGTGCTTATCCGGGTATCGATGCCGAGGAACGCGGCCAGGCCGAGGCTATTGCCTTCAATCTTCGCGAGATGGCAGGGCTTAAAGTGCCGATAATTGTGGTAGTCGTCGGCGAAGGCGGCTCAGGAGGTGCCCTTGCCATCGGAATTGGCGACCGCGTGCTGATGATGGAAAATGCGGTCTATTCGGTGATCTCGCCGGAGGGCTGCGCCGCGATTCTTTGGAAGGATTCAGCAATGGCGGATCGTGCAGCAGAGAACCTGAAGCTGACGGCAAATGACCTGCTCGGGTTTGAATTGATCGACGAGATCGTTGCCGAGAAAACAGCCTGGAAGATGGACGGTGACGATGCTAAAAAGGCAAATTTTGAAGAGGTCGGCAGATCGCTGAAAACCGTTTTAAAACGCCACTTGGAGGAACTTCGCTCACTCAGTTCGGACGAACTCATCCTTCGAAGATTTCAGAAGTTCAGAAAAATGGGCATCTGGTTGGGATAAAAAAAGGGCCGGCGTCCACGGACGCGGCCCTTTTCTACTTTACCATTTGGACGAGTTTAGAACGGTATATCGTCGTCGGTCGAAGCCGCTTTGGCGGGTGCCGCGGATGAGGACGATGACGAAGACGCCTGGTCCGAAGGCCCGGCAAACTCTGGTTCTGAACCAGATCCTCCGCGATCAGCCGGAGCATCACCACGAGAACCAATAAAACGCATATCCGTTCCTGATACCTGAAGCGTCTGCCGGGTGGCGCCTTCCCGATCGGTCCATTCTTCAAGGCTCAAGCGCCCTTCAATATAGACCTGACTTCCCTTCTTCAAATATTTCGCTGCATTCTCCGCTTGATTACGCCAAAGCGTTACGCGAAACCATGTGGGGACATCCTGCCATTCACCCGATTTATCTCTTTTCCGCTCATTTGTGGCCATTGAAAAGTCGCAAACGGCATCGCCCTGGGGTGTGTAGCGGAGTTCAGGATCCCTTCCCAGGTTCCCGACAAGGATGATTTTGTTGAAAGACATTGTGCTGTGGAGTTCCTCCTTGGGAATCAAATAGAATTTAATTGGAAACTTTCGGGATATTACATTCATCATTCTATCGCGGTCAAGGTGCACGTGCTAGAATTTTCGTTTTCGCGTATTGGCGTTTGAATGAGATCAGATCAAAAGTTATTGCGGGGTCCAAAGATTCTATCGTGGACTCGGACCGTAGTTCTGGCCGGGTGGATGCTTTTCTCCTTTTGGCATGCAAGTGGACAGTCGAATGTTACTGTCGGAGAGCCATTTAAGCTCTGTTCGTCTTACTTTCCGCAGACCGGCAACATCGGTTCAGCCGTGGGCGACCATCGGGGTGTTTTTCTTGCCGAGACCGGTGGCCGGGTTCGCCTGCTGCATCAAAAAACCCTCGAAACCATCTGGTCAGCGGAGGTTGGCGGCAATATCGTTTCAAATCTCCTTCTCTCGCGGGACTCTCTTTTTGTAACGGCCAATACCGATTCCGATGAGCCAGCTTCGAGGCTTCGCGAGATCAACCTAAACACTGGCCTGACCCGAAACACTTATGATCTCGAGTTTTCCAAGTCGTATTTGCTCAAGAAAGCCGGCGAAAGTGTACTTGTCGTCCCCGAGGCTGGTGCGCCTCAAATGCTCGATAGCTCCGGTCTCACTCCAGCCGGGCGCTTCGCCTTTTGGTCCACGGGCGATCGGGTCCTTTTCGCGGACGACGACCAGTTACTTGTAGTATCGACGAACGGCATTTCCAGAGTGGTTTCTTGGGTAGCTGCGACTATGCCGTCATACCAACCGACGGCAGATCGACTGGTTGCAAGTGCATTGATCACAGCAAATGGCCGGTTGATAACCGGAAACGGCAAAGGGGAGATACGCTCGGAACAGCTAGGTGTAAATGGACGTGTTTGGAAATTTAAGACCGGCGGTGAGATCGTTTTTGCCGACAGTTTCGACGGAAAGATCCTGATCGCATCAAACGATAACTTTCTCTATTTACTTGGAGAGCAAAATGGGAGCGTGATCTGGCGGAGCCGGCTTCCCGGACGGCCCTCAACCGGAAGGGTGTTGCGAGATGACAGCGTTGCTATTGGTGTTCTTGGCGAGGAGCGGATCTTTATTATCGACCTTTCCAACGGAAAAGTGCGGAATTTTATCCAGCTTGAGGAAAATGAAGAAGTCCAGCCAGGCGGTGTGCTCGAGACGCAGCCCGGTGGTTTGGCGCTCCTCACTTCTCGCGGGCTGAGAGCTTATTCGAGCTCCGCGGGCTGCGGCAAAAATGAGTAAGGGCGAGGATGTTCCTCGCCCTTTGCAGTTGAATTTACGTTTTAATGAGACGTCGCGTACTCGTTCATGATCGCGTGGATCTCATCCTTGATCATCAATTTCTTTTTCTTTAGGGTCGATTCTTCGAATTGTTCGTCGTCGTTTGGAAAGGAGATCGCTGCAAGTTCATTGAGGCGTTTTTCGAAATTCTCGTGTTGGTGCACAAGATCCCGGAATGATGCGTTCGTCTTCAAAAGCTCATCACGCACCGGATCAGGAGTTGAAAGGTCCATGGCACTTTTCCTCGCTTATCAAAAGATTTACACCGTTGGCGTTGTTGTTTCGCTCAAAGCCTGCGGTGTAAACAGAATCTTAACCCACTTCGCTCTCAATTTACAAGAAGCACCTTTCGAACAAAGTTCAAATCTTGTCTAGAAAAAGTAAGAGGATAAAGAATTTTCTCAACCGAGTTGCCCGCAAGGCGGCCTATCGGTCGTTGGCTGTGTCCGGAAATAGCTTACTAACCGTCGCAGCGAATAGAAGAGCATCCTCGACCGGGTCGCGATAGTAAGACCGCCGGATGGACTGCAATTCAAATCCCAATCGGCGATAAAACTCGATAGCCGAGACATTTGACTCCCTAACTTCAAGTAACACATTAGATTCAGGGCCGGTGTGAGAACGCCGAACCGCGGCCTGGATGAGAGCCGCACCGACCCCTGCACGGCGATGCTTCGGCTTGACCGCAATGTTTAATATCTCTACGTCGTTGGTTTTATCGAGGCGGGCGAGTAGCCGAACCAGGATGAAGCCGATGGTCTCACCCGTTTTGGCCTTCGACGCTAACAAAAGATGAACGTCTGAGGCAGCTGCATTGGCATAATCGCCAAGGCTCCAGAACGCCAAGCCGCTCCGATCGGCGAGTTCGACGATCGCGGCGAGATCACTTTCGTTGGCGGGCTTTATGCTCAGTTGAGACATTCAATAAAGGCCGCGGGTTCGCGCGGGGTTCTGGACATATATCGGCGTTAGGTCCGTAGTTGCAAAGCCCGAACAAATGCCCTTTCCGATCATCACAGCAAGATTAGATCCCGTATCAACAAGATCGCACGCCAGGTCTCGCAGTTCGGATACGATGTCGAGCGGAGCCACCACTGAGCTCGCGGACGACAGTGCTGAATGGATCTTCTGCATATCAACGACGGCCGGGACCGAGTTTACGCCAACGAGATAAGCTCGGTCCGTCTTCCCTATTGGAACCACGGCAGCGGCATTTTGCGAGCCATCGCCGAGAGCAAGCATTGCAGGCAGCAAAGGGACGCCAACCACCTCGCATTCCAGTGCCCGCGAGAGCCCGAGTGTGGACGCAATGCCGATACGAAGGCCGGTGAAGCTTCCAGGGCCGACCGAAACTGCTATCCGGCCGATCGATCTGAGCGTTGAGCCGGAATTGGAGAGCAGGCCCTCGACCGAGGGCAGTAGAGCTTCGGCTCGTGACGTGTTTCCCTCGCCCACACGGCCGGCAACAACTAGATCGCCGTCAAAAAGGGCAATGCTTCCGCCGGCTATTCCGCTTTCAAGGCAGAGCGTTAAATTTCTATCGTGGTTGATCGGCATTCTTGCGGCCCAATCGAGCTTTAGCGAGGTCAACGAAGCGCTTCACCCCAGGCGGAATACGCTTGGCGATGCTGCCAAGTTGGTACCAAACGCGTGAGCGGTCATCGAACTCGCCTTCCATGTCGATTGTCGCCGTGATGGGGTTTGGGGGCAAGCGCTTTCGGATCTGTTGTACGAGCTTTTTGGGGTCGCGGTAAGAAACACGTAGCGGAATCAGACGAAGATCACGAGCCCATTCTCGCTCGACAGTATCGATGATCCACTGCGGGATCTGCTTTGCCTCTTCGGCAAACGGGAGGTCGTCGATCTCAAGCCCAAGATACTTATGTGCTAGGCCGATGGTTGTTATCACCCATTTACGCCGGGTCGGGCTGACGACATCAAGACACTTGTTCCAATCAAACTCCGCCGGCCGGTTTGCCACCGCATAATAAATATCCCAAAGCCGTTCCTTGTATTCGCCGCCATCCGTCAGCCAATGAACAGCCATGATTCGGAGATGGTCCTCGGGACATGGAAGGCGAATTCGATCCCCGCGAACATTAGTTTCCTCACACCTTTCGAGAAAGTTCTCCCACGGCAAAGAATCTAGATGCCTGAGACCGAAATGAAGATCGATATTCGCGGTCCGTAAGAGCATACGATCGGCAGAAGAAAGACTTCGAGAAAAATACTCATCGACGACAATATCGAAATCTGAATAGTATCGAAAGTGTCCGCTGGGATAGAATCTCGCGGCTGACTCACCCTTTATCAGCACCCAGTTACGTTCAAAAATGGAGCTAATCGCCTTCACGGCTTTCAGGAGTCGAGAAAGCCGAACTTCCTCAGATAAGCTGTTCCATTTATCGTCAACGCTTAACATTCGACTAATCAAAATGAAAAAGGTGGGGACTGCCCACCTTTTCGAACCTAAAATAAATGGCAAAACGCCCTATACACATACATTTGGTCCGACGTTGCACGTCGTTGGACAAGATCCCTGAAGAGTACAGTCAAGGTTCGTACCGTTATCACAGCGGCACGATGTGCTTGCCATTGCGCTCTTAGGAGCGACGAGCGAGGCTACGATCGGCAGAGCGATCATCGAAGCGATGCCGATCTTTCGGATGGCTTCGCGGCGGCTCTGGCCCTGAAACTTTGGTCCGGCCTGTGATTCCAAAAGAGCACTTTCGTTAAGCTGATCAATCGCAAGCCAAACGAGGTCGTCATCGACTTTGGTTCCCATTTCGAAGGAAAGAAATTTCGCGATCTCCGGCACGGACGTCTTACCGTCGCAGGACTGCCAAACGGCTGCTGCGGTCTTATTAAGGCAGTGGGCCTTGTTCGTGTCGAGGTCATAGACCAAGACCTCGTCGGGCACTTCCTGGACTACAAGTCCATTTTTGCGGGCAATTGGATATTGCGGATTGTTCATATCTTCTCCGAGATCAATTCCGAGCGTATCGGAAACAAGTGTAATACTAAGTCGTTAACTCATTATAACTAAACAAATTAAGTTCGGTGGCCAGATCTGAGGCCTCACCTCGCACACCTTTCAGAATTATCGCATGGCTGAGCGCCGATTTCAATACTGTAAGCGACAAATCGGCATTTACGGTCATCGGGATAGTATGGGGTATCACCTCAATTATCCCGTTTCCAGGTGTGAGCCGCTCGGGCCGCCACGCGGCGCCAGGTTCAAACCTTGTCAAAACAACAGCTCCGATCTTTACCGGATCCGTTGCCGCCCGGCCCCCGAGCTTCTCGACCGGAATTCCGTCCTCGCTCCACTTCCTGCCACCATTCGTGATCGAAAGTGCCCTCGCAAAGGGATGGACAAGCCCGTCGGGAGCCAACACCGCATACTCGTCCGAAAAATATAACGCACCCTGCTTAACACACTCGGCGACTAATGTTGTCTTTCCCGAACCACTGTTGCCCGGGATCATGATCGCTTGATTTCCCCAACAAACAACTCCGGCGTGCACGAAAACTCGGTCTTTCGCGAACTGTGACACCTTTAGACGCAGTATTCGAACAAAAAGCTCAAGGGTCTCGCGAAGGCCGCCTGAACCCGTTGTATATTCGCCAACGGACGTTAATTCAAAAACTTCGCCGGAACTCTTTTTTATGAAGAATTCGTGCTCCGCTTTTGCGGAACCAGCATCGAGAACGCGGCATTTTCCCAGCATTGCCCGGTTTGAGATCTCAAAGAGCTTCCGGCTTAGATCAAGATTGTCCGTGGTTACGCCGACCAGGACGCCATAAGCCTCAAACGCAAACTTGACACCTTCACCGTCTGTGCAACGAAAATCACTAACCGCCTGAGATTCGTTACTTCGTAGTTCCAGCATCAAATATTCTGTAAAGTTATCACTTTCAGATACTTACGTCAACGTTTTTTCGACCCCATCAGAAGTAAAAACGCCGATGCACTGAGAATGCAGAAAAGTATTAATGGCCCTGCGATTTCAATTTGGGCAACAACGCTGATTCCGACAAGCGATGAAACGGCAGCGAGTGCTCCGTAGATCAATGTTACATACGAATGTGAAGCTCCGTTGATCACCATTCGCTGATAAAGATGGCTTCGATGAGCTTTCCAAACCTTTTCCCGATTGAACAGGCGACGTAGAAACGTAAAAACCGTGTCGAAAATAAATGGAAACACGAACAAAACACCGAGAATCGGGATCACGCCCGTAGGAACGCTTTGCCCCTTTGACGCGATCAGCGGCAGCACGGCAAATAGGAATCCCAGAAATGCACTCCCGACATCGCCCATAAATATTCGTGCCGGACTCCAATTATGAACTAGAAAGCCGATCGACGCCCCGCCGACTCCAAGTGCCAGCCATTTCACCTCGTCAACGCCAAAGAGCAACGAAAACAATGCCCACCCGATCGCAGCTACAACAGCCTGGAGGCCGGCAATGCCATCGATGCCATCCATGAAGTTGTATGCGTTGATCATCCAGAGTATCCAGGTTATCGTGAGCGGAATGGCAAAAACACCAAGTGAGAATGAACCGTCGATGAAGAGATAGCTGATCTCACCGAAAACTCCGATATCTGCGACGACCAGTGCAGCCGCAATTGCTTGGGCAAACAGTCGAACGTAAAACGGAAGATCGCGGAGATCATCAATAAAACTAACCGCCGCTACGATCAGGCTACCAATCAGGAACCCCAAGGAAAGCGGATAATTTGCAGCGTATGAGCCCGAAACGTAAACAACGAAGACCGTTGCAACAATTCCTAAGCCGCCGGCACGCGGTACGGGAGTCGAATGCGAACTCCGCTCATTCGGAACGTCGAGAACCTTTTGACGCAGCCCCCAGCGTCGAACTGCCTCCACCAAAATGAAAGCGAGGACCGAGCTGATCAGAATAATCGAAACCTCAATCATCGTTTCGCAAGATATCCACTGACGTCGCGTCGGACGGCATCAATGATCGGTGTAAGCTGTAAATCCGGCAGTGCAGTGGTCAATTCCGCGGTTGAATAAACATCCTCGGAAAGCCACGTCTCGATAGAGCCTGCGATCCTGCCGGGCGGGCCGCCGATCGTCTTTCCAATTCGAGCGGCCGAGCTTGCGATAAATTCTGGAACTTTAAAGGCAGGTATCTCCCGATCGAGCTCCGTGGCTATAGTCGCAACAATATTCGCCATTGTTGCCGGCGGCGATGCGATATTGTAGATTGAATCGCGATCTTTCAGCTCGCCCGCTAAAAACAATCTACAGGCCGTGGCAATATCACCAACATAGGTAAGGCTCTTCTTGTTCGATCCGTTCCCTATCCAAACGAAACGACCACGATCTATGGCACGTATGAGCCGAGCAAAATTTCCTTTACTTCCCTCTCCAATGACCGGTGCCGGCCGTAACACGAATAGATCGCATCCGGATCCATCAAACACTTCCACCGCAGCGAGTTCGGCATCGAGTTTACTCTTGGCGTAGGCATCCGCCGGATCTGTCTGGTCCGATTCTATTTTTGGCTGACGTTCCGATCCACCGCCTCCATAAACCAGAACCGAACTCATCAAAATAAACTTGCTGACTCCCGCGTGCCTCGCCGCCAAAGCTACGTTTCGTGTTCCCGCGACATTTACTTTTCGATAGATATCGTCTGTTGTCGTGCCAAAGCGATGAGCAATACCGGCAGAATGAACGACAGCGTCGAACGACCGCTCGGCGAACAAACGCGAGACCGATTCCTTATCCGTAACGTCAAACTGGACGATATTAGAATCGTCTGCGATCGTCGTGGATGTTCCAGTAACCCCAAGGCCGGCCCATTTAAGGTCACTGAAAATTCGACCGCCGACAAAGCCCGTTGCACCTGTGACCAAAACCCTCATCATTTAAGAAAGCTCTTTTAAGTAGGACTCTATAGCCTTTTCGGGCGTGTACTTTGCAAGAGCGGCGGCTCGTGCTCGTTGTTTCATATCGCCGAGTTCGCCACGGCGCGAATACATTTCTCGGATGACATCAACTAGAGCCGCGGGCTGCCCCGGCGGAATGTGCCAGCCGACCCTTTCCTCGTCAACGACCCTCGCGAGTTCCGACCCGTCTTCTGTTAACGCGAGTATCGGCATACCGGTAGCGAGCGTGTTGTATGTCCGGCTCGGCATCGCCGTTCCCCACATTCCGCGCACCAACGAGATCAGGGCGACGTCACCCGCATTCAAAAAGACGCGTTGCTGATCACGCGGCAACTGCCCGAGTATAGAGACGTTCTGGAGATTTCTCGACGCCACTTCATCTTTCAACCACGGCAATCTTGCTCCCGACCCGACGAAGATGAAATGAACGGGCTCGTCATTAAGCTTCTCTGCGGCCTCGACGATCGACCGAATATCCGTCGGATGCCCAATATTCCCTGCATAAAGGAAAACGAGTTTGTCCTTTAAGCCGAGCTCTTCGAGCAGTTCGTTATCTTCTCTCGGGCGTGGCTCAATATTGACCATGTCCGCCCAGTTCGGAATAACGGCGATCGGAACGTCCAAGCCGGCCGTCTTCATTTCCAAACGCTCCTTCATATCGCGGCCGACGGCGATTATCTTCGCCGCGTGCTTGTAGAGCCATCGGTTCGCGACGTCGATTGCCCGGACCAGCAACGACCTCGGTTTTGCCCCGCCGACAGCGACGAGGATGTCAGGGTACAGATCATGCAAAAGCAGATAATAACCGGAGCTTTTTATTAGAGCCGCTAGCCCGGTCTGATATGGCAGGCTCGGCGGTGCCGTGACGACGAGCACCTTATCTCCTCGACGAAACTTAACGATCGACTTCAGGAACATCGTCAGCCCGAGGGTGAGCATATTGATAAGGCGAAAAGCAATGATGTTCTTGTCGAGGCGCGTTCCCCAGCAACGGAATATCTCAACACCATTGCGAATCTCATGCTTCGGGCCTTTTTGACCCTTTGAGGCATAGTTGGGTTGTCCGCAGATGAACTTTACTTCAAAATGCCCGGCAAGGCCCTCGGCGGTCTGCGTCATGTAGTGTCCCGTCGCGTTTTCCTCCGGGTAATAAAGCTCGCAAACGATCCAAAGCCGCTGTCGCGTTTCGTCTGAACTTGTTTTGCTTTGATCTCCCTTCATCTTGCGAGACCGCGGTCCTCTGAAATTACATATTCTAGGGCTTCGACCATCGCGAGTTCATGGTCAGGCCGAGCAAGCCATTCTGTTGCTACTTTACGAGCAGCCACCGACATTCTAGTGAATTCAACTTGATTCATTCCGGCAGCCCTCAAAAGCACATTTTGCCATTCTTTCTCATCTGCCAAAGGGACAACGAAGCCGGCGTTCCGCTCGGCCACCTCCGACCAAATCGTGTTTTCGCTAATGATGAGCGGACAGCCTGCCGCAAGAGCCTCAAGAAATACATAGCCAAAATTTTCATTAAGCGTCGGCAGGACGAAGAAATGCGACCCAATTAGCAATTCCAGAAGCTCACTGTTGGAAACCCCGCCGCAGATCGTTACCTTCGTATTGCTCGAAAGTCGTTCGATCTCTTTCTTACACTCGCTCCAATATTTCTGTTCCTCGACCGGGCCGGCAATAACTAACTCACATTCTAACAATGGGATGCGGCTTATTTGCTCAAGTAGAAAGTGAAGATTCTTTTTTGGGGCGATCCGTGATGCAAAGATGATCCGGACCATCCCGGTCCACTTTGGCGGCTTATCTTCGAACGAAAACTCGGGGATAATTTCCTTTGGAGGCAGATCCGGGGCGACGTATATTTTCGAACCGTCGCCTATTGCCTGCCTTATCTCGGGAATTTCCAGTTCAGTTGTCGCTCGCCAGACAATTCCATTGAATAACCCCAGAAGCTTTGCCATCGCGAGGAACGATCTCTTTTTCGTTGATTTCGACCGCAAAGCCCCGGAGGATAACTCGCCACACGGGGAAATGAGCGTTGGAATACGCTTAACCGAACCTCGTCGCCTTGCCGACAAGTACTTCCGCGTGAGCCCGGCGAATACGCTATTCAGGTAAACAACACTTGGAGCCGCTTCCTCGGTAATTGTGTGAAGGGTCCGAGGCGATACAAATCCGCGGGTCGCGTAAAAAACACGTGCCGCTCCGTGCTCGGTCCATCGGTCGCGAACGACCGAATCCGGTAGTCGCCGTGCGGGCCCATCAAGGTCGGTTGTTAGAACAAAAAATTCGTAGCGGTCGGATAACCGCTCGATCAAGTTTCGGATGGTCCACATGCCGCCACCGCCGCCGAAACCGGGCAGGTAATACTGACAGATCACAAGGACTCTGGGCTTCGGCATCCGGAAATTATGAAACGTACTTCCTGATATTTGTGTAGCCAAGCACGATCTTGCTGACCACGTTAGCAACGTTCGTTGCGAGATATTCGGGCGGAGGTGTCCAATTTGCAGGCTGTGCGAGGGCGATATCTACGGCGCTCATTATAGCGTCCGGCTCTGCTCCGCTGAGGATATTGCTCCCGCACTCTATCGTCTCGGGCCGTTCCGTAACGTCGCGGATCGTAACATTTGGAACGCCGAAAATACAGCACTCTTCTTGCACCGTCCCACTATCAGTCAAGACCGCGAGTGCATTTTTTTCGAGTTTCACAAAGTCAAAGAAACCCATCGCATCCACCAGACAGATAAGCGAGGTGTCTATGTTCGTCTCAAACTCTTTGATCTTACTGGCGGTTCGCGGATGAACACTCACGAATATCGGCTTCTGGTACTTCGACGCGACTTTCGAGAGCCCGGTGAAAATTCCCTGAAGACGTTCTCGAAGGTCGACATTTTCCGACCGGTGCAAAGTGACGAGAAAGTACCCAAACCGCTCAATTCCCAGCCTTGATAAAGCTTCACTTTCATCGATTCGCGACGAGAAAGATTCGAGAACCTCATTGATCGGATTGCCCGTTATATAGATCCGTTCCCGCTCAATGCCCTCTTTGACGAGGTTTTCCTTGCTGCGTTCGGTGTAGGGCATCAAGATCGTGCTCGAGTGGTCGATCAGCCGGCGATTTATTTCTTCCGGAACGCGGTCGTCATAACATCTGTTACCAGCTTCCATATGGAAAATGGGAATTCGCCGCCGAGCAGCTACGATTGAACTGAGAGCACTGTTGGTATCGCCAAGTATCAAAATCTTGTCAGGACGCTTCTCCTCAAGCACGCGATCGATGCCCGCGAGTATCTGCGATGCCTGATCCCCGAAACTCGTTGAACGAATACCAAGATGAACGTCGGGCTGGCGAACTTCGAGGTCGCGGATGAAGATGTCACTTAGACTTTCGTCGTAATTCTGGCCGGTATGGACAGTGGTGTGGTCGCAATGTTGGTCAAGGACCTTCATCACAAGCGAAAGCCGGATTATCTCCGGCCTCGTCCCAAAAATCGTCATTACTCGCATCTTGCTCTACCCCGTTGCGGTCAGAAAACTCGCGATCTCGCCGCCCGCACTGCTTAACAGCTCCCGAAGCTCGGTACCGGAAACATTATCATCTTTTGAAGAATACTCTGCCGATAGCGCAGGTGTGAACTCATCTTCCCCACGCACCTCCGGCAGAACCGGAAGGATTGCAAAATAATCTCCGCGTTCGACCGTCCGATAGCATTCTTCCTCGGAAACCATGATCTCGTGTATCTTTTCACCCGGCCTGATACCGGTGAAAACGATCGGCAGGTCGGCATCGCCCATCAGCGCTTTTGCGACGTCGACGATCTTTGCAGCGGCGACCTTCGGTACAAACGTCTCGCCCGGCTTGCCGGTTCTGATCGCGGCGAAGACAGTGTCAACGGCCCGGTCCAGGCTGAGCAAGAACCTCGTCATCTCGGGCAAAGTAACCGTGAGCGGTTGCTTCTTCTGAACTTGTTCAACGAACAAAGGAACGATCGAACCTCGCGAAGCGATGACGTTTCCGTAGCGGACGCACATTATCCGGCATTTTGGAAGGTCGCGGTTCGCCTCGAGAAGCACACGCTCCTGCAAAGCCTTCGTCATTCCCATGACGTTGATTGGCTTGCATGCTTTGTCAGTTGAAATTCCGACCACTGTCTCGACCGGCAACCGAAGTTCCCTTATCGCACGGACAATATTTGCCGCACCATTGATGTTTGTTAATACGGCTTCGTACGGAAAGTACTCACAGCTCGGAACCTGCTTCAGCGCGGCCGCATGGAAGACGACATCGGCATCCGTCATCGCTGCTGCAAGTGAGGCATAGTCGCGGACGTCGCCGATCCTAAACTGCAGCACGTTTTGCGAGTTCTGATAGATGACCTCATCGGTCGCGGCCGTGCGGTGCATATACTCAAGCCGCATAAAATGCTGCTTGGCTTCGTCGCGAGAGAAGATCGTGATCCGCTCAGGCATCCCCATTTCTCCGGTCAGCAGTCGCCGTACCAGGGTTTTGCCAAGCGAGCCGGTTCCGCCGGTCACCAGAATCTTTTTGCCTTCAAAAGGCGTTGTCATTTCCATTTATCGTATGGTGTCGGGTCTTCAGCCATCGACCTGACCATTTCCGGCCAATCCGGAGGAGCGAAGCCCGTCAGCGACCGAAAAACGCTCGAATCAAGGCTACGGTCGATCTCAAAGTCATCATCAGGCACGATCTCAATTTCGCGTGAATATGCTTGCCCAACAAGTTGGAGCAACTCGAACTTGTTTATCGGGTCGCTCGAAACGTGATAAAGGCCAGAAAGTTCGGACTGTTCTGCGATCAAACCCCTGATTATATCGGCAAAGACTATAGTTGGAAAGCCGGAATAGATCGCCTTTCGAAAACCCTTTACTTTGCTTCCCTCATTTCCCAGAAACCACTCAACGAGGCTGTGGCCCGCTGAAAGCTCCCGGCCAATGATCGAAGTCCGGACCGTAAGGCAATTTGCTGCGGTGACCTCGCCCCAATGCTTGCTTTGTCCGTATAGGTCGAGTGCATCGGGGGCGTCGATTTCACGATACATTCCCCGGGTTCCTGCGAAAACGCAGTCGGTCGAGACCGTGATCAACCGGAACCCATATTTGGCGCTTAACGCCGCAAGCCGTTGCGGAAAGATCGAATTTGTTTCAAGGGTCGTAATAACGTCTGAGGCAGAGGGCTTTTGCTTGATCACCCCGACTGCGTTGATTACAACGTCGGGAAGGACATTTTGCAATGTTTCGCGCACCGCATTTTCCGACGTTACATCTACATTCTCGATGCAGCTTTCCTGTGGAAGAAAGCCGAAGCGACGCACTGAATCAAAGCTGCCACGCAGGGTGTACTTTACGTCAAATACCTCACCTAACGCTTGAACAAGCTTATGCCCTAGCATTCCCGAACCGCCGAAAATTAGAACCTTCATATGCAACTTTATATGTCGGCAGCCGACAGCTAATCCACTGCTTTAAGGCTTTTCGCCATTCATCATCTCGTTATAGAGCTCTAGATACCGCTCAGCGACGGCTTCGACGCGATATTGTCCGGCATTTTCTGCGCCAAGGTCGCCTAGTTCTAACATCAATTCTGGACTCGATAGAAGGCTCGCAACCCCCTGTCGAATACTTTCAATACTTTCAGGATCAACCAAGACCGCGCCTTTCCCGGCTACGTCTTTCATCGGACTTCGATCACTCGTGACGAGGGGACGCCCAATGGCCTGGGTCTCGATTATCGGCATTCCAAAGCCCTCAAAGAGAGAGCAAAACGCAACAATATCCGCAGCTTCGTATTCTTTCATCATCGAGCTGTCATCAACAAACTCAATATTTGAGTGGTCCGGCGTCTCGTTTTCTAGGTGAGCTCGCTGAGCATTTGAGAGTCTGCCGATCACGCGAAAGTGAACTTTCATCCCGCTCAGAGCACTCGCAGTTCTTTCAAGATTCTTGTGCGGTGCCGTGCCGATCTGTAGTACACGCGGCGGTTGACCCAGAGATTTCGGCCGCCGAGCATACCCCGGCGGAACTGGATTTGGAATTACCGCGATCGACTGGACGTCAACGTCGGCGATCTGGGCGAGAGACCGTCGTGTCGCATCCGAGATCGCGACCGTCTTTCTCGCCCGACGGGACGGACCTTTGAAAAAAAGCCACTGCAACACTTTTTTGCGGAGCCCGCTTCGCAGTTCGAGGATGCCGAGGTCGTGTACGGTCTGGATCGTTTTCGCCGGGGGCAATCTGAGCGCGATGTAATTTATGTGCCCTGCAATATGATAAATATCCGCTGGCTCGGGCTTGAAGCGTAGTAAGTTGCGAAGTACGTCAAGAAATCGATTTCCGTATGGGAGTTTCTGCCGCACGCATTCTACGTCTAGCGAGCGAAGTTCGGTTGTTAGAGTGTCGAATACCCGCTCGATGCTGGGCGTGTCAGCCTCCAGGCGTTCGATGAAGCAGATCTTCATTAGAAACTAACTATCGCGAGACGTGCTGGCGTTGGAGGCCGCGAGCAGGCGATCGATCGTGATAGCGGACGTGCCGACCTGCTGAACAACAATGCCGCCGGCCGTATTGGCAAGCCGGGCAGCCTCCGTCAAGGAAAGGCCAGCGCCGACGGCGACCGCAACAGTTGCAACAACGGTATCGCCGGCCCCGGTAACGTCATAGGTCTGAACGGGTTCTGCTTCGATGTGAACCCGCGTTCCATCCTCGTTAAATAAGGTCATTCCCTTGTCGCCCTGTGTTATCAGCACGTTGCGAATGCCGATCTCGTCGCGTAGCCGAATCCCAGCGCCGTTGATCAACTCCGGATCCTCCTCGCTCATCGACGTTGCTTCGGCGGCTTCCTTCCGATTCGGAGTGATCAGGGTCGCACCTGCGTACTTTGTGTAGTCTTTTCCCTTTGGATCCACAAGCACAGGTGTCCCAGTTTCCGAGCAGCTTTCGATCAGGAATCGAATGATCTTGTCTGTAAGAAACCCTTTTCCATAATCAGATATTACGACCGCTTCTACCGTCGGAAGAAGTTTTTCAAGGATCGCGAGGCTTTCGGTCTCATGCCCTCTTCCAAGCCCTTCGAATGGCTCCTTGTCTACCCTCACGACCTGCTGAGAGTGGGCGATTATTCTTGTCTTCACTGCCGTCGGGAAATTTGAACCTCTTATCAGATTTGCGACCGGGATATTCGAACGCTCAAAAGCTTCCTTCAGTAGCTCGGACTCCGGATCGTTACCCACATACCCGACGACTGCGGCCCTCGCTCCGAGTCCGACGACGTTTGTGGCAACATTGGCAGCTCCGCCAGGGGCATAAGTGTCCCTTCTAAGCCGCACGACGGGAACGGGAGCTTCAGGCGAAATGCGCGTCACATCGCCCCACCAAAAGCGGTCGAGCATGAGGTCACCGACCACAAGAACATTTGTATCGGCGAATTTTTGCGAAATTGTTGTCATTGATCCGATACGGCAAATTCATCAACATACTCACACCAAATATGGGCGACCGTGATGTGCATTTCCTGAATTCTCGCCGTCCGCGAAGACGGCACGAGGACACATTCATCCGAAAGCGAAGCGAGCTTTTTACCACTTTGGCCCGTCAAACCGACTACCTTACATCCTATCTGACGAGCGGCCATCACGGCGGCAATTACGTTTGGTGAGTTCCCGCTCGTCGATATCGCTATCAGGCAGTCTCCGGGCACGGCGAGGGCCTCGACCTGACGAGCAAAAACTTGTTCGAAGCCGTAATCATTGGCGATCGCCGTCAAGGCTGAAGTATCAGTTGTTAATGCAATTGCCGGAAGTGCCCTTCGTTCCTTTTCGTACCGGCCACTAAACTCTGTAGCCAGGTGCTGAGCATCTGCGGCGCTACCGCCATTCCCACAAATAAGAACTTTACCGCCATTCTGGAGCGTCGTGATGATGATTTGGGCAGAGCTTTCGATCGCACCCATCAAAAGATCGTCGGCTTGCTCAAATACTCGCTTATGTTCTTCGAACGACGCGTCTACTATGCTTTTCGGTTCGAATTCTGAAGCTTCGTTTTCATCTGGCCCATCGTCCTTTTCGATAGTCTCGATCAAACTAGACGACGAAAAGCCCTCGACCAGAGGAAGCGAGACGACCTGCCCACCAAGCCTCTTGACGAAGTCAGTCCCAATGATCTCACTTTCCTTCCAGTCTCCACCCTTTACCAAAACATCAGGCTTAATGTCGTTTATCAGCCTTTCGGGCGTAAGTTCTTCAAATATATGGACTTCGTCGACCGCATGAAGAGCAAGCAAGACCTTTTTTCGCGACTCCTGGTCGACAACCGGCCGGCCTGGTCCTTTGATCTTGCGAACGGACACATCACTATTGATTCCGACGACGAGTCGATCGCCAAGCGCCCGAGCGCGCTCCAAAAGGCTAACGTGACCCGGGTGGATCAGATCGAAGCATCCGTTTGTAAAGACGATCTTCGGCATCTTGCTTTCTATTTCTTAACGGCGACGATCAGCCGTTGCGAAGCCAACTCACGGTCTTCCCGACCGAAAAGCCCCTCCATCTCGAGGCATTCTGTTACCTCAAATCCACTTTCGGACAGCATCTGACCGAACGTTTCCTCTGTTCGGCCGAAACAATGGAGACCGTACTTGAACTTAAGGCGTCCTTTTGCTGACGCATCAGCTCGCCACTCGGCCTCGGTCCTCCACGCGTCATCCGGAAGCTGAACATGAAGGATCAACTTACCCTTGTCTTGCACATATCGGGCACAGTTCTCCAACATCGACTGGAAGACTTCGTCGGTCATATGTTGGATGACTGCATAACTATATATCGCATTTACGCCACCTTTGGGGATAACGTCTTCGGAATCCTTTGCGTGAACAAACTCGATGTTCTCTCGGCCGTTCAAGATCTTACCGCATGCGAGTGCACCGTCGGAGATATCAAGTGCGTATATTTTCCGGACATGTGGCGAGACCGCGGCCGCTACAAATCCCGGGCCGCAACCATAGTCGACCACTACATCATCGGACTTGAGATAGCCAGCTAGAACTTTTTCGTAGATCTCGATCCTCGTCTCGACTATTACATCGAAAACCCTGTTAAGAAAAGCATCGGTCGTTTCATCCGCTCGTTTTGTTGAGGTGCCATCGATAAAGTAATGCGGACTCATCGAAAGCAACCTCAAGGCCCATTTCTTTTGGTTTTCGCCTTTTAACCTTGCGAGGAAGCCGGGAACCCACTTCGCCCCTAGAAAATTCTGCTCGCCGCTGCCAAGGGCAAGGGTCCATTTTACGAGGTCAAGCGTTCGCGACATTTCTTCGTGTTAAAAGTAGATTGGCAAGGAACAAAGCCACAGCGACAATGAAAACTGTTCGTATCACCGAAGGAAAGATAATAGCGAAAAATGCCTCGTAAGAAACAACCGTGAGCAGCATAAAATAGGCGACCTTTCGCCACATTGTCGAGTATGGGGTCTCGATCAAAGCGGCGTAAATGAACCGCAAATAGAAGCCGAGGAACATCATCCCGATCGGAATTCCTATCGGCCCGAAGTTCCGTAAAAGGTCAGCGAACGGTGAGATCGCGAAGGAATTATCACCGTAACTAAAATAAAGGTCACTGTACGCTCGCGGGTCGGATGTTGTCGGCTTCTCCGGCCAAAAAAAGCGCGGTATGAATGATGTATAAAGATCGTTCAGAATATTATTCTCAAGTCCATATGCGGCCTCATAAGGCGCAAGTTTCTCGTAGTTTGAAACCACGATCGCGACCGAAGTGAGGTTTTCGATGCGGTGTGCTAGTGCTTGGATCGTGTCCCCAAATACGACGGTCGGGTCCTCTTCAAGGAGATAATCAACGGTTGCCACAGCCTGGCCCAAATAGTCGCCGGCACCAACGCGGGCCTCAGAGCCCTTGATGTTGCGGAAACTCGTTCCATACGCAACCCCGATCAGCAATGCCAAAGTTGCCGCCATACCGAAAATCGCGGTGTACTGCCACTTGATCTTGCGGCCGGAATGGTAAAAAGCGAATGCGATCGGCAAAAGCCCGATGATCAAGCTGCTTCGGCTACCAAGCAAGGCCATTCTGAGCGGGATCAAAGCGAGTAACAGACCGATAGTCAAATAGAAGATCCCGGAACGCTGCTTCGTTGTGAAGACGGCAAGCCAGAGAATTAATCCGCCAACGGTCAGAACGATCACAAGAAACGAAATAAGCCCGTCAAAGGCTCCGATCTCGATATTCCTCTGGAATCCAAGAAGGCCTTGAAGAAACCCGAAGATATTAAGCCCAGAGCCAAGTATGATCAATACAAAACCGGCGAGCCAAACTTGATCGGGATTCCATTCCCTTTTAGGCATAAACGGTTCGATACGTTCCGCGAGCCAACGGCCAAAAGGTGAAAAATAACCCGCTGTGAGGCCAAGAAATCCAATTGAGATGTATACGAGGGTAAGCGGAATATTGTACTGAGGGTCCTCAATGAACGAGATAAAGAACCACTCAACCCAGTCAAAAGCGACGATCACGCCGCCGACGACGAACGCCGGCAATAGATAGGACCATGCAGCAAAAACAAGCGGGTGAAATAGGTCGAACCGGCCCTTCCAGTATAAATAGGCGCTTGGGGCGAGTATTACGATCGCGGTTAGAAAAACCCAAGGAAGCACATAAAAATTCCGATAGCTGGTTCCGATCTCATTTGAATACCAAATGAAACCGAAACCGACCAAAAACACGAGTCCCCACAACACAAGAACCGGACCGAGCATGCTGTTCCCGAACCCGAGTTTCTGCGTGTTTTGAATTCCGGAGAATGCCATCTGAATCGATCTACTCTGCGCCCTCAGTTCGCTTCCGGCAAACTGCGATCACACCGTCGCTAAGCTGCGGGAACAAGGCAACCGAGACGTCGTTTACTGCTCGATAATACCATTTCAGCGTGCCGCGATGCTCAACGCCGAGATCGTAAAAATTGAACTCATCTATTGTAAGGCCGCTATTATCGATCAACTTTTTCAGGGTCCGGTATGAATAATAGGCAACGTGATCCGGGTGAACCGGCTCGTTTTGGCCGCCTTTACCGCGAAAGCCATATATCACAAATCGAAAAGCGCAAAAGGCATTTACTGTTGTGATCGCGAGCTTTGTCTCGGAATTCATGAATCGCTGGATTCCCTTTAGAAAGAGGCCCGGATTATTCAGGTGTTCGATCATCTCGCCGGCAATGATGACGTCGAATTCGCGCTCGAGGGTCACCTCCTCAAGGCGTTCCAGATCCGCTCGGTAAAGTTCTCCAAAACCGCGTTCCGTCAAGAGATCGATCCCCTCTTGGTCGAAATCGAAACCGGTTAGCTCATCGGCAATTGCAGCGAGGTCAGCATGGAGGAGCGAACCGGCGGCGATCGAGTCAAGCGTGTAGGGAAAATTGGTGCAGCCAAGGTGGAGCACACGCTTGCCCTTGGCAAGCTCTTTAAGAAACTGAACTCTTTGAACGCTTTTGAATCCGACGGTCATGCAGTTCGGGACCTGATCGCTGAAAAGATCGCATTCTTTTCAGACTGGTCCAAATACCCCAAAACCCAAAGAATACCACAATATAGAAGCCCGCTGCAGGCAACCGCTACGATGTAAGCCGGCCACGCAAGAGAGAAGGTTTGCAGAGAGAAGAAAAGTAGTGTCGCTGCGAGAATCGCGGCTACTAGCAACCGAAAAGAATTGCGTAACCAAAACATTCCGTCGAACTTACCAAAGAGCCACCGCTCAAATGTAAAGATCGAGAAGAACATCACCGAAAAGCCCGCTAGACGCGACAACGCCATCCCGACATTCCCGTATTTGGTCGTCAAAAGCATAAGGGACAGCGTCACAACAAAGCAGATCGCGGAAACATAAAGATTGTGCTTGGGAACCCCAAGGCCTTCGCGCATGAACCACGCGACGCCGGCAATCGAAAGAAGTGAAAATGTGATCGTGTGGATCTTCAAGATCGCCGTTGCCTCATCGGCAAATTGCTGGCCCATCCAAAGGGTTAGGAACGACCCTCCCGAGACAAGAAGGACCGCCGTAACAAACACAACGATCACTCCGATCAGTTTGGTCGACCGGTCATAGAGCTTCTTCAGCCGGCCAAGATCCTGATTCTGTTCACTTGCGACCGGCGCAATGGCTAACAGTAGGCTGGTTGAAAACCCGTGAAGGTATAGGCCGATCGCCATTGCTACGACATAATAGGTCAGCTGATCGCTCCCGAGGACTCGCGTTATGTATCCGCGTTCAAAGAGCAGAAGCACATTCCCCAAAAGCTGGTAACCAACAACGCCGCCCGTATAAAGAAAAACCTTCCGCAAGGATTCGCGGTCAAAACCGGAGAATAGATTGATATCGGCAAGGAGACGCTTTGCGGAGACGGCATGAACAACGACCGAAATCATCAGCACGCCGAGATTCCATGCAAGCAAAGCTTCAAGTCCATAACCCGCGACGGCAAGAGTGAGATTCCCGAGGACAACGGCAAAGTTGGTCAGGTTAAAGAGCTTTGAATACAAGTCGAAACGATGCAGCCCCTGCAGTACCGACCCGAATAGCTGATTGATCAGCGTTACGACAATGATGCCAGCGGCGATGTATAGAGCATTTATCGCACCGTCCTGGAAGCGAGCCTCGATCCCGAGAACGCTGACGACCAGCCACGGTGCGAGAAAGCCGATGAGAAGTACCGCTGCAGCTCCTAGAGCTATACTCACGATCAAACTGCTCGATACTATCGGCCCAATTTTTTGCCGATCTTCTGTCGCCTGATATTCGGCCACATATTTCGCCGCGGCCCGACCAACGCCAAAGTTGAATGAGTAGCTGATGATTCCGAGAACAAGTGCGTAAATGCCGTAGCCCTCAAGCCCGAGGGCTCGGACGATGAACGGCGTCGCGATCAGGCTAAGCAGCATCGGGCCGACCCACGTCAACGCACCGAAGGAGATACTCCTGATAACATTGTTCCCTGTTTGCATCAGTTGGCCCCGAGTGCGTAAAGGTAAGAGGCGAGAACTTTTCGTGCCACAACGCGTTCGTCGAAGTTTGCATTCACATAAGCTTTTCCCGCAGTGGCGAGTTCTTCAGCGAGTTGATGATCCGATGCAAGCCGAAGTATCGCTTCCCCAAGTGAATCTGCATCGCCAGGCTCGACTAAAAGCCCGGTCTGCTCATGAATGACCGCCTCAGGAATTGCATTGACGTTTGTTGAAATCGCCGGAAGCCCCATAGCCATCGCTTCGAGAAGAGCAACCGGGAGACCTTCAACAAAGCTCGGCAGCACGAAAATGTCCCCTAATGAAAAGAAGCCGAGCACGTCATGGCGTTCCTTTCCTATTTCATCCGAGATCACCAGCCGAAAACGCTCGCCGAGCCCGTAGCCTTTGATACGTTCCAACGCTTCTTGATCTGCGGGCAAAGGTGACAGCCAAACGAACCTCAACGAAGGGTCTTTCGCGGCCGCTATTTGAGCTGCATCGACGAACACCCACCTTCCCTTACGGTCGATAAAGTTACCAACGCAAAGTACCGCAATCTCGTCTTCGCGTAGCCCGATGAATTCTCGGAATTTCGCACGGATCGAAGGGTCACTTGCGATCGGCCCGATCTCATCTGGGTTCATACTCGTATAGGTGACCTGTATATCTTCAGCAGTGCGTTTCGAATAATGCCGGGAGAAATAGTTCTTTGCGTCTTCGTTTGAGCAAAATACGTGAAAATTCCGAAACCTTGAAATGACCGAGCACTTAAGTCTCCAGATTGCTTCACGAATCGGGACAACTTCCGGCAACCGATTGTGCGAGGTGATGAACACTTCAGCGTACAGCGTGGCCCAAATAAGCGGGATAAGCGAATAATGCGGAAGCAGATCGAGGTGAATAACCCCGTCGGGTCCGAGTTCAGCGATCTTTCGCATCATTCGGTACTCGGTCTTCATTTTTCGAAAACGAGACCTGATGCTCCCGACAAGTCCTCCCGCCGGCTTGGTATTTATCGATCCTTCAAAAAAATGTCGCTCAACGCCCAGATCGTCAATAAATTTCAACACTTTTGGGTCTGAACCGGTGGGAAGGACGACGGACACGCGAAAGATCTTCCTAACCTCACGAATTATCGCGAATAGGTGTATCTGCGCACCACCCCACTCGAGATAGTTCCAGGCATAGATTGCTTGTCGCATAAGAGCAAAATGTGTATTTTAAGGTCAGCATGGAAAATATCCTAGTGACGGGCGGCTCCGGTTTAGTGGGCCGCCATCTTAGTAAATACCTTCCGGATGCAGTTTACGTTTCTTCCAAGGAGTTCGACCTCCGCCGCGAGGAAGATGTCCGAAGGCTGTTCACGTCGAAGTGGGACCGGGTCATTCACCTTGCCGCCCGGGTCGCCGGCATACTCGATAACAAGTCGCGCCCTGCGGAGTTTCTCGAAGATAACCTCTTGATTAACACTCTCGTCTTGAAGTACGCCCGCGAAACGGGGGTTCGGCGGTTCACTGCAGTGCTTTCCACCTGTATTTATCCGGACGTGGCGAACAGTTACCCAATGACCGAGGAAATGCTCCACGATGGGCCGCCGCAGGTGACGAACTTCGGCTATGCGATCAGCAAACGAACACTGGCCGCCCACATTGACGCGAGCAACGCTCAATACGGAACAAGCTACAACTATCTTATTCCGTGCAATCTATACGGTGAATTCGACAAGACCGACAAGAACAAGAGCCATTTCGTTACGGCACTGCTCGTCAAGATAATCGAAGCCGAGCAGCAAGGTGCCGGGAAGATAAATCTGCTCGGGACCGGAAAGCCTTTGCGGCAGTTCATGCACGCCGAGGATCTGGCAAGAGTGCTTGCCGAGTGTGTTGAAAAGGACGTAACCGAAAACTTTAACGTCGCGGTTTCTGAGAACCTCTCGATCCGGGAGATCGCCGAGATCGCTTTGAAGGCGACGGGAAATGAAAGTCTTTCAATAGAATTTGACTCAAGCGGGCCCGATGGGCAGTTTCGCAAAGATGTCTCGAATGCGAAGATGCTGGAGATCTTCCCCGATTTTGAATTCACCGGTCTAGCCGAGGGTCTCCGCCGCGTGTATTCTTATTACAAGTCAATTGATCGATCATGAAAACGGCTTTGATTACCGGAATTAACGGGCAGGATGGAAGTTATCTTTCAGAATTGCTCCTGGAAAAAGGCTACGAGGTGCATGGCATCCTCAAGCGCAACTCCGTCGCTGAAACGCAGACGACAAGGATCGAGCACATACGCTCGGACCTGCGACTCCACTACGGTGACATTACAGACCTCTCGTCGCTTGTTTATGTGATAAAAGAGACGTCGCCCGATGAGATCTATCATCTAGCTGCGCAGTCGCACGTACGGATCTCGTTCGATCAGCCGATCTACACCGCCAATGCGACCGGGCTTGGCACGCTTAATTTGTTGGAAGCCGTCCGTCTCACAAAACCCGACATTAAGATGTACCAAGCCTCGTCGTCAGAAATGTTCGGAAACACGATCGATGAAGACGGCTTTCAGCGTGAGACGACTCCGATGAATCCGGTTTCGCCCTACGGGTGCTCGAAGGTATTCTCCTATCACTTGGCCAGAAATTATCGAAATTCTTACAAGCTATTTGTAAGCAATGGCATTCTTTTCAACCATGAAAGCCCGCGTCGCGGAACCAACTTTGTGACCAATAAGGTTTGTAAAGAAGCGGTCCGGATCAAGTATGGTCAAACCGATCGGCTAGAGCTTGGAAATCTCGACGCAACGCGCGACTGGGGCCACGCGAAGGATTATGTGCTGGCAATGTGGATGTTGCTCCAGCTTGATGAACCGGGCGACTACGTTTGTGCAACCGGCATTTCACACAGCGTACGCGATCTGGTGAACTACGTTTTCGCAAAGCTCGAACTCGATCCGGAAGCCTACGTTCGTGTCAGCGAACGGTTCCTCCGTCCCGAAGAACTTCACAATCTCAAAGGCGACTCATCGCTGCTGCGGAGTGTTACGGGCTGGAAGCCCGAATACACTTTCGAATCTATGCTCGATGAGATGACCGATTATTGGCTCGAGGAACTCCGTCCGGCCTATTCGTCCGGAGCGACGACCTTGTCTGCATAGAGGTCTTTTAGTAGCGGCTCCGGAGCGACCTCCGCGTACGAGGTCTCGTAGTTCCGCCCGATCAGGTATCGGACATAGAAGACCGGCGTTGCGATGAGGCCGGAAAATTTATTCGGAGCTCCATAAAGATTCGCAAACGTCCGGCGCCAGAGGCTATTGGCATTGCCCTTGTCGAGGAAAAGGGTCCGCAGCTTCTTCGCGAGAGGCATTTTCCCTACCGATGGCGGCGACGTGTTTGGTTGGCAAAAAGCCCGGGCGCGTGGGTCGATCAAAAGCGTCCAACCTGCCCGACGCATCCGCGGCGTGTACTCGGCGTCGCCGTAATGCGGGAACCGCTTCTCATCCATCAGCCCGCACTCGCGGACTGCCTCGACCGGAAAAAGAACACAATTGCCGACGATGATCTCAACCTCCCAAGCCTGTTGCGGCACGGTCCAGACGGTCTGCTGCTGCCAGTGGCGAAAGCCACCCCAGAATGCATTCCATTTCGGCGCGACCTGAAAGACCCGATGCGGTTGATCCCAAAGAAGAAGCAGAGCTCCGACTACGGATCTCGGATGCTTCTCGGCAGTCTCGATCATATTTTGTAGAAGCTGTTGATCGAAGACCGTGTCGTTGTTGATCGAAAGAATATAATCGGGGTCTCGGCGAAGGGCAGCTTCAAAACCACGGTTCATTCCGCCGCTGAACCAGAGATTTCCATCGCCAGTGATTATCTCGACGTCCGGATATTCCGCACTTACCCTCTCGGCCGTATCATCGGTCGAGCCGTCATCGACAATGACCGTAAACACCTCAAGTCCGGTGATATCCAGCCGCGCAATGCTTCGAAGGCAAAGCAATGTAAGGTCACACCGATTGTGGACCGGTGTGACGATGGCAACTCGCTTTTTCTCGGCAATAGGGGACATCAAAGGACAGAGTTAACGACGTCAGCGACATATTCGACCTCAGCATCGGTCATCTCATGATTGTTCGGGATGTACATTCCGTTGTCGTGAACGATATCGGCAAACGGAAGCTCAGCGTGTCCGTAGCGTTCATACCAGAACGGATGCCGGGCGATCGACCCGCACACCAGCGGCCGCGAATCAACACCGGCCTCGGTCAATGCATTTACCACCTCATCTCGTCTGTCGGTGATGAGCGGGTAACAGAAATTAGAAACCAGCGTTCCCTCGCGTTGTCGAACCTTGTATTGATAATCTTTTATGGCTGCATCGTAATGCAGAAAATTTCGATTGCGGCTCTCGACGACCGAGTCGGCCTTCCGCAATTGTCCCAATCCAAGGAACGCTTGCAGGTCAGTCGATCGGACATTAAAGCCCGGATGATAGAACGTGTAAAATGCCCGGAAATCATCAATACCGTATTTGGCCCGCAGCTCTTTCTGTTTCGCATTCGGCAGGTCGCGGTCCCAACCGTGGCTCCTCAAAGAGACGAGCAGGTCTTTCATCTCCAAATCATTGGTACAGACCATTCCGCCTTCTATCGTCGAAAGGTGATGGCCGAAATAGAGCGAAAAGCTGCTCATCAGTCCAAAATTACCTGTCCTGATCGCGCGGTATTCCGAACCAAGGCTTTCACACGAGTCCTCAAGCAATACGATGTCCCGCTCGTTACAAATAGCCATGATCTCGTCCATCTTGTTCGGGAAGCCAAGAACGTGGACCAGAATGATCGCCGCCGGGTCGTGCTCGTCAACGAGTTTGCTGAGATGATCGGTGTCCAAACCGAGGGTTACGGGATCGCAATCGCATACGATCGGCTCGAGGCCAAATTGGATCACCGGGGCAACGGTCGTCACCCACGAAACTGCCGGCACGATCACCTTTTTGTTCTTCAGCCGCCCGGAGAGGAGCAATGCATAGAACATCAGGAGGTTTGCTGACGACCCGGAGTTGACGAAAACAGAATACTTACAACCCTGCCAGCTCGACCACTTTTCCTCGAATTCAACTGTAAGCTCGCCTTTTGTCAGACGCGGGAACGTACGAAGCCAGTCAGAAAGAGCCATTAGCTCTTCCTGACTGATCGTATCCTTTACCAATGGGACTTTAACCGGAATTCCAACTGCCACTATTCTTCGTCCTGCCTGTAGTGGCCTTGATTGTAATAGCTCTGATAGTAGTGGTAATGATCCTGCGACCGGATGTCGACGTTGTTGAGCACAACACCGAATATGCGGGCACCAACGTCGTTCAGGAGTTGTTTGGCGCGCCGAACGATCTGCCGCGAACTCTTGCCGGAATGAACCACGAGAATGACGCCATCAACCATCGACGCGATCAGCACACCGTCCGTAAAGGAGGTAATCGGCGGCGAATCGATGACCACGTGGGTGAAATGCTTCTGTAGCGTGACAAGAAGCTCCGCCATCGGCTGTGAGCCGATAAGCTCGGCTGGGTTGGGCGGTATCGGGCCGGACGTCAAGAGATTAAGCTTGCTGTTCGGTTCCTGCTGGATCACCGCAAGGATCTCCTTTTCCGACATTTGGCTGGAGAGGATCGTACTCAACCCTTCGCCATTCGAAATACCGAAAACAGAATGAAGTCGCGGCCGCCTCATGTCGGCATCGATAACAAGAACTTTGGCACCCGTCTGAGCAAGGCTGATCGCTGTATTGGTCGCGGTCGTGGTTTTGCCCTCCGAAGGCAAACTTGAGGTCACGAGAAGCGATTTCGGAGCGTGGCCCGCGGTTGAAAGGAGGATCGACGTGCGAAGCTGCCGATACGCTTCCGCAAGCGATGACCGTGGGTCTGTGTTAATGAGAAGTTCCGAATTCACCGGAACCGATTCATCGTCCTCCTTATCAGAACCGCCGACGAGTAAGAGCTTCCGCTTTGGCAATGAATCGAGAGAAGGAATTGCCGCAAGTGCAGGAAGCTGGAGGTAGCTTTCTATCTCCTCGGTCGTACCGATCGTGTCATCGAGATACTCGAGGAAAAGTGCCAAACCCATTCCGAAAAGCGTCGAAAGAAACAGAGCTGCAAGGACCGTCGAGGTTCTACTCGGAGAAATCGGATTCTTTGGCGGGATCGCATACTGTGCAACGCGAATATTGTTGTCAGACCCCTGTGACGCAACATCGTTAGAGCTCTGCTGCTTCCGCAGATTGTCGAGAAAGCCCTTGTTCGTCTCGATATTCTGCTGGAGCAGCTTGATCATCACGGCACCGGCATTCTGGCCCTGTGCTTCCTGAAATTGAACATTGAAGGCGGACCGAATCTTGTCTTCTTTCTCTTGGGCCCGCCGATACTGCGTTTCGAGGACCTTCAACAAATTGTCGGCGGTCCGGCTGCGATATGCCTGGATCTCGGCCTGAGCCTTCTCCGTAGCAGTGGCCAAAGAATCTTCAAGACTCTTGATCTGAGAATCGATCTCCTTTATCTCCGGTGCAGTTGGAAGAAATTCTTCCAGGAGCTTCGCTCGGTTTGCCGTCAGCCCTGCAATCGTCTTCTGAGTCTCGTTGCGATAATTCAAAAGAAAATTCTCGCGTTCGGTAATGTAGCGGGCACTCTCGGCTTCGGCCAACGCAGCGACCCTTTCAGGATTGTTGCGAACGGACAGATACTGTGCCTCGGCCGTTTTTCTTTCGTTCTCGACCGTGAGCAGGTCTTTGTTTAGCCCAGCAAGCCGTTCAAGTACGATCGTCTGATCGCCCGGCGTTTTTAAGATCCCTTCCGACCTTTCAAGTTCAACGAGCTTAAGTTCGTCCCGACGCACATCAGACTGCAGGTCAGCGATTCGCTGCTGAAGAAAGTCGCTTGTCTTTCGCGACGTTCCCGAGCGTTGCTCTTGGTTCGCAACGGCGAATGTCTCACCGATCCCGTTCACCACAAACGCAGCTAATTGCGGATCGGTGTTGCGGAAAGCAACTTCGATCAATCGGGTATCTTTCACCGTCGCCCGTGATTCCCTCACCGGTTCGATCGAAATATTGCGTTTGATTATCTCGACATACGGAGCAAGACGTATCGCCTCTGCGATCTCATCCGCCGACATCAGGCCCGAATTCGGTGAGGCCGCAAATTCGCTTAAGGCGGCATCATTCTGCTTATCGTCCGAACTGGCAAGCCCGATCGCGCGGAGAAAGCCGCGGACGGCACCACCTGAGCCCTCCGCTCTCGCGGCCTGAAACTCCTTGTTGGTGTCCAGACTGTGCTCTTTGATAACCCTGCGGAGGATCGTGTCACTGCCAACTAGCTGGAGCTGGGTATTGAAATATGACGGGTCAAGATTAATACTCGGCCGCTGGCGGTCACTTGTGATTAGGTCAGGGTTCGTTTGTTCGAGGTCGACCTGAATGGTCGCCGATGCCTGATAGATATTCGGCTTACGTGCCATGTAGATCGCAACCAGCGTGGTGACCAGCACCGCAATTCCGATCACCAGCCAAAGCCGCTTGCGGATAGCCGACCAATATTCCATCAGGCTAAAGCCTTCGGCTGAATGCAATTCCCTGTAGGCCGGATAACGGCCCGAGCCCGGAACCAACTGTGGATCGAACTGCCTTTCGATATCGGTCGCAGGATCGCTCGGGCTCTTTATGATGTCTCTCGTTTCTCGCATGATTAAGCCGAAAGTTTTACGGAACGCGGTAGAAAATACTCGGAATGCCGTTAGTAAGCGAACGACCGATCGAGTTGAAAATACTTTTCACGCGGTCCTCATTTACCGCCACTATGTCGTTCGGTTCAAGGTACGGGTCGGCGACTTTGCGCTTCTCGATGTCACCGAGGTTGAATAGGAGCTCTTCGCGTTCCAAGCTGCCTTGCTTTTGCCTAAAGATCCGAACATCGGTGCGAGAAGCGGGCTTCAGGCCTTCCGCCGAGGCGATCGCCTGCGTAAGCGTAAGCGGCTCCTTCATTATCACCTGACCCTGTTTGACCACGTGGCCGTAGACATAAACGACGTCAGCCTCGAGGACCGATACAATGTCGCCCGGCAGCATAGGAATATTCTGTTTCGCCTCGAGCACATCCTTAAGGCTGAGATGAACGATCTCAAATTCCGTATCTTCGTCCGAACGTTGTTGCGTCAACCGGCAGTTCGAACGGCTGCCCGTGCGAGCGACTATCAGCCGCGAACCGGCCTTATCGGTCGGCCCACCGGCCTGAGCAAGAAGCTCAAGAAGGCGTATCGGCCGGTTGATGTAGTAATTTGCCGGCTTTTCAACGGCGCCCATTACTGCGAACGACTGAGAGCGTTGCTCTACGGCAATTACGTTGACCTCGGGGTTTCGGAGGTAGTTCTTTGCGTATGCGGTCGCGATCTCATTTGCAAGTTCCCGCTCGCTCTTACAGACGGCGACTATTGGAGCATCGAGCCGAAAAAGAGTTATCGTCCCATTCGGATTAACATTCACCCGCTGATTGAGTTCAGGACGGCGAAATATCTGTATCTCGAGCGTATCCTGAAACCCGATTCGGTATCGTTCCTCTGAGGTCTGAAAAGAAGCCGGGCCAGATGGCGTCGGTGCCGGTTCGCCCTGTGCAAAAAGTTGGTTAGTGCCCAACAAAAAGAAAACTGTTAGCCAAAGTATTGTTCGCATGGAAAACTTCTCCAAGTGGGCAAAATCGCGCATAAATGTCTATCACTACAAACTTCCCTCGAACCTAGCGAAGCCCGAGAGCCGATCGGCGATAAGAATCAATCCCTAAGTCTAACAAAAGACAAGGACTTTGGAAACCGTCATTTTGAAACCGAATTCGTTTTGGCTAAACTCTCCGGAGTACGGATAAGTCATGGACAATGCCACCCCAATGCTTCGGCAATACCTCGAGATCAAGAAGCAGTATCCGGGAACCATTCTCTTTTTCCGCCTCGGTGATTTTTACGAGATGTTCAATGAGGATGCGTTGATCGGCTCGCGGGAACTCCAGATCACGCTGACCGCACGTCAAAAAGAGTCGCCCAACCCTGTTCCGATGTGCGGTATTCCCTACCACGCCGCATCTGGCTATATTTCCAAACTCGTCTCAAAGGGCTACCGCGTTGCGATCTGTGACCAGACCGAACAAGCTTCGAAAGGCACGAAGCTCGTTCGCCGTGAAGTTGTTCGGATCGTTACTCCCGGAACTTCGGTTGATGAACAACTCCAGAGCGATCGCGAACCGATTTTTCTTTCCGCAGCGGTCGAGGTGGACGATGCCGTCGGCGTTGCCTTTTTGGATGTCTCGACCGGCGAGTTCTTCGTCTCGGAATTTGACGGGCCCGATCGTTGGTCACGAGCTCGGGAACGCATCGAGCGGTACGCGCCGAAAGAGCTGATAATGCCAAGCAATAATGCAAAACGATGGGCAGAAGATCTCGGATTTGCTCGCCGCGAGAGTTTGCTCTATCCCGAAACTGAGCAAGACGATGTCCGAGGTACGGAGATAGGTGTGACGCCTGTCAATGAGGATTCATTTGAAACAGCGGCCGCACAGGCGCTTCTTCTTCGAAAGTTCGGGGTTAAGACTTTGGCAGGTTTTGGCATCGAGGGCCGTGCGGGGGCGACCGCTGCAGCCGGAGCATGCCTAGCCTATGCCATCGAAACACGTCGCGATTCCGCCGAGCACATTCTAGGGCTGACGATGCAGGAAGAGAACGATTTCCTGAATCTGGACGTGGTCACGATCGCCAATCTCGAATTGATCGCTGGCCGCGGCGGCTCCGCAAAGTCAAGCTTGCTCGGTGTGATCGACAGCACGGTGACAGGCATGGGGTCCCGGCTCCTTCGCGGCTGGATCATGCGTCCTTCTGTTAAACGAAGTGAGATCGAAACCAGGCTCAACGCGGTCGAGGAACTCGGCGATTCGATCCTCAGGGACAAGGTCCGCTTTCTTCTTAAAAGTGTTTTTGATATCGAACGGCTGGTCGGAAAGCTGGGGATGCCTTCGTTCAATGCCCGTGATCTTCTCGCGATCGGCCGCTCGCTCGGGCAAACTCCCGAATTGAACGCCTCGATCCGCGATGCCCGTTCGCTGCTTCTACAGGTTCTCTCCGAGAACATCCACGAGCTACCCGAGATTCGCGAGCTTATTGCCCAAGCGATCGCTGATGAGCCGCCGGCAAATCTTTCGGACGGAGGTACCATTCGTGCGGGGTTCAACGTGGAGCTCGACGAGATCCGCGGCGTTGCGGGTTCCGTAAAGCAGGCGATTGCCGCGTTTGAAACCAGCGAACGCGAACGAAGCGGTATCCCGACACTCAAAGTGCGGTTCAATAACGTGTTTGGTTATTACATTGAGATTTCCAAGGCCAATCTCTCGAAGGTTCCTGACGACTACGAAAGGAAGCAAACCCTTGCCAATGCCGAACGATTCTCAACGCCGCAGCTTAAGGAATGGGAATCGTCGGTCCTAGGGGCCGAGGAACGAATGATCCGGCTTGAGACCGAGCTGTTCAGCGAAGTTCTAACCGCGGTCCGCAATGAGATCAGAAAGCTGCAGTCCACTGCTCGTGCGATAGCCACTCTGGATGCCCTCGCCGCTCTTGCCGAAACAGCAGCGAAGAGAAATTACGTCCGACCCGTTCTGCATGACGGCGACGAGATCGAGATCAAGAATGGCCGGCATCCTGTGGTCGAGGCTTTTCTCGATGGTTCGTTTGTGCCGAACGATGTTTACCTGAACAATTCGACCGATCGGTTACTCGTGATCACCGGGGCAAATATGGGTGGAAAATCAACGCTTCTTCGACAGGTGGCGTTGATCCAGGTGCTCGCCCAGATCGGCTCGTTTGTCCCAGCGACATCGGCTCGGTTGCCGATAGTTGATCGGGTCTGGACGCGTGTTGGAGCATCTGATGATCTGGCGTCAGGCCGGTCCACCTTCATGGTCGAGATGACCGAAACGGCGGCAATACTGAACAACGCGACGCCTCGGAGCTTGGTTGTTTTGGACGAGATCGGTCGCGGAACATCAACATTTGACGGGCTTGCTATCGCTTGGTCGGTAGCGGAGTTTCTCCATAATTCTCCCGAGCACTCGGCAAAGACGCTTTTTGCCACGCACTATCACGAGCTCGCCGAGCTTGCCGAGCATCTTCCCGGGGCGAAGAACTACCAGATCTCCGCCGTCGAGCGCGATGGCGAGGTCGTCTTTCTTCATAAGCTCCTTCCCGGGCAGGCATCGAAGTCATATGGTATCGCCGTCGCCCGGCTTGCAGGCCTTCCTCGGGAGGTCATCGACAGGGCGAACGAGGTGTTGCAAAAGCTTGAGAAATACGAGCTTGCTGTCTTTTCCGACGAACAAATTTCGGGACTCAAGCGTGCTGCCGGGCGTTCGGCCTCCGCTCAGATGTCGCTCTTTGCTCGGCCGGCAAACAACGAAGCGTCTGAGGATCAGGAGTTATAAACATGGATCGGTCGATCGGAAAAACTTTCTTTATCGGGATTCCGGGCCCTGAGATCGATGCGCAGACTCGAGAACTGCTTGAACGCGTTCGCCCCGGCGGCGTTTGCCTTTTGCCCGTAATATTCGTTCGGCAGAGCAGGTCAATGAGCTTCTGCTTGCGCTCCGAGAGACGGTTGGTTCGCACATAATGTTGAGTGTCGATCAGGAAGGCGGCACTGTCGATCGACTCCGGCGAATCATCGAACCTTTCCCGGCCGCGGACAAGATCAGAAATGCCGAAGACGCTCGCGAACACGGCGCGTTGATCGGACGCGCCTTGCGGCTGCTCGGCTTTAATATGAATTTTGCCCCCGTTGTCGATGTTGCCACCGATGAGCGAAGGGCAAACAATAATGGGTTACGCGGACGTTCTTTCGGAAATTCTGCCGAGGAAGTCGTCGACCTTGCCGGCTCATTTTTGAATGCGATGCAGGCGGAAGGTATCGCCGCTTGCCTGAAACATTTTCCCGGACTCGCTGCTGCAACCGTAGATTCGCACGAGGAACTGCCGGTTGTTCCGATCGGCGAGGAGGAGTTCGGATCGATCGATCTTCACCCGTATCGGCGACTCCTTACGGACTTCGACGTCCGCTTCGTCATGGTCGCTCATGCCGTCTATCCCGAGCTTGCCTTGCAGGAGCTGGACCGAAGTGGCAGACTTTTACCTTCTTCTCTAAGCAGTCTCGTTGTAAATAAGCTGCTCAAGGAAGAATTCGGTTTCAGTGGCGTTGCGATCACTGACGATTTGTTGATGGGTGCGATAACGCGGGACTACGGGCTACCGGAAGCGTGTTTGATGGCGATAAATGCAGGCGAGGATATGTTAGCGATCTGCTCAGAACCTGAACTTATAGTCCGAAGCTACGACCACCTGGAAGCGGGTCTAGAAAATGGTGAGCTATCGCGAGCACACTTTGACGCATCGATTGAAAGGATAGATCGAATTGCTTCGACCCTTGCCGAGCCGATCAAGTTTGACGAGTCGGAATTCGACGAGCTATCAGCGAAGATCGTCGATTTTAAGGCTAGACTCCAGTAAATTCACGTCATAATTGGGAGAGAATATTTTGAGAAAGTTTCTTGTTGTTTTTGTTGTCTTTGTAATGGCGGCCGCAATGGCGTGCCGGCGGGACGGTTCAGAGTACGTAACAATAGCTCTTTCAGAGTCGTTCTCCGGCTTTGATACGTTAACCTCGGATAAATCAGATGCCGCTGCCGAACGCGTGCGCAATCTGATGTTCAATGCTCTCGTAAAAAAGACCGAGAGCTTCGATTACACCGGCGAGATGGCGGAAACCATTGAAACTTCAGAAGACGGCAAGACGATAACATTCAAGCTGCGGCCGAACATCAAGTTCCACAACGGCACCACTTTTACATCCAAGGACGTCAAATACACCTTCGACGAACTTTTCAAGAGTACAGGCTATAAACGTCTGGCATTTTTTGATTCGGTTGACAAACAGCTCGTCGCTCACATTGAAGGAATCGAAACGCCCGACGAAATGACCGTTCTCGTCCGAATCGCACGCCCGGCATTGAAAAACCAGCTGCTTTCGAATCTCGTTGCCATTCCCATAATTCCGGACGGCACCGTTGCAACGCAACGGGAGCTGCCTGTCGGGTCGGGCCCGTTTAAGTTTGTGAAATTTGACCAGTCACAGAGCACGGTCGAGCTAGAAGCTTTTGGCGAATACTGGGAAGGTGCCCCAAAGGTCGCAAAAATACGGGTAAAGACCATTCCGGATGCAAGTGCTCTTCAGGCTGAATTGCAAACTGGAGCGGTAGACGTTGCCCCGCTTCCATCGAACCTGACACCCGATTCGCTGAAAACGCTTGAGGGCCTTCCGAATTTGAATGTTCAACAATTTGACGGCTCAAACATTCAATATCTTGGGCTCAACACACAGTCGGCCCCGTTGAACAATGTGAAAATTCGCCAGGCCATCGGTTATGCTGTCGATCGTGAAAAGATAATCCGCGAACTGCTTTCGGGTCAGGGAAAGATCGCACATTCAATACTTCCCGAGGGCTCTTGGGCTTATTCGCCCGGGACGCAATACACATTCGATCCCGAGCGGGCGAGAAAGCTAATTTCAGAAGCGGGCTACAAGAACGAACCGATCAAGTTCAAATTTGCCGCCGGCAACGCCGCCTACAGCAGCTATGCTCAAGCGATCCAGAACATGCTGGTCGAGGTCGGGTTGAATGTGCAGATCGAAACGCTTGATCCGAACACGATCCGCGAACAGCTCACCCAAGGAAATTTCCAAATGAACACGGGCGTCTGGGTGGGCGGAAATCAAGATCCGATCTTTATGAAGGATCTCTTCACCACCGCCCGCATACCGGGCCCGAACGTTAGTTGCTGTAACCGTAGTCGCTATAGCAATCCTAATGTGGACAAGCTGATCGAACAGGCCGTGAATGAGACCGACCGCGAAAAAGCAAAACAGCTCTACGTCGAAGCCTGGCAGACCATCAGCAACGAACTTCCGCTCTTCCCGCTTTGGTATCCCGCGAATATGGTGATCACAAGCAAGCGGATCGGAAACGTAAAGATCAGCCCGAGCGGAGACTGGAGCTTCATCAAGGACATCACTGTTCAGAATTAGCATGTCCTTATTTCGGTCGAGCGATGCGGCTTGACAAACCACAAGCGGAAAGTAAAATAGGGGATTGCTGTGCGGGAGTAGCTCAGTGGTAGAGCGCAACCTTGCCAAGGTTGAAGTCGCGAGTTCGACCCTCGTCTCCCGCTCCATTTTTTTGAAAGGAGAAATGATAACGGAAAAAGGCTAAAGATGATGGCTTTACCTTTATCCCTTATCATTTCTCCTTTATACTTTTTTAGACGGCGGCGTAGCCAAGTGGTAAGGCAGAGGTCTGCAAAACCTTTATTCATCGGTTCGATTCCGATCGCCGCCTCCAACCCATTATAACCCGAGTACATCGAAATAGTTGAGGCCGCAATTTCCTTCGCATTTCTTTGCTTCATTGCGAGAACCTTTTGCTGAGTTTTAGCGTTTTGAAGTTTGGAGATGTTAGGTGTAGGTGTAGTTGTATGATCCAGCCGCATTCTTCGCTTTCGATGGCTATATTTGATACCGTTTACCACAAAAATGAGAACCTGGGTCACATATCACTTGAATGACGGACGGTTGCGGGCGACCTCGAGCGTTTTCTTTGCAGTTGTTCTCACTGCTTGTGCGTTGAGTGTTACTGCGCAGCAGCCGGTTGTTACACAGCCCAGCATAGTTCAGCCCGGGGCTCCGGGAGAGCCGACCCGCCGGCTTCCGAATGGGACCATCGGCGTGTTGCCGGCGATCACCTCAAAGGACATCGGGTTCATGCAGGGAATGATCGTCCACCACGCACAGGCCGTTGAAATGACCGACATGATCGAATCCAGGACCGAGAACCGCGATATTCGGCTGCTTGGAGAGCGGATCAGCAAATCGCAGGCAGATGAGATGGAGTTTATGAAGAGATGGCTCGAGATTCGGAACCAATCGCCAGAAGGCTCCGCGGCTCACGGCCACGGCGGCCGATCGGGGGGTTCTAAACATTCAATGCCGGGCATGCTTTCCGCGGCCCAGATGAACGAACTCCGAAACGCTAAAGGCAAAGAGTTTGACCGCCTTTTTCTCGTGGGGATGATCCAGCATCACGAAGGAGCATTGGTTATGGTCAAGGACCTTTTTGAAACTGCCGGAGCCGGTCAGGATGCCGAACTCTTCAACTTCGCCACCGATGTCGATAGCGGACAACGTGCCGAGATCAAAACAATGGAAACTTTGTTAACGAGAATGCCGTAAATGCTTAATCATGAGTAAAGTGCAATCGATCAAATCGCTTATTATCTTCGCCTGCATGGTGCTGGTTGTTTCCGGCTCACAGGCGATCATTGCCCAAAACGGCGCGAAGCCCGAGCTTCCCGCCGGTATGAAGGGAGCTAACGTCAATGACCCGCGGGCAAAGCTTAAACCCGGCCTCTTCGACGCTGGCGAGGCTGCCGTTGGGATAAAGCACATATCGCTTCTGAAGAAGCCTGCAGCCTTCGAGCTCGGCATCGATCCCGAAGCGCCAAAGGTCGGAACTGCCCTTAAAGCCCTTGGAGTTCCCGATATGAGCATGGTTCCGGTCGCAATGCGGCTCTCTTTTGCAGGGCTGGCGTTTGCGAATTCGGACCTCGCCTTTCAGGGCGATCGGCTCTTTTTGGGAAATTTCTACGGCGTCAATATTTACGACATTTCGAACCCCGCCGATACCAAGCTATTGACCTCGATGGTCTGCCCCGGCGGACAGGGCGACGTCTCGGTCCACAAAAATCTGATGTTCATGTCGGTTGAAATGCCGAATGGCCGCCTAGATTGCGGTGAGCAAGGCTTCCCGGCGACAGGCGCACCCGGCGGTAATGGGCCTCCGGCGGCAAACAAGGACCGCTTCCGTGGAGTTCGGATTTTTGATATCAGCGACATAACGAGCCCGAAACAGGTTGGAGCTGTCCAAACATGCCGTGGCTCGCACACCCATACTCTTGTCGTTGACCCGAAGGACAAGGACAACGTTTACATCTACGTTTCCGGAACTTCTTTCGTAAGGCCGGGAGAGGAACTAGAGGGTTGCTCCGGCGGACCGCCTGACAAGGACCCGAATACTGCTCTTTTCCGGATCGAAGTCATCAAGGTGCCGTTGAAGGCTCCGCAGAACTCGAAGGTGGTCTCATCGCCGCGTATCTTTGGCGATCCCGCGACCGGTGCGATCAATGCGCTCAATGACGGTGGTTCGCATGAGTCCAAAGGGCGTCCGCAAGAGACGAATCAATGTCACGACATCACGGTCTATTCTGAGATCGGACTCGCGGCCGGGGCATGTGCCGGGAATGGTATTTTGCTCGACATCAAGGATCCGGCAAACCCGAAACGTGTTGAGGCCGTCAACGACCCGAACTACGCGTATTGGCACTCTGCAATGTTCTCTAACGACGGCAAAAAGGTCGTCTTCACGGACGAATGGGGCGGCGGAATGGGCCCGCGTTGCCGTGAGAGCGACCCGGACAAATGGGGAGCAAATGCACTTTTTCACCTCAATGGCACCGATCTTGAGTTCAAGAGCTATTACAAATTGCCGGCGGCTCAGTCTGCGACCGAAAACTGCGTAGCCCACAACGGTTCGCTGATCCCGGTTCCCGGACGCGACATCAAAGTTCAGTCGTGGTACCAGGGCGGAATATCGTTGATGGAATTCACGGATACCGCAAATCCGACCGAGATCGGATATTTCGACCGTGGCCCCATCAACGACAAGATGCTCGTGATGGGCGGGTCGTGGTCGGCGTATTGGTACAACGGCCGCATTTATTCATCGGAGATCGCTCGCGGGCTCGATATTTTCGAACTCACCCCGACCGAGTTTCTCACACAGAATGAGATCGACGCTGCCAAGACTGTTAAGTATGCGCAGTTCAACGTCCAGAATCAGGAGAGGATCGTTTGGCCGCGAAGCGTGGTCGTTGCTAAGGCGTTCGTAGATCAACTCGAGCGATCGAAAGCGATCTCCACCGAGCAGATCGCCGGACTCCGCGAAGCACTCGGATCGGCCGAGGCCTCTAAGCTCGACAAGAAATCGAAGTCGCGGTTGAAGGGCTTCGCATCGTCTCTTGGGAAAGTGAAGGGAGCGGATGAGGTCAATTCGGCACGAATCCGGGAATTGGTAGCTATCCTAAAGAACCCTGTGATGTAACTTTAGCAAATATGCTGTCGGTTGAGCGGGGCTGTCGGAAACGACAGCCTCGTTTTCATTTCGGCTCATTGCAGGTCTTCGAGCAATGCAGTCGCGGCTCGCTTGCCGGAGACCATCGCACCCTGTATTGAGGCATTTTCGATATGGTCGCCGCAAATGTAGACGCCCGGTCGAATTCTAACTTCCCTCTCCGGCGGTGAAAGGGCGGGAGGCTCTTGAGCAGGAAGAGCGAATTCGATCGAATAGGTTCTGAGATGTTTCCAGTCATTTACCTCGCTCCCAAACCAATCACTCAGTTGTTCGCTCACTTCGGTGAGGAATGCATCCGAATCGTGCCCGGTCCCGAGAATGGTTACCGACGCAAGGTCTGTTCCCTCCGGGCCGTAGCTCGATGCGACCCGTGTCGGGAAACAAAGGTTGTTTATCGGGCCTTTCCCTTCACCGTTGATCACTAATACGGCTTCGGTCAAAGGCGCAATCGGAACCGAAAAATAAACACAGGTGACGCCGACGCCCTTTCGAACCTTCTGATCGCCAAACAGTTTCGCCGCGTTGAGAGCGTCGGTAGCAACAACGATTGCCGAGGCCTCGAGCCTTTCGCCGTTATCTAGAACTACCGCACCTTCTTCTATGCTGCTTACGGTCGTACTCAACCGCAACTTAGAACTCGGAAGTTTGTCCGCCAATGCTCGCGGGATCGCCTCCATACCCTCAGCCGGGAGGCAAGCATTACCGGTCGAGAACATTTGAAATACGAAGTCGAACATCCTGCTCGAGGTCTTAAGTTCGCTTTCGAGAAAAATACCGCCGAGGAATGGCCGAAAGAACCGCTCTATCATCGGATCAGAAAATCCGGCCGAACGAAGGCGTTCGAGCGTTGTAGTTTCTTCGCGGGCAAAAAGCTTGGTGGTCGAATCCTTGAGCACATCCGCCCGCAGAAATGCGACCCGAAGCTTATCGAGCAGGCTTCCGATCGGCGAGAAGACCGTCGGGATCGCTTCCAAAGGCCGGCGAAACGGGTCAGTTACCGAGTGGAACTCTCCGCCGAACCGCACCTTCGCCCCCGGAAGAAATTTCTGGAGCTTTAAGTCGCGGAGCTCTAGTCGGCGGCTTACTTCAGGATAGCTATCGAGAAGGACCTGAAATCCCCGGTCAAGCTTGAAGCCGTCAACGATGTCCGTCTTTATTCGCCCGCCGACCCGGTCAGATGAGTCAATGAGAACGAAGTCGTGCCCCGCATCAGCTAATTCAAGTGCACAGCAGATGCCCGCCAAACCGGCCCCGATGATCACAACAGGCTTTGTCATAAAATTAGTAAGTGTCCCGGTTGCACCTCGCCTAAACGGATTGCAGCGTGACAGCCAAACCGAATCAGCGTTAGTTTCGATGCCGGACCTTGTCGGGTTTCAGTTCCCCGTACTTTTCTTTTCCCAAGGTCTCGCTTACGATTATTCTACTCGCGGTCGCGGGGAATAAATAAGCGAATCAATTTCAGATAGGCCGACAGATGCAACCTCTCCAACCATTATATCCGTTGATCCTCGAGCCCACGTGGCTCCCGGCGGTCATCATCTTCGCTTTTGGTGCCGTGGTCGGGAGTTTCCTGAACGTTGTCATCCATCGTGTCCCGAATGAACAGTCGATCGTCTTTCCAAACTCGGCCTGCCCCAAATGTTCCGCGGCGATCAAGCCTTACGACAACATTCCTGTTCTCAGTTGGCTGATACTCGGAGGGAAATGCCGCAACTGTAAAGCCCCGATCTCGGTTCGCTACCCGGCGGTGGAGTTGCTCAACGCTCTTCTCTGGCTTTCGGCATTCTGGTTTTTCGGGCTCACCGCATTTCTTCCGGTCGCGCTGATCTTTCTAACCGTTACGGTCGTGCTCGTCTTCATCGATGCCGAACACATGATCTTGCCAAATGTGATCACCTATCCGTTCGTGATATTTGCCATTTTGGTCAGGATCGCATTTCCTATGATGGCCGGGAGTTCCTATTTCCCCGATACCTTTTCGTACCCGATTTCCGAGCTTGCCGGACAGTCGCCTGTTCTCGTTTCGCTTGCTGGAGCCGTGCTGGGAGCACTCGCCGGCGGCGGAATTCTCTGGGCGATCGGAGCGGCATGGAAGCGATTGCGTGGCGTTGACGCGATGGGCCTCGGCGATGTAAAGATGATGCTCGGCTACGGCGCTCTTCTTGGGTGGCGGCTCGCGTTTCTCGCGATCTTCATCGCTGCATTTGCCGGAGCGGTCGCTGGCGTCGGTATGATCCTCATCAAGCGAGACCGAAACTTTCAGGCACAGATCCCGTTTGGCATCTTTCTCGGCATCGGTTCTGTCGCAGCCCTGTTTTTCGGGGAAACAATTATATCGTGGTATCTCGGACAGTTCGCCTATTAAATGCTAAGCCGCCTGTTTGGCTCCCTTTTCAAAGCACGCAGCGGAACAGAACAGCGGCCCGTTGCCAACCCTTATCATCTTCGTTTCCGGGTGCCAGCTTCCGCACTTCATGCATCTCGCGAGCTTAGAGGACTCGGCCTCTTGCCCAAGGCTGTTCGGCCCATTCGGAAATCCGCCCGAACGAATCTCCTTAAGCGCTTTCCAGACGCCGTAGATGGTCTTGATCTGCTTCCGATAGCGGAAGGCGGAAATCGCGAACAAGACCAAGATCACCGCGAGGATTATTAGAGCTTCTCTCATTGTGCCGCCGCGGGAGGTTGCAACAAAAGACTTTCGAGTTCCTTGACCACCGGGCTGCCGGGGTTAGCCTGACGAAGCTGTTGCAGCGTCACCGACGCACGTTCCCCCTGTCCGGCCTGCCAATATGCCCGTGTCAGAAACTGGAGAGCCTTTTCCTGTTTAGGATTATCGCGTAGAACTGCCTCAAACTCCTTTATCGCGTTCGTATTGTCAGGCGGCGATTGTAGAAAATAGGTGAGCGCATAATCAGTCCTGACCTCGACGTCATTTGGGCGGGCATCGAGCGCCAAACGATAGTACTTGCGAGCTTCCACGAATGGCTCGTTCTTCTTTTCGAAATAGCCCACGTCGAAATGGGAGTTCCCGAGCGCGACTTTGATCTGATAGTCATTCGGATTCAGGCCCAAGGCTCGCTCGAGCAGGCGCGATGATTCGCGAAGCAAGGCTGTGTCCTGCTGCATTGCAGCATAACGATATAGCCCGAGGCCAAGGTCACGCTGGAATGCAAAATTATCGGGTGTCGCGTCGGCCTCGGCGATCTTAGCGCGAATCTCGTCATCCGAGAGCGTGCTTTCGTTTGCGCTATTGTTTGCCGCTGCGGGATCTGCCGTCGACTTTTGAAGCTTGCTTTGTAGAGACGCGACCTCAGAGCGATTCAACGCATTTGCCACAAGAAAGCCGCCGATGAAGCTCAGAAAGACGGAAATAACTGATATTGCGATATACCTTGTCGGCATCACCTAATCGTATCAAACTCGGATGGCCAAAATAAAAGCGGCCGCCATGTTTCGGCAGCCGCTCCAAAAACGTGTCACTTTTCATCTGAGTCTGGCGGAATATACGGAAGGTCACCTGCCCGCCGACGGGTTGGCGGGTCGGTTGAACGCCTTCGAGGTATGGTCGTGTCATTACGCCGATCGACGCTGCCGGCGGGAAGGCCTTTGCCGTGGACCGCTTCGACCAAAATGCGTGTTATTTCCTGTGAAAGAGTTCTGTGCTCCGCGGCGGCACGGCGCCGAAGCGATTCCTTGAGTTCATTGGGGACATACGCCCCGATGAAAACTCCCTTTCGATTAGCCATAGATGTTGTTTATTCTCCGGTCTTAGTGAAAAGGCCCATTGGCGGAACAGCCTGTAAGCCGAATTCTGTATCCGCAAGCGGATGACGGCCATTCATCTAGGCCGGCGATCACTCGCCGGCTCCAGCAACCTACCCGGAAACGTCCGCGTTGCCGCGTTACAGGCGGGCCGCCCGAAAACGTTTCCCTATTTGGTCTTGCACCGCGAGGAGTTTGCCTGGCCGTACCTGTTACCAGATACGCCGGTGGGCTCTTACCCCACCGTTTCACCCATCACCCGTGAGGGCTGGTCTTTTCTCTGTTGCACTTGTCGTCACCCGCTTACGCGGGCGCCCGGATGTTATCCGGCTCGCTGCCCTTTGGTGTTCGGACTTTCCTCCCTAACAAAAATGTTACGGCGGCCGTCCGGCTGCTCCGCCTCAGGCAATCGGAAGTATAGCAAAAATGTTGAACAGTTGTAATCGCCCTTTATCGCTTTTTCCAACTTTTCGTGTTGGGTCAGCTGATTCCCGGAAAAAGGTGAGACCACTTATCACGATGCTGCTCGCGGATCTGCGTTTCGATCTCCTTCGCGCTCGCCAACTTCAGCACGCGGCGGGCGAGGGCTTGAGCTTCTTCGAATGCGATCGACCCAATAACGCGCCGGACCTCCGGCAGTGAGTTCGCATTCATGCTAAGCTCCTCAGCCCCCATTCCGACCAAAAGAGGCACGTAGAACGGCGAGCCGGCCATCTCTCCGCAGATCGAGACCGGCCGATCTCCTCGCTTTCCGGCCTCGATCACATCGCGAACAGTTCGGAGTACCGCCGGATGGAGCGTTTGATACCAACCGGCGACATTTTCATTGTCTCGGTCCGCCGCGAGGAGATACTGGATAAGATCGTTAGTGCCGAGGCAAAAGAAATCTGCAACCGAGCAAAGGTCGTCCGCAAGGATCGCCGCCCCCGGCACTTCTATCATAATGCCGACCTTTGGTTCGCCGATCGGTACGTCTTTTTCCTTTAAGCTCTCTGCAACCCTCGCAATTAATCCGCGAACCGAATGGACCTCGCCAAGATCTCCAACCATCGGAAGCACAATATTCAAAGGCCCAATTGCCGCCGCCCGCAGAAGCGCCCTGATCTGTTTAACGAACTCGCTTTCAAAACTAAGACTCAGACGAATACCCCGAAGGCCAAGTGCCGGGTTACGTTCGCGATCCTCGTGGCGTCCGGATATTTGTCCGACACCAATATCAAAAGTTCGAATATTGACCGTTTCGCCATCAGAAGCGGCCACCAACGAGCTGTATGCGTCGAACTGCTGGGCCTCGGTTGGATATCGGCCGTACTGCCCGATCAGGAATTCGGACCGAAAAAGCCCGATACCGCACGCCCCCATTCGTTTGGCCACCGAAAGCCCGTTGACCGAATCTAGATTTGAGGTGAGCCTGATCAAATGGCCGTCCAGCGTTCTCGCAGGTTCCGCCGGTTCAGTTGATGATCTCTTGATCGTAGGCGGCTTCGGTTGCCGCGACCGATATTCTCTCTCTGTCTCAGCGGTCGGATTAAGAACCACCTCGCCGCGATAGCCATCGACGATGATGCGATCGCCGTTCCGAAGATGCCGCAGTATCTTCCGAAGGCCTGTAACAGCGGGAATATCGAGCTCGCGGGCGAGGATGTACGCGTGCGACGTCCACCCGCCATGTTCGGTGACGATCGCGATCGGCCGGTTCTCACCAAACTCGATCATTGTCGATGGCCGGATCTCTTTTGCCGCAAGCACGGAATCCGGAGGAAGCCTCATCGGCGACCTTCGTCGTCCGCCCAAAGCTGATTGAATTCGCTCGGCGATGTCCAAAATATCCGCGGCCCTTTCTCGAATATTCGAATTATCAAGCGAGCGGTATTGGATAAGGTAGGAGTCCGTGACGGACTTGACCGCCCATTCGGCGTTCACAAGGTCGTGTTCGATCGAATTCTCGATCTTCGAGAGGAAGGTGTGGTCTTCGAGTACTAGAAGATGTGTATCGAGGATCCCTTCGGCGATCGCATTGAGGCCCGAATTATCGGAGCGAATCAGCCGTTGAATTTGATGTTTCGCCGTCGAGATCGCCGATTGCAGCCGGCGTATCTCGCCCTGAACGGAGCTTTCCGGAATGGAAACGCGAAAGAACTGCCGCCTTTCTCCATAAAGCGAGACGATCTGCCCGACCGCAAAACCGCGGGACACAGCCCTGCCTCTATACCTGACTTGGTTCTTATGGCCGGGTCGGTCGCTCACTATGTTCGCATCGAAATAAAGGCGGAATACTAGCTTCCGAAGTTAATTCCGCCGCTTGATTGCGACGGGAAAAAGGGCTTGAGCATCCCGGCAAACGCAGCAAGATTTCTTGTCTGGATCAAGATCTCACCTGGCCCGGAAAACTCTGCAACGAGGCCTTCGCCACTAGCCAGACTCCTGAAGAAACCGGCCTTTGAAGCTTTTCGGAGGTTATACTGCATATGGCCTTCCCAGGCGACCAAATGCCCCGTATCGACCACATAACCCTCGCCGGGAGCCAGAACCCGCCGATATATCGCTCCAAATGAGGAGATCAGCAACAAACCCGTTCCGCCTACCTCAAGAAGGAAAAGGCCTTCGCCACCGAAAAACGATTTCGCTCCGCCAAATTTGGTCTCGACCGCAAGACTCGTGTCACCGGCAAGATATGAACTGGACTGCACCTTGAACTGCTGATTCCGCATTTCGATCCCGACAATATCGCCGGGCGTGCCGGGAGCAAGTGCAACTTCGCCGGCCCCGCCTTGGGCCGTAAACGTCGATACAAATGCAGATTCGCCTCCAACTGCGCGTTTCAAGGCCCCAAAGACGCCACCCTTCATCTGCGAGCTAAGGTCCACATTAGAAGACATCGAGACCATCGCCCCAGCCTCGGCGTTGATCGACTGGCCGGAATCGAGCTTAACGAGCGCCAGAGCGAATGAGCCCGCATGGGCGATCTCCCAGGTGTAACCTCGGCCCTGGCCCCGGCCATCCTGATCAAAATGAAACGTCTCGTTGTTACGTGGCGGTGGCGCCCCGATAACCGGCGGTGCACCGACGACTGGCGGCGGTTCGGATGCCACGAGGGTGAAGCCGCATGACCCGCAAAATCGTGCGTTTGCAGCTAAATCAGCAGTACATTTTGGACAATTCATTGATTCTTATACTCCGGAACGCTTGATAATGATAGAGCTTGCTTCTGCAGCATCTGCTGCAAAATCTAAAAGACCGACGTCCTTCTTTGATACGACGAGTTCCTGCTCCCAGTTCGCAACAACGTTGCGCCAGCATTCGCCGACAAGCACTAGGGGGCGCGGTGACAAGACATTCGTCTGAAGCTTATTCCAGACGAGCGAGATCTCGGTAACAGTACCCATCCCGCCCCGAAACGCGACGAACCCGATCGATCGTGTGATCAGGTTCTGAAGTCGGTCGTAAAAATGGTCGGTGGCAACCTTGTCGGTGAGAAACCGGTTCGGTTCAGAGCGGAACTGATTCATCACGATGCCGAAAACCCTTCCGCCGGCCTCGCGGGCACCTTTCGAGGCGGCTTCCATAACGCCGAGATAGCCACCGGTGCAGATCGCGAAGCCCGCTTCAGCTAATCGTTTCCCTAAAGCGTAAGCTTCCTGATATTCCTCGGAATCTGCGGTGCATTTCGAGCCACCAAAGATCGTCACCATTTTCTCCGCAGCAGTTTCGGGCACAAAGAATTTCCTCCAAAAATAAAAGGCTACAGCAAAATTATATCGGATACGGCATCTGCTTCAAATCAGTTTGGCGGAAAGGAACGTTCCGCCTCTTCAGGAGTGAGATTACCGGCCTGATGTATCGCCTTCACCGTATTCGTCAAGACCAGAAGCACGAGGCCGATAAGGAAGAAGGCAATCAATGCGAGTATTGCATGGCGATATGAGCCTGTTACGCCAATTACGACGGCGAACACCGCATTTCCGAGCCATGATGTGCCTTTTTCTGAGATCTCATAGATCCCGAAAAAAGCTGATTCTCGTTCCTTCGGGATCATTTGAGAATAGAGCGACCTCGAAAGTGCTTGCGTGCTGCCAAGAACGCTGCCTATGAATGCAGCCATAATGAGGGCTTGCGTAAGCGTTTCAAGGAACCCATAAGCGTAAATAACTATTCCACACCAGATCACAAGGCTAGCAATGATCGTTCGCTTTGCCCCGATGAACCGCGAAAGGTATTCGAAACCGATCGCTCCGATCAGCGCCGCGACCTGGGCAACCACGAAGATTCCCAAAAGAAAAGTCTGGTCGGTCTCGAGCCCGCGGGAAACGAAAAGTTCCTGCGAAAGGAAAACAGAGCTATTAAGGATAACCGTCTGAATGCCGTCGTTATAAAACAGATATGCGATCAGGAACAAAAGAGTGTATCGAAGGCCGGAAAGCTCTTTTACTGTTTTGCCGAGTTCCTTGAAACCTGCGCTGAAGAGATTCTGGCCGTCTTTGCGCTCCCTCTTTTGGTTGCGGTTCTTTAAAAGCTTAAACGTTACGATAGCGAACAGGCCCCACCAGAGGGAGGCTGCCAGCATTGAGATCCGAACGGCGGTGCCCTCTGTGATGCCGAGACTCGGGGCAAACTGGATCAATGCAATGTTGAGGAAGAGCATTATTATCCCGCCCAGATATCCGGCGGCGTAGCCATGGCTCGAAACGCGGTCGCGGCGATCCTCTGTGGTGATATCGATGAGAAAAGCGTTATAAAAAACATTCGTCGCGGCGAACGAAATGTTTGCAACAATTAGGGCGACACATCCCCAAAGATAATCATCGCCGGTAACGAAAAACAGCAGCGAACTCGCGATAACACCCGTATAACAGAACGCGGCCATCATTCGCTTCTTTAGATTCGTATAGTCGGCGATCGATCCAAGCAGCGGAAGCAGGAAGACTTGGGCGAATACAGAAACACCTAACGTTGAGGTGAAAAGGTTATCCGCAGTTATTGAAGCATACCCGCCGAGGGATAGCACTGTTCCCCCGCGTCCGACGTCATTTTGGGCAAGAGCCGTGATATACGGGCCCAAGAGTACGCTGACAACCGTGGTATAAAAGGCCGAATTTGCCCAGTCGTAGGTGATCCATCCAAAGATCTCTCTCTTGTCGTTCTTGTCTGACATCGGTTTGGCCTTCGAGATGTTAGCAGATTAACGATATCGGAGCTAAGGCTCCCGACACCGAAGAAGGCGAAATGTAAGGAAAACAGACACTTTCGTCATCGTAGCCCTACGGTGGTGTCTTGACAAGATATTCGAAACGATGTACTTTTAGGGCACTTTTCTTTTCTTTGATTTTGAAAATTTGGTCTTCCGATACACGGGGATGTGCGATCTGTAGTTCATTGCCGGGGTATCGGTCACTCTGTGGAGGGAGATTCTATCTATGTCTTGGACACAAAAGGTTTGGTCCTCACGAAGCCTTGTCGCCGTTGCCGCCGTTGGCGTTTTCGGCGCAACAGCTTTCTATCTCGGTTCGCTCGACACGCAGGTCGAAGCGAGCAAATCCGTTGAAGTCGCGGCAGCCGCACCTTCAGCAACATTCCCGGCGGATGCTGGTTCGCTTGGTGCCATTCCGGATCGCGGAGTTGCGGGTTGCGGTGCTCCTGGCGGTCCGAATAAGGACGTCACGTTTACGGTCTCAGGGTTGAGCGGAGCTCCGACGAATGTCGAGGTCAACATGACGTTCAGCCCGGCCCATACTTGGAGCGGGGACGTTGTGACCACGCTCATCGCCCCGAACGGAACACAATTTCCGATACAGGGCCGCCGTGGTTCAACTACTGCGACCGGTTGCGGCTCGGGTAACGACCTTGCCGGACCGTACGGTTTTAAGGATACAGCCGCTGCAACGAACTGGTTTTCGGTCGCAGGTACACCGGTTCCTTCAGGCGATTATCGCTCGACAACTGTCGGCGGCGATGTTAGCGGCGGTACGGTTACTTCGATAAGCCCGGCTTTCGCCGGCGTTGCAGACCCGAATGGCACGTGGATCCTTCGCTTTAACGATTTTGGCGGCGGTGACACGGGTGGCGTAGGAGCCGCCTCACTCACCATCGACGCAGGTGCTGCCCCGACGGGGTCGCCAGTAGCTGACTTTGACGGAGACGGCAAATCGGATTTCGCGGTTGTTCGTCAAACGAATCAGCCGATCGCTGGCCAAACGCGTTGGTTCATCAATCCGAGTTCGACCGGCACCGTTGTTGGTTATGACTGGGGTATCGGCACGACCGATTTCTTCACTCCTGCCGACTTCGATGGCGACGGCAAGGCGGACATCGTTACCTGGCGTCCGGGTGCGGCCGATGTCTCAGCGTTTTATATTCTGCGTAGTTCCGATTTCGGACTCCAGATCGAGACCTTTGGCGTGACCGGTGACAACCCGTCGGTAGTAGGCGACTACGATGGTGACGGTAAAGCTGATCCGGCTGTCTTCCGTGCTCCTGCGGGGGCTGGCGCCCAGGCAACCTTCTTCTATCGCGGCAGCCTCAACAACCCGGGAGGTAACATTACCTTCGTTCCTTGGGGAACTGGCGGTGACACATCGTTCCCGGCGGTTGGAGATTTCGACGGCGACGGAAAGAACGACTTTGTTGTCCAGCGTTCGGCCGGCGGCGGACAGGCGGCCTTCTGGCACCTGCTTTCGGGTGGCGGAACTGCGATCGTACCGTTCGGCTTGGATACCGACTTTATCGTTCCGGCCGACTATGACGGCGATGGAAAGACCGATCTTGCTGTAAGCAGAACCGCCGGCGGTGCTCGCGTTTGGTACGTCCGACCGAGTGCAACTCCCGGCAGCCCGTATCAGGTTAGCTGGGGAACGTCTGCAGATTCAGATGTCCGTGTACTTGGCGATTACGATGGTGATGGCAAGGCCGACTTCGGTGTTTGGCGTCCCGCGATCGGAACTTTCTGGATCCTCAATGGAACCAATAACGCTGTGACAACTTACCAGCTTGGTGCCACTGGTGATTTCGCGGTTGCGAACTACCAGATCAACTAGGAACTACCGATAATTCATTTGCTTTCAGAGGCTGCGTTTGCAGCCTCTGATCGTTTTTGAGTAAGCTCTAAATTCGTCACTCGTTTTGTGGCGGCTTATACGCATGAAAGCAATGATCTTGGCTGCGGGATTCGGCACACGGCTTTTCCCGCTGACCATCGACAGAACCAAGCCGGCAATTCCCTTCCTGGGTAAACCCTTGGTCGGCTATGTCGCCGAATACCTCGCAGAGTTTGGCTTTCGCGAGATCGTTGTAAACCTCCATCACCAACCCGATTCCGTCATCGCGGCTCTCGGTGATGGATCGCAGTTTGGGGTCAAGATCAACTATTCGATCGAGCAGCCCGCCATTTTGGGAACCTCCGGGGCTCTCGACCACGCTCGCCAACTCCTCGGGGATGAAACATTTCTTGTCATCAACGGAAAGCTGATCACCGACATTGACCTTGCTGCCGCTATCGAGACGCATCGTTCTTCGGGGGCGATCGCGACGATGGTGCTTAAGCCAAATGTCGCCCGTGAGCGTTTTACCGAGGTGTTTACGTCCGAAAACCGCGTTAAAGGGTTTGGCGGAATGCCGTCTCTTGAGGCTTCAGGTAAAAGCAACGAGCCGCCGTATATGTTTACGGGAATCCAGATCCTTGAACCGCGTGTTTTTGATTACATTCCTCGCGGAGTCTATTCAGATATTGTGCCGACCTTCTATCGTCCGGCGATCGATGCCGGCGCGGTCATCTCCGCTCACATCACGGATGGACGTTGGTTCGAACTATCAACAATGAAGCGGTACCTCGAGATCTCGCTGGCTATGTACGACGGCGGCGGAACGATTGTCGGCCGTCGGTCCGAGATCGCCGAACCGAATTCCGTCAATGACACCGTTCTATGGGACGATGTGATAGTCGAACCCGGTGCGAAACTCGAGCGTACTATTGTTGGCGACGGTGTTGTCATCAGGTCGGGTCAGAAATTCTTTGATTCCGCGATCGTTCGAGCGGATATGGTTCGCAATTGCAGAGAGATCCCCGAGAAGGCGGAGCCGGGCGAATTCAACGGCGATCTATACGTGGTCCCGCTTCGGTAAGCAATCAAATTGTCGGAAGAACAGCAAAATAGGCTCGAGGAATTCCTTCGTGAGGCAGGGCTCGGCGAGATAGAAGCCGAGCTCACGCCCGATGCATCAACGCGCCAGTTTTTTCGCGTGAAGAATGGCGATAGCACGGTCATCGCCTGCGTTTATGGCGATGGTGACACCGATGGGCCCGACCAACTTATTGACGTAACCGGGCTTTTTATCCAGGCTGGTCTGCCCGTGGCCAAGGTTGTGAAGTCCAACGCGGAGCACTCTGTTGTAATTCTCGAAGACCTCGGAGATCGAATACTCCGCGATTCCCTTTTGACCGCGACCGAAGGAGAGCGAGATCGGCTTATTGAGGCTGCGATCGAGCTTATTCCAAGGATTCAATCGGCAACCGATCTCGCGATCTCAAGCGGATCGATCGCGGGCAAACTGAGGTTCGATGAGGCGAAGCTATCGTGGGAGCTCGATTTTTTTCGCGAACACTATTTCCATTCTCTGCGAGGCCGAGAGATACCATCCGCAATTGAATCATCCGTTTCGAACGAGTTCAAGGAACTTTCAGCCTGGCTTGAGCAACGTGCTGCCGTTCTCTGCCATCGCGATTTTCACGCCGCGAATCTCATGATCCGCCCCGATGGCAGCCTGGCAATCATCGACCATCAAGACGCTCGCATCGGCTCGGTCACGTACGACCTGGTTTCGCTGCTTCTCGACCGGGTCACAGAACCGCCTTCCGATGATTGGATCGCTGGGAAGATCCATCATTTCCTAAAAAGCCGCACCCCACTAGGGCTTCCCACGATCAATGATGGTGAGTTCGCGTCCGAGTTCGATCATCAGACCGTACAGCGTTGTCTTAAGGCCGTCGGGACCTTCTCGTTCCAGTCAGCCTTTCGGGGCAAAAAGCACTTTGAGGCTTACATCCGTCCGATGTTTCGCATCGTCATCCGGTCGCTCGAGCGGCTCGGCAAATATCCCAACCTCCGCGAATTGCTCTCGGCCGAGGTCGGCTAGACGCGGAAGTGGTCTGCTCTCCAATTCTTGATCGCCGTTTTGATCTCCTTCTGCGTAGTGAGCCTTCCGGCAAGAACTTCCGAGATCAGTTCCGGCAGTTCTTCATCAGACGCAAATCGAAGCGCGACCATCTGCCCGACGCGGAGATCACTTGCTTTAGCAGCAAGCTCAGGCGAGAGCACGACCGAATACCGAAGCCGCTCTTCTAATCGGATCAGCCTGTCCTGAGCTCGCAGAGCCTGCACCCTTGCGGCGAGGCTTACGAGAATCACGACAACGACCAGCAGGAGAGATCTGAACGACGACGAGTCGAAAAACCGCCACGCATCGACGATCGCCCAAACGAGCAGGACGAGCGACAGCGGAAAGATCACAAAATGGACCAGCGGAAACCAACGTGTGTGGTTCGAATAGTTCTGAGGTTGTTCAGTGTTGCTCATAGTGTTCAAGGAAATGTCTGTCTCAATTAAAGTTTAGAACTCGGTGTCCCGTCAGTACCAGCTGATGTGAAATCCTCACCCGGATTAACGAATAGATTTTGCTCGAAACGGTACTGCTTGTCGTAGAGCTGCTTGTAACGGCCGTCCATCGATATCAGTTCCTCGTGCGTACCGCGTTCAAGGACCTCGCCGGCCTCGATCACCAATATCTGGTCCGCGCTTCTGATCGTAGATAGTCTGTGGGCGATTACGAAGGTCGTGCGGCCGCGTCGAAGGTTGTTCAGGCCTTCCTGGATCAACGCTTCCGACTCACTGTCCAGACTCGACGTCGCCTCGTCGAGGATGAGGATGCGCGGATTTGCGAGCAGTGCGCGTGCGATCGCGATCCGCTGCCGCTGGCCGCCGGAAAGTTTGACGCCGCGTTCACCGACGACGGTCTCATAGCCATCCGGGAACTTCTCGATAAACTCATCCGCGTTTGCAACCCTACACATCTCCCGGATCGTCTCGATCGTGGCCTCCGGATTCGCAAAGCGGATATTCTCAAGGATCGTCCCGTCAAAGAGAAAGTTGTCCTGCAATACCACGCCGAGATACTTACGGTAGTCTCTTAGCCGTATCGACTGAAGGTCAATGCCGTCAACTAGCACCGTTCCGTTCGTCGGACGAATGAAGTTCAGCACGAGGCTCAAGATCGTAGATTTTCCCGAGCCGCTCGAGCCGACAAGTGCCGTGGTCGCCCCGGCATCGGCGTGAAATGATATCCCTTTGAGCACAGGCACACCTTCGTCGTATTCGAACTCTACATCACGAAACTCGATCGACCCGTCCATCTTCGGAAGCGGACGACGTTCCTTATCCTGTTCGTCCTCGGTCGGCATCGCCATCACTTCCCTGATCCGGTCGAGTCCGGCGAGCGCTTCGGTGATCTGGGTTCCGATCGATGTAAGTTCGATCACCGGCATCGCAAGCAAGAACGTAAAGGAGATGTACATCAAGAAGTCGCCAAGCGTCATCGTTCCGCCCTGGACCGCGTTGCCGCCGATGACGATCATCACCACCGCTATCGCACCGATGATGACGGATGAGAACGACCCGATCGCCGAGATGCCGGTAACGGTCTTTGCGACGTTGCGGAAGAGCCGATGCGCCCCGCGGGCAAAGCTCAGGTCTTCGCGACGCTCGGCCGTGTATGCCTTAACGACCCGAATGCCGCCGAGGCTCTCGCCGAGCCGTCCGGTCACCTCGGCCGTTATCTGCCCGCGTTCGCGAAAGACCGGCCGAAGAACCTTAAAGGCATAAAGGAGCACTCCGCCAAAAGCCAGCAATACTACCAAAGTGGCGACGGTCAACACCCAGTTGATCCAAAACAGCACGCCGATCGCGATGCTCGCCGTTACGATACTGCCGATGATCTGCCCGAGTCCTGTCCCGACCAAATTGCGTATCCCTTCAGCGTCGTTCATTATCCGCGATATAAGTTGGCCGCTTTGGGTTGAGTCAAAGTAGGAAATCGGTAGCCGTTCGATGTGAGCCTGCACGCGTTTGCGCATCTCGGTTATCGCACGCTGTGCCGCAACGCCGAGGATCTGCGAAAGAGCGAACGAAGTCGAGGCCTGAACTAGCGTCGAGATGCCAATGGCCAATGCGATCCATTTGATCAGCTCGTATCTTTGATTTACAAAGACCTCGTCGCCGATGAACTTGGTCGATGCGGGCAGGACCATCCCCGCAAGCCGCGAAATGAGCAGCAGGACGCTTCCGAACGCAAGCCGCCACCTCGCACGCCAGACAATCTTGCGAGCCTCAGCCCATGCCCCGGAGTAGTTGACCTTCTTCTTCTCTTTCTTATCACCTGGCATACCTTTCAAGGTGTTATTCTGGCCGAACAAAGTCAAGCCCGATGCAGTTGAGTTCGTTGCTGTAGGACATGTTAATATAACTTTTTCGAAACTCTTTGCATTGAGGCTGGATCAGATGAAAGTAATATCGGTTTCTTTTGCGTTGATCGTCTTATGCTTGGCCGTTGCACCCAACATAGAGGCTCAGTCGGTCAGGTCTGATCTGCCTCGGGTGTTGCCATCAACCTTGCTGACGGAACTAAGGGAAAAACAGGAAGCCGAACCCGACATCGCGCCGCAGCGTTTGGCTGATCATGCCAACGAGCGCCTTGCGGTTCTCGGATTCAATTATCATATTGATCCGTGCGATGTCGAATCACGCAAAACTGAGTTCAAGTTCCCTTTGACTGAATACAACGAAGTCTTTCATGTTTATCCGTTGACGGGTGGAGACGGAAATAATATGCAGGTTATGGCGAAAGAACCCGGCGACGCGCCTTGCGGCTGTTCGCTCGACCTGCCGATCACCAGAGCGGCCAATGATCAACTGCAAATAGTGACTGATAAAGGTTCCGTTAGTATTTCGGCGAAGAACAAATTCTTGTTTGAAAAGGTCGAACTCGTTGATGCAACTCTGAGAAAAACCACACGTAGTTGGTACGTTCATAGCGGCGTTGAACCTGCCGCGGTTTCCGCCGACGGCAAAACGGTTTATATGGACCTAGAAATAGAGTCGCTTCTGATAGGCACCTCCGCTGATGGCGCTCTGCGTTTTGTGCCCAGGACATCAGCCGATATCATTACGAAGTACGTTGACTTAAGGCGGTTTCCGAAGGATCCGGACAACGACTATCTTGGATTTCGCCAGTTCACCAAAGGTAAAGTAAAATACACGCTAAAGTTTTCTCACGTCTGCACTTAATATTCATGAACCAAGTTTATATCGAGCAATTAGAGAACCATATCGGCGAAACTGTCACGCTCAAAGGTTGGCTCTATAACACCCGGTCGAGCGGAAAGCTCGTCTTTTTGCAGCTCCGGGACGGCACGGGCACCGTTCAGTGCGTTGTCTTCAAAGGCAACAATGAGGATGTCTTTGAAGCCGCCAAGGCACTCGGACAGGAGTCCTCGATCATCGTCACCGGAACCGTAAAAGAAGACGCCCGTTCGCCGATCGGCGTTGAGATCGACGTTACCGGTCTTGAAGTGCTCCAGAACGTCCACGACTACCCGATCACACCAAAAGAGCACGGCACCGAGTTCCTGATGGACCACAGGCACCTTTGGATCCGTTCGAAGAGGCAGCATGCCGTATTGAAGATCCGCCATACGGTGATCAAAGCCGTTCGTGATTATTTTGATGAGAACGGTTTCACGCTCGCCGATACGCCGATATTCACGCCCGCGGCTTGCGAAGGAACCACCACACTTTTCGAGGTCGATTATTTCGGCGACGACAAGGCCTATCTCACACAGTCCGGCCAGCTTTATAACGAAGCAACTGCTGCCGCGTTCGGTAAATCCTATGCGTTCGGACCGACGTTCCGTGCCGAAAAGTCGAAGACCCGCCGCCACCTGACCGAATTTTGGATGGTCGAGCCCGAGGTCGCTTACGCCGGCTACGAAGACATGATGGACCTCGGCGAAGGGCTGATCCTGCATATCGTCGACCGCGTCCTAAACGATCGCAAACTTGAGCTTGCGGCGCTCGAGCGCGATACGACCGTGCTCGAAGCGATAAAGGGCCCGTTTCCCCGCTTGCACTACGACGATGCAGTGAAAATGCTTCAGGAAGGCCACGCCAAGGGCGAGCTGGAGAACAATTTCGAATGGGGCGGTGACTTCGGTGCCCCGGATGAGACTTACCTGTCTAAGCAGTTTGGCCTGCCCGTGTTCGTTCACCATTTCCCGACCGCGATCAAGGGCTTTTACTTCGAGGTCGATAAGGACCGGCCTGAGTGTGCTCTCGGCATCGACCTGCTTGCACCCGAGGGCTACGGCGAGATCATCGGCGGCGGCGAGCGAGCGACCTCGCTTCCCTATCTCGAGGAGCAGCTCAAACATCACGGCCTGCCGCAGGACATCTTCGAGTGGTATCTCGACCTTCGCCGCTACGGCAGCGTCCCCCACGCCGGCTTCGGCATGGGAATCGAACGCACCGTCGCCTGGATGGCCGGCATCGAACACGTCCGCGAAACGATCCCTTTCCCGAGAATGCTTTACAGGCTTCGGCCATAAGAAATCAAGTAGGGCAAAATGAACAGTTACCTGCAACGTTCCCTTACTGCATTGCTTTTCGCAATGCTTCTCGCTTGCGCCGTCGCGGCACAGCAGCTTGTTAGCAATGAGGCAAACGGCACGATGTCGGCCGCCGCTCTCAATGAGCGGATGGCGAAGGTTTACGGCAAGTATGCCGTGCCGGAAACCACGACGGCGGTCGAGCTTTACAAGATCACCTACCGCTCGCTTGATGCCAATGGAAAACCTGCGGAGCTAACGGGCCTCGTGGCATGGCCGGTCGGCGGTGCACCGAAGGGCCTGGTCGTTTATTGTCACGGGACGACCGTTGACCGCGACCGTTCTCCTTCGCGATTCAAGGGCGAGGGCGAAGCTCCGGAGACCATCGAGGCTATCACCGGTTTTGCGACCGGCGGCTATGCGGTCGTGCTGCCAGATTACATCGGCCTCGGTGATCAGAAGGCCGCCCATCCGTATCCACTCAGCAAGGTGAACGCCCGCTCTGGCGTCGATATCATTCCCGCGGCTCGCGAATTGGCCCGCCAAAAAAGCTACACCATCGGCAACGATCTTTTCATCACGGGCTATTCCGAAGGCGGAGGTGTCGCAATGGCACTCACGCAGGCCCTCCAAGCTTTCAGCGGACCGGAATATACCGTGACGGCCTCGGCTCCCGCTGCGGGGCCGTATGACCTTTCAGGTACGACGCGCAAATTCATGCTTGAGGATACGGGTGAGCAGGTCGATTTTATTCTACGGGTTTATCTGACCTCGTACGCCGTGAATTATCTTGTGAAAGAGAAGAAGCTTCGCTGGCGTGACTTCTACAAGCCGACCTTGGCAAACGCTCTCGCCGTCAACTACAACCTCAGCCCGACCGACGACGGCGTTATCCGCAATATCGGGGTCACGACCGCCTTAATGCGATCAAAGAACCGGCTTTCCAGCGTACTTCAACCCGGATTTATGCGAGCGATGCAGCGAAACGATAGGCGTAATGCATTTGTCCGAATGCTGAACGAAAACGACGTCTATAATTGGTCGCCGCGGGTTCCGATGCTGCTCATTGCCATCGATGGCGATACGGTCGTAAGCCAGCAAAATACCGAGGTCGCCTACAATGCGATGCGGCGTCGTGGCGTTCCGGCCGAGCGGCTCCGGCGGATGATCATCAAAGATGCCGAGCTAAATCACTTGAAAGGCATGGCTCCGGCGATGTCGAAGGCCCGGCAGTTTTTCGACGGCGGCTTTGCCGCGGTGCCTTCAGCGCAGTAGCCAATTTTACTTCCCGTCTTTTTTGTCAACTGGGGCGTCGGCCTTTTCTGCAAGGTTGCCGCCTAAATTATCGGTGACGCGAGGCCGTTTACCGTTCGCAAACTTTGAGTAAGTCGCATTGTTTCCGGTGCCGTTAAAGACAAACTCCATCGTCGCCTCGGCCGTGATCTCGTTCTCATCGCCATTGACCATCACCTGATTGCATGCGCCCTTTATGGTCACCTTGTTCCCGCCGCTATTGATCATAACGCGATTATAGCGGTCACAGTTGACGGTCTTTGTCACGTTCGGGCCGTTGACGCTCAGCAGCGGCCCTTGTTGGGCGGTATCAACGTTCACCACATCAGCCGGGTCGATCGGTTCTTCGGTCGGGGTCGGTTCCACGGTCGGCGTAGGCGTCGGCATATACTTTTCGACGCTCTTTTTCGAGATGCCGCTTTGCACATCGCACCCGATAAGAACCGTACAGACCAACAAAAGAACCAGCTTTTTCATCGTAAACTCCTTTACTTCATAGTAAGCGATTTCCGGCCGGCAGGTGAAGAACCATTGTAGGAAAACACAAACGCCGTCTCAGAGACCACCAAACGGTTCGGAGAATAGGCGGTTTGTCCCCCTTTAGAAACGGACTCCCGCGAATTACATATGAGGGCACGAGGTACTAGCACGAACCTCGCTCCAAATCGTAACAATGCGACCGTGGTTCGATACTCAAGTTACACAGATCCATGCTCGAGCTGCCTGCAGTTCAGACTATTTCTTTTTCGCTATCTCGATACCGACCGAGGTTGAGCCCGGGCTGCCCCATCGGCCGTCAAGCGTTCCTTCCGGGCCGATTCTGTAGCTTACGAAAGCGCATTGCGATCCACCGATGCCGACGGCCACCGAGTTGCCATCACGAACACCAAAGCCTTTCGAGACGGTTCCCGCATCCCAAGCGAAGGAATATCCGCTGCCTTGCTTGCTTACCGAAAGTTTTCCCGTGTAGCTCGAGCCGTCCGGGTTTGAGCCCGTGATGTCGTAGCTTCCCTCGAGGTCGGAGCCTGAACTTCTCTTAGCCGTCTCCTTCGCGGCTTCGTTAACGCCCCAGTAGCCGACCTTGCCGTCAAGCGAGCCGTCTCCGGCTATCGAAAAGAGCACGACACCGCAGCCCTTTCCGTTGTTCCCTTCGGTGAACGAGACCGCTACCTTGTCTCCTGTACGAACCCCAACCCCGTCATAGGTATTCGGGCCGCTGACCCACGTAAACTGATAAACGCCCTCGCGCTTCGTCACCCCCAGGTCGCCGGTGTACTGATCACCGCCGCCTTCATTCGTACCCGTAACTGAGTAGTTGCCCGCGATATCCTTTTCGGTAACGCGTGTTTCCGTCGTCGGGCTCGGCGCCGCTGGCGTCGCTGTTGGTGTAGCTGTTGGTACCTCGGTCTTCTCCGCCCCTCCACAGGCGACACCGAGAAATATCATGGCCAGTGCACACAGGCCCAGTGTTGTTTTTGGGTCGTTTTTCTTCAAGTAAGGAATTCCCCCGGATTGAATTTGTTGGCTTTCTTAACGCCGATATAATAGAGGAGAACTACTATCAACTCAACCCTCACGGGAAACACGAGATCTATGTACGCAAATAGACGTCTGCGATGGCTCGCTACTTTAATCATTATTCTTGGGGTGTCTGTAGCCGTTATTGCCCAGCAACGGATCGGCGACCTACGGCCAACGGTCATCCTTGTCTCGATCGATGGCTTTCGGGCTGACTATTTTGAGTTGCACAAACCGCCGACGCTTAACGAGCTAGCCAAGAACGGCGTTCGTGCCCGGTGGATGAAACCCGTCTATCCTACAAAGACCTTTCCGGCCCATTACTCGATCGTTACAGGGCTCTATCCAGACAACCATGGGCTGATCGAAAACAATATGTTCGACGCCGAGCGTGGTCTCTCTTTCGGGCTCGCGAATCGTAAGGCCGTCCAAGATCCGGTTTGGTGGGGCGGCGAGCCCGTCTGGAATACGGCTCAAAAAAAAGGGCAGATCTCGGCTGCATTCTTTTGGCCGGGGACCGAAACAGTGATCGGCGGGATGCAGCCGAAGTTCTGGAAAGATTACGACGGCAAGGTTCCAAACGATACCCGAGTTGATACCGTGCTCGGATGGCTTGATCTCCCCGCTGCCGAACGTCCTACGATGATCACGATGTATTTCTCTGACGTTGACGACGCCGGCCACAACCACGGACCCGAGTCACCCGAGAACCGCGAGGCGATACTTCGCGTTGATGGCAATATCCGGAGACTAGTCGATGGGCTTGCGGCTCGCGGGATACTTGAGCAGGTGAATCTCATCTTCACGTCGGATCACGGAATGGCACCGTACAAAATGCGCGATGCGGTCGTCCTTGATGAGATGTTCGACACGAACGACGCCGAGCGCGTTTTCTGGGTCGGCGAGTTCACGCAGATCTTTCCAAAGCCCGGCAAGGAGGACGCGATCTATAACGCAATCAAAACAAAACTTCCGGCTTCCGCGACCGTCTACCGGCGAAGTGAATTTCCAAAGCGGTTCAAGTTTGGCAAGAATAAACGAATTGCACCGCTGGTCGTCGTTCCCAAAGCCGGGACCGTCATCACGACCCGAGAGCGGATGGAACGTGCGGAGAAAGACGGCCGGCTCGACGCGGTTCGCGGGGCTCACGGCTACGACAACGATATTGTCGAGATGCGCTCGATGTTCGTCGGCCACGGCCCGAAGTTTAAGAGCGGATACGTCGCGAAGCCCTTCGAAGCTGTGGACGTTTACGAACTTATCTGTACGATCCTCGGGCTCGAGCCCGCAAAGAACGACGGCAAGTTAAAGCGGATCAAGTCGGTCCTGAAATGATCTTGCCACAGAGGGCATGGAGATTCGTGGGATATTTGTGTTGTAGCACGGACAAGCGCCAAAGGTCACCGAAAGGTTTTATCCAGAAACGCTTCCTCAAAATCCTCAGTGCCATCGGTGGCTACTTACTCCGTAGCGTCAGCAAAGCGATCTCCGGCGGGACAAGAAAACGAAAGGGCAGCAAGCTCGTGCCGATGCCGGTCGTGACGAAGAGGTCTTTGCCTTCCTCGCGGACATGGCCGGCGGCATATTTCTGGCCGAAGGCGGAAGGAACGATCGGCGTGCCGAGAACCGGGAAACGCACCTGCCCGCCGTGAGTATGGCCGGCGATCATCAGCTTGAAATCATCACCGAAGGTCTTAAACGCATTGATCACCGGAAAGACGTCAGGGCTGTGCTGGAGCACAATGATGTCGCCCGACCGCTCATATGAAGCGATGGCCCGCCGCATATCTTGGTTAAACGTCGCCCAGGTTCCCATGTGCAGATGGTCGCGCATTCCGAAAAGCCGAAGCTTCCGCCCGCCGCGTTCAATAAAGGCAACCTCATTTTCAAGCACCCGAATTCCCGCCCGGCGAAGCGCCTCGGCGACCGATGTATTGTCGTACCAGCCGTCGTGATTGCCGAGCACGGCATAAACACCGTATCTTGCCCTTATCCCCGCAAGGCCCTCGGTCAGGCTTTCGACCGGCATTTTGAGCTGTCTTTCCCGGATCGGTTTCCCGTCATTTAATTGAGAGACGTAGTCGCCGAGCATTACGACAACGTCGGCATCTTGGGCATTTATCTCATCGACCACTTCCCTCATCCGCTCCGCGTCGACTCCGTGCGAGCCGGCATGTATGTCAGCAACTGCCACGAAGCGCAGGCCGTCAAACGCCGGGTCGAGGCCGTTGATCTCCAGTTCAGTTTCATTGACGACCAGCCGGTGCGGCTCGATGAAATAGCCGTACGCCAAAGCCAAAAGGCTGAATGCGATGCCGGCCAGAATGTATGGGATAAATCGCCGCATTGGCTAAGGGGTCTCGGGCATTGTCGCCGTGTTTGATGAAAGAGTTACGACGTTTATCTCCGGCGGCACACGGAACCGGAGCGGGATTACGCTCGTCCCGACACCACTTGAGACATACACATATTTGCCGTCAACGACCGCGAGGCCATCCATAAATCGCGGGTCGTTAAACACGGCCTTCGGCCCGAAGATCGGCCAATTTAGCTGGCCGCCGTGCGTGTGCCCGGCAAACAAGATCGAAAAGCCTTCGGGTGCCGAAAGAAGCGTGTCGGGGTTGTGCGTTATCGCGATGATGTTCTTTTTTTCGGCAAGGGCGTTGAACGCCGCTGCCGGCACAGTGCGGTTCTTCCAAAGATCCTCAATACCCCAAATGCGGAGGATAGCGCCATTGACCTCGACCTCGTGGATCTCATTGTTCAGGACGTTGATCCCGGATATTTCCTCGAGCATTCGATGGATCTTTTGCTCGTTGTGATACCAGTCGTGATTGCCGATCACGGCATAAACGCCGTACTTTGCCTGCAAGCCCTTAAGGCTCTCCGCCACGCTCTCGAATGGCACTTTCAGTTCCGTACGGTCGGTACCGTCGGGAGCGGTTCGCATACGCTCGCGGTCAAAGCGGGACTCGCTGACGTAATCGCCGAGAAGGACGATAACATCCGGATTCTGCGCATTCGCCTGCTCGACGACAAAGCGAATACGTTCGGGCGGAGCAAAATTCGAACCCGTGTGGATATCAGCGATCGTCACGACCCGAAGGCCGTTCAACCGGCCGTCCCAATGCGGCACTGCGATGGCGTCATTAACGACGACGAATTGCCGCGGCTCGATGAAATACGAATACGAAAGAAACAGCCCGAGCAAGATCGCAAGGACACCGATGAGAAGACCGATCCGCTTTAGCCACTTTTTCATTGATATCTATTTCGGGAGCTTGCCGGGAAAATATTCACCCCAACGCTCGTCAACGAGCTTCTTGATATCCTCGCGAACCTCGACGACGTCAGGATACCAAGGCTTCATTCGGGCGTCGATGACGATTGGGGCCTCGTATCCGATGTGGTTGTTCTTAACGGTCGTTGTACGTGCATAAATGTCCGTCGCCGGATTGAACCGCGTCCACGTCGCCCAGAGGAACTTCTCCGGCGAGATAGCGTAGTTGATGTCGTCATGGATGACCACGACCTGCCAATCTTTGAAAACATCGGCAGCAGCCAACCGCTCGCCAAGATCCTTGTCGTTCTCATATGCCGTGCCCTTTACAACAAGACACCCACCGCAGAATACGGCCGCAGACGACACTCCGAGCGGAAGTTCGCCCTTGAACTCTCTTGCAAGTTCCCGCTTCGCTTCGCCCGTCCCCATCAAGATCGCCTTGCTCCCGTGGTTGATCTTGCCGCTTGCATAATCGAGCGTATCGAACGCGGTTTGCGAGAAAATGAACAGGTCGCGATGCCACTCCACTCGCGCCAGGATGTGCTCGAATAGCGAACGAAAATCGCGGAGGTCCTGCGGCTTATCGGTCAGAAGCAAAAACTTCGTCAACGCAAGTTGGCCCTCGCCCAGAATGCGAAATCCTGCCGAGAGCGCTTCCCTTCCATAACGTTCGCGGACAACCGCGGCTGCCAGTGAATGGAAGCCCGTCTCGCCGTAGCTCCAGAGGTCACGGACGGCTGGCATAACCAGCGGAAAGAGCGGCGAAAGCAGTTCCTGCAAATAATCGCCGATGAAGAAATCCTCCTGCCGCGGCTTGCCGACGACGGTCGCCGGATAGATCGCGTCTTTGCGGTGGAAGACCGCGTCCGCGTGAAAGACCGGATAATCGTGCGTCAGCGAGTAATAGCCGTAGTGGTCGCCAAACGGGCCTTCGGGTCGACGTTCGTGCGGCGGAACGTGGCCGCAGATCGCAAACTCAGATTCAGCGATCAACCGATGATGGCCCGCCAACGGATTATCGGCCATTCCGATCTTCGAATTCGCAAGCAGCGAGGCGAGCATCAGCTCGGGCACGTCCTCGGGCAGCGGTGCGATCGCCGAGAGTATCATCGCCGGCGGCCCGCCGAGGAAAATAGTTGTGTTGAGCGGCACGCTATGCTGCTCGGCTTCGTAGTAATGAAATCCGCCGCCCTTGCCGATCTGCCAATGGATTCCGGTCGTCCGCTTGTCGTACCGCTGGATTCGGTACATCCCGAGGTTCGGCTGGCCCGATGTCGGGCTCTCGGTGTAAACGAGCGGGAGCGTCACAAAATGCCCGCCGTCCTCATGCCAGAGCTGCAAGAGCGGCAACGCCTCAAGATCAACCTCCGCCTGCCGCACCTCAAGCACCGGTGCTCGCCGCGACTTCTTGGTCCCGAGCTTTAGCGCCGTCAGGCCCATGTCGCGATAGCCCCAGAGCTTGCCGATCTTTGGCGGGACGAGAATATCCACCATCTCCACCGCCCGCCGGACGAACTCCTGTGGTTTCTTACCAAACGCAAGTTCGATCCGTTTGATCGTCCCGAACATGTTGGTTATCACGGGAAAACGCGAGCCTTTAACATTTGTGAATAGAAGAGCCGTTCCTTGAGCCTCGATGACACGCCGATGGATCTCAGCGATCTCAAGGTATGGATCAACCTGAGCTGCAATTTCGATCAACTCGTTTTCGCTTTTGAGGAGTGCAATGAATGAACGTAGATCTTTATGCATGATCGGTCAGCCGCTATATTCTAATTGAAACAAAGCAGGTGCTAAACGGCAAACTTTCGCGGAAATTAGAAACTTCGATCACCCGATAAAACCATTGTCATATTGTATGCATCAAAGCCGTCGAAGTTACCCCCTATCTATCTGAGTCAGAACAATTTATGAAAGTAATTATTTTTTTGCTGCTAATTGTGACGAGCTTTTCTAGCGTAATACGAACACAAACTGCGTCGGAAATGCAGACGGCGAATACAGCGGAACGTGCGGCTGTTAAAGCGTATCAGTCGAAGAATAGGGCCGAGTTTCTAATGCAGATTGAAACGGCGAATTGGAACCGGCCAAATCATCCGCGCATTATCTACAATCTCGCCGTCGCACATGCCCTAAATGGACGATTGGACGATTCGTTGGATGGCCTCGAGCGCCTCAATGGAATGGGACTCGCATACGCCTTTGAAAAGAATGAGGATCTTAAGCCATTGTTTGAAACTGAGCGTTTCAAGACGTTGAAGGCGAGATCCGACTCTAACAGAATGCCGATCAACGCGAGCACACGAGCCTTAACAATTGAAGACAAGACACTGATCGCTGAAAGCGTCGCTTTCGACACAAAGAGTAAAAGTTGGTTCGCCGGAAGCGTTCACCAACGAAAGATTATCAAGGTCGGAAATGATGGTAGCGTACAGGATTTCTCGTCTCCGAGCGACGGTCTTTGGAGCGTGTTGGGGATCAAGATCGATCAGAAGCGGAACCATCTTTGGGCAGCGACTTCGGCATTGCCGCAAATGAAAGGTTATACGGCTGAATTAAAGGGCCGATCCGGATTAGCAAAATATGATCTTCGTACAGGAAAGCTCTTAAAACTTTACCGGCTTCCCGCAAGCGAGAATCATGCTCTTGGAGATCTTGTTCTGAACAATGAGGGACGCGTATTTGCTACAGATTCAGCGGCGCCGACTATTTATTCTATCGATCCGAAAACCGATCAGTTATCGGCGTTCACCACGTCTGACCTATTTGTTTCGCTTCAAGGGCTGACCTTCGGATCCACCGAAAAAGTACTGTATGTTGCAGATTATTCTAAAGGCATATTTCGTATTGATGTTCAGTCGAGAGAAATAACGCAAATGAAACCAGCAGACCAGGTTACTTTGCTGGGAATAGATGGTCTTTATTTCTACGCCGGTAAACTGATAGCGATCCAGAATGGTGTCAACCCAAATCGTGTGGTTGCATTTGTCGTCGCCGATGGGGCCATCACCTCTTTCAAACCGCTCGAAGCAAACCATTCCGATTTCATGGAACCAACGCTGGGAATGGTCGTGGGCGATGAGTTCTATTTCGTTGCGAACAGCCAATGGCCGTTGGTGAGTGAGAACGCTGGACTGAACATGGACAAGCTTGTGTCTCCCGTCATTCTAAAACTTAACCTTAAAAAAGAATTGGCGAAGGGCGCTTCGGTTTCGAAATAGTGTCAGTGAGTAAACAAGGGCGATACGGATCGACGTTGGCAGAGATCTCGATGATCTCATTCTCCTTCCTGAGCGTTTCGATGAATGAACGTAGATTCGAATGCATTGGCACTAAATGTTTCTAACGGGATCTCTAAATAGGCGTCTTGGTCCATTCGATCTGGTCGATAACTGACTCGATCGCCTTCCTGATGAGATCGAACTTCGGGCCCTGACTGCCGTGCTGGCTGGGGACTTCCTTCGCCTCGTTTCCGAATTCCACCCTGATCCTCGTAAGATCTCCGCCAGTCGACGGGCTATATTCGGTGCTCATTCCACTAAATCCGTTTTCCAAAAGGACTTCTTTTAGGCGGAGAAGTTGATCGGGAGCGATCATCCCTGTATATTTCGAATGCTGTCTTTCTGCAATATCTTCCGGCAAGGTAGTTCGATCCCGTGGACCGACAACACTTATGAATTCGGCGGTGCCGTTAGCCCTGAATGTGACCTCATACGAAGGATAGAGTTGGCTTCCTCCATACATCATTGCGATCGCCGTCGGATCATCTAACGTTGAAGATCCGCAGGCGAAAGTGAACGCTCCCCAAATCAACAACACAGATCGGATCGAGTTTTTGATCGAAGGTGGTTTGTTCATCTATTCCTAGCGCTAAGTCGATTCTTTATTGATAGTCATAGAAGCCCTTGCCGCTCTTGCGGCCGAGCCAGCCGGCATCAACGTATTTCTTAAGCAGCGGGCAGGGCCTGTATTTCGGATCGCCGAGGCCTTCGTGGAGCACGTTGAGGATGGCGAGGCAGACGTCGAGTCCGATGAAATCCGCCAGCGTCAGCGGGCCCATCGGGTGGTTCATCCCGAGCTTCATTATCTCGTCGATCGCCTCGCGGGTCGCGACGCCTTCGTGAAGGGCAAAGACCGCTTCGTTGATCATCGGCATCAGCACGCGGTTCGAGACAAATCCCGGATAGTCGTTGCACTCGACCGGCACCTTGCCAAACTTCTCCGAAAGCTCCTTCACCTTCGCGTAGGTCGCGTCGGAGGTGGCAATGCCGCGGATCACCTCGACGAGCTTCATCAGCGGAACCGGATTGAAGAAGTGCATGCCGATGACCTTCTCCGGCCGCTTCGTAACGGCCGCGATCTTGGTGATCGAGATCGACGAGGTGTTCGATGAAAGTATCGCCTCCGGCCCGCAGATCGCATCCAGCTTCTCAAAGATCGTCTTCTTGATCTCAAAATTCTCGGTCGCCGCCTCGACCACAAGCCTGCAGTCCTTCAGATCCTCAAGCGCCGTCGTCGTCCGGATGCGGCCCAGCACCTCGGCCTTTTGCTCCACGGTCATCGTCTCTTTCTTGACGAAGCGGTCGAGGCTCTTGCTGATATTTGCAACGCCGCGGTCAACGAATTCATGGCTGATGTCGCACATCACGACGTCAAAGCCCGAAGCGGCCGCCGTTTGAGCAATGCCGTTTCCCATCGTCCCGGCACCGATTACTCCAATAATGTCACTCATTTCGATAATGTCCCTGTATTAAATTGATGTTCTGGCCTAAACCACAAGAATATCGAAACGCCCGGGGCAAAACAAACAAGCGGCAGGGTTTAGGCCCATGCCGCTTGCGGAAAAATTGCCAACAAAATACTACTGCCAGCTATTTGGCGGCGGCGGCGGTGATTGGAACTGCCCGCCGGCACCATCCACGTTGTAAAGCGCCTTGCCCATATCGCCGAAAAAGAACCAAAGGGCATAAACGCCGAGCGCCGTCCCGATCGGGAAGCTAAGCAGCGAAAGGATCGCCACGACGATCCCGAGCGTCCGGCCGATCGGCTGCACCTTCCCGACCTTGTAGCCCGCATAAAAATCGAGCGCAGCAAAAAGGAAAACCAGGACCGCGACAAAGACCGCCATCGCGACGAAGAGCCCGCCCATGAACTGCTGCTCGTCCCGGTCGCCTGCCGCAATAAAAAAGCCGCCGATCCCTACATAGATAAGCACGGTCAAAACGCCGCCGAGCACCTGCAGCCCGCCCTGCACATGAAAGAAAATGCTGATCAACCGATTGTGTTCCTGTGCTGTCATGATTGTATGTCTCGTACCGTCTGAAAATTCCACCGTTCAATGCCGGCAAATTCATGCTCACCGCTCAGGCCGCGATTTGCGGTGCTTTCTTAATGTGTTTCAAGATGTCCATTTCGCTGCTCTCCGCTGATTGCAGGTCGCATCGCATTTGCAAATTGAGCCAAAAGCCCGGCGAATTGCCAAAGAACTTAGCCAAACGAAGAGCAGTGCTCGGCGTCAGCCCGCGTTTGCCAGAAACGATCTCATTGATTCTCTGAAACGGAACATGTATCGCCCCAGCCAACTCGGTTTGTGTCAGCCCCATCGGTCGGAGAAAATCTTCGAGCAGTATCTCCCCGGGATGCGTCGCCGGTCTGTTCTTCGGAATTCTGATCATAATGCCTCCCAAATGGTCAATGATAATCGACGATCTCCACCTGCTCCGCACCGTTCGGAGTCCATTCAAAGCAAATGCGGTACTGATCGTTTATTCGTATGCTGTGCTGGCCGAACCTTTCAGCTTTTAGTGCTTCAAGCATGTTTCCCGGCGGCACCCGCAGATCGTTTAGCACCGTAGCCGAATCTACCTGATCGAGTTTGCGAAAAGCCACTTTCCAAAGTCCCTTGGGCAATCGCCGCCTCGCCGCAGTCGAATTAACGCCGTTAAAGATATCCTCTGTAGCCTTGTCGGCAAACGACGCGATCATCAACCACACAATAGCACGGATATTATGTTATGGCAATAAAAAGTAGCAAGTAGTTAGTTCAATCGTCGCCGTCACTAGCAACTATTGACACTTCGAGATTGAATCCGAGTTCGGATAAGTTCCGCAACACACTCGTGGGCAGCGAAAATCCTCCTTGGCCCTTGGTCGTGACCGAACAAAAAACGTCAAGCTTGCAACCGGTCCTAAGCTCTTCGATAGCCGGCATTTGGTCACGCAATTTATCGAAAAGCGACTGAACATGTTGTTCAAGCGGTTTGTCGTTGCCTAAATCAGATTTGAGTAGCCACATATTTGAGCGAAGTGCTTCGCCAAACCGATCAGGCTCACCCGCGCGATGGGTATAGGTTGGGACCATAGCAAGCATCCGAGAGATCTCGTCAGGATCAAGGCCTCCCTGAATCCTTATCGATGCCTTAGTCGTTAGCATATTGTATATGTACCCGACCTTAAGTCGGTCAGCTGATTCCTTTGCAGTCCGTTCGATTTTCTCATTCGACAGGTCACGGTTGTCCGCCGTGTCGCGATCGGAGTTGACCATTTACTTAACCGTGTTTCACGCCAGGCGCCTGGCAATCGTAAAAGGCTTTGCAAAAACAAACTGGCATGCGTCCCGAACCCTATACTGTGGAGCGACGGTAAGCCCAGAAATCGAGGACTTCCAAATCGTCCACGAGGCCAATAAGTCGAACCTGCTCCTCAACAGAAAATGAATCAGGAAAATCCGCAATCACCTCGGTCGCTACAATCGAAATTCTTTCTGTTTCAGATTCCATTGCCTGTTGGTCGTAATACGCGCGGATCAGTATCTTCAATCCGTCGATCCTAGCAGTGACCGCAATTAGATTCTCAGTCACTTCCCCCAATAAAGCTCTTTGCAACGAAAGCTTTAATGTAACGGTATTGTCTTCCATGGCCTTAAGAATCCGAGGCATTAAGGTCCGGGTTGAGGATCTTCTTGTTCGCCTCGCAAACGACCATGATGCTGCCATCCATGCATCCCTTGGGCAAAGTCATCGTCCGGCTTTCGTTAAAGTTTCGGTTGCCGTAGCGGTCGAAAGTATAAGGCTGATTCCAGTTCACCGTAAAAATCGTGGTTTGGATTGATCGACTGCCAAGACTAGGAGGCCTCGCTTCAACATACCGTCGGACACCTTATATCTTCTGCTGACGTGTTCTACCTCGGTGCCTTAATGGGCTTCCATTATGACTATATATCAAGATCTCCCAGAACCCCGCCTTCATTCGTCTTGCCCTGAATCTTCAAAATCCATCCGCCTCTTTTTATTCTTGTTATTCGATTAAGTAGATCTCTAAATGTGATGTTTTCGAACTGCATAGCTCCATCAATGCGGCGGCCATACTGCATCCCGATCAAGGTTTCGCTTCCTTCGCGAATCGGCGAAAACGTGATTCGATTTATCCTTCTAAATTGTTGAAATTCAGGAAGATCCAACAACGCTGGAATAATATCCGCCACCATACTTCCCTCACGAAGCTGAAAATGCCGAATTTTCAAATCAAGAAGGGCCGCCAGACGTTTGACTCTTCCACTTACTGGGAAGATGTTTATGACGCCATCCCGCATCTCCCAGTCATAATTTTTCATTTGTGGGACTATAGCGTTGAAAACGTCTTCGATCGAGGCATTTACCAAATTTAAAGATACTGGATAGCTTCCGGCATTAAAATTATGCCTCACACTGACCTGTACGGACACCGATGCGTCCGGACTTTGACGAGAGAAGATTCCTTCTAATGGCATATTCGTATCGAAGTCAAAGTAATTCTTTCCTTGATCTCTTGTTGACTGCTCGAAGCCGATGTTTAGATTGTGTTTCGACATCAATTCACGAAACACGAGCCCTAAAGGCTGTTTGTCAACATTGATCGTGATTCCCTCATCACGTGGTTCGGAAATTTTACCCTTACCCTCATTCGCTCCTACAAAAACAACAAGAATAAGGGAAACAACAACGAGAAATCGTTCTACGATTTGGTCTTCTTTCATCAATCTACCCGTCCCTCGAAACACAAATACCGCACCCTCTTTCGTCCACCCAATACTCAGTCAAAAATGATCGTTCTTTTGGTTGGATCCGAAACCGGAGGACGCCCTGATTGTACCGTTACAGTAGCTTGCGGAGGACCCGGGATCGGCTGAGAAGCGGGCTCTACATTAACGTATCCATTAAACCGATGAATATTGAAATCAACCGTAGCTTGAGTGGAGTTGACGTTTACTTTTGCACGATAAGCTATCGGCTTAACGAAACTGTCGGGATCGGTAGGATCCGACATAACCCCAGTATTGTCATTTCCACTTGTACTAGCAATTATTGTCTCTGCGGTACCCACTTCAGAATAATTCTCCGTTTCGGTCACTTCAGGCGTTGTAAGTAACGTCCCATCTTCTGCTCGGTTACGAGTTGTAACAGTAACACCCGGATTGCCATTTTCATCCAATCTGGCAACCTGAGAAGTAGCTTCAGGCTGAAAATACCCGCCTCCACCTGTGACACTTAAATTAATCTCGTAAACATTATAGGTTATCGTCTCTCCGGTTGCGGTATCCCGGTATGTCCTAGTAGCTTTTTCTGGATCCGCTGGAGGAGTTGCGGTGATCCTCACTTCATAATTACCGCCAGTTGAAATCATTATTTTGTCCCTGTGCACGTATCTAACGAAGCCCTCATCGACCGTACCTGTCGGATCAATTAGTCGCAACGGATTGTTTAGCACATACGGATACCTATTCCACGACTGAGGCTGAGTTGGGCGGCCCGATGCGTTGAGCGGATCGGAACTCGAAAATCGGCCCAGATTGAAGTTGTGCATTCGGGCTTGAGCGTAATCGAGGTCGGTCTCACCATCGCGTTCGTAGGAGGTGAATTTCTGGCGGACGGTGTCGGAGCCGTAGGCGGAGCGGGCGATCTCTTCGCCGTATGGCATGAAGTCGCGGCGGGAGATTGTGGTGCCGTTCTGGTCTGTAAGGATGCGCGGGCTGCCGAGGTGGTCGGCGGTGGTGTAGCTGACCTTTGGAGACTGGGGGGCGGCGACGGTTGAGTATTCGCCGATGAGCTTCCCGCCGGCGTCATAGACGAACACCGTCACCTCGCCGGTCGAGGGCACGTGCTTCTTCACCCGCTTGCCGTCTCCGTCGTATTCGTACTCGCCAACTGTCGAGACCGGGTTGCCGTTCAGGTCGAGCGTTTCCACCATCACCTGCTTGTTCTCGCCGTCATACGTAAAGCGTCGGCTCTCGGCGTCGCGGATGGTGGTGCTCGGGATTCTTACGGCCAATAGGTTTTCAAAGAACTGATCTGCGGACGAGTATTTGTTTGAGTCGGGTAACCCGCCGCAAGTTGCCCGAGGGCATTATAGACCGCCCGGCCGGGAAATGCGTCACCAATTTGCGGTAGGTCGGAAGATAGCACCGCCAGTTTCAAGGCACTGCACCTGTATTGCGGCTCTGCCGCCCGATGAGCGGAAAGGCTCTGCCTTTCCGGCGGCGTGCAAAAAAGGAGTGCGGCTCCGCCGCCGATCTCTCTGTGCGGCTTCGGTCTGTGCTTTCTGTGGAAATGGTTTTCTCCAACACCACAGAATTCACAGACGAGGGCCACAGAATCCACAGACAAGCTTCCGGTTTTCTTCTTTTCTTATTTCGTGGTTCCTACTTGCGGCGGGCAGGATGCCCGCGTTCCCAAAGCGGCTGAAGCCGAGACCCAGAACTTCGCAGCTATCCAAAACTTTCATTTCATCCATATCTTCCATATCTCACGGATCGCCGTTCACTTCCGGTTGGCGGGATAAGAAAATGGACATCGGGGGACAGTGAGCGGTGAGCCGTAAGCAGAGGCCCGATGTTTGTAGCGATCAGCTCTAAGCCTTAAGCCTCTAGCTGTAAGCCGAAGATTTAACCTGAAAGCCCGATGCTTCTTTTTAACCAATTAACAATGGTCCGATTAACAATTAACAATGCTGAAAAAAACGCCGACGATCCAAAACGACATTCCGATCGGCCAACGCCCAAAGACCAAAGGCCCAAAGCCAGCCCGCGTGTTCCAAATGTTTCAGTCGTTTCAACCGTTTCAGGCAATTCATTTGTTTCATCCGTTTCAACCGTTTCAGAAACATATGGTCTCTGCAAAAAATGAAACAGCGAGGATTCGGAGCAATAAAAAGCGGCTGCCGATCGGACAGCCGCCTTCACCTAGTTCGTGGAAAGGATCAATCGCGTTCGACCGCCATTGCGACCGAGTTTCCGCCGCCGAGGCAGAGGGCGGCGACGCCCTTCTTCGCACCGCGACGCTTCATTTCGAAGAGCAGCGTGGTCAGGATTCGGCCGCCCGAGTTGCCGATGGCGTGGCCAAGAGCGACCGCTCCGCCATTGACGTTGACCTTGTCCATATCGAGCCCGAGTTCCTTCATCACGCCGAGTGCCTGCACGGAGAAGGCCTCATTGAGCTCGAAAAGATCGACATCGCCCATCTCCCAACCGGCCTTTTTGAGGACGTTGAGAACGCCCTGGACCGGTGCCATCATGATCAGCTTCGGCTCGATGCCCGAGGTCGCAGATGCGACGACACGAGCGAGCGGCTCGATGCCAAGTGCAGCAGCACGCTCGGCAGATGTAACGACCAACGCCGAGGCGCCGTCATTAACGCCCGGAGCGTTACCAGCGGTCACGGTACCGCCATCGCGTTTGAATGCAGGCTTGAGCTTCCCAAGGGCCTCTGCGGTCGTATCCGGGCGGACGGGCTCGTCATAATTGAGCACGATCGGGTCGCCCTTCTTCTGCGGTATTTCGACCGGCACGATCTCGTCGGCAAAGCGGCCGGCTTCCTGGGCTTCGGCGGCTTTGCGGTGCGAGTTGAAGGCGTAATTGTCCTGCTCTTCGCGGGAGATCTGGTGCAGATCAGCAACGACCTCACCGGTGTTGCCCATATGCCAATTTTCAAAAGGACACCAGAGCCCGTCGTGGATCATCAGGTCGGTGACGGTTTGATTGCCCATGCGGTAACCGTCGCGGGCACCGGGCATTGCGTAAGGGATGTTGGACATCGATTCCATTCCGCCGGCAACGACGACCTCGGAATCGCCGAGCTGAACCGCCTGCGAGGCGAGTGCAACGGCACGAAGGCCCGAGCCGCAGACCATGTTGACCGTAAGTGCGGAAACCTCAGGCGGAAGGCCTGCTTTCAACGCAGCCTGCCGAGCCGGTGCCTGGCCGATTCCCGCCTGGACCACACAGCCCATAATGACCTCGTTGACTTCCGAACCTTCAAGCCCGGCACGCTTGACCGCTTCTTTGATCGCGATCGCGGCGAGGTCCGGCGCGGTGAAGCCCTTCAGGAGGCCTTGAAATTTACCCGTCGGCGTCCGTGCGGCACTCAAGATAACTGCTTTGTTCTTGTCTGTCATATGTCCTCAGATAATAAATATATATTTTCTAGCTATAACGTCGAATTATATCAGTGCGGATGTGATTTCTCCATCCTAAAAACGGTGGAAGCGTTCACGGGCCTGCCGTTCAAGCTCTTCGCGGTGGTCGGGATGGGCGATGCGGATCAGTTCCCTCGCCCGTTGGCGAAGATTCTTACCGTAAAGATCAGCAACGCCGTATTCGGTGACGATGTAATGAACGTGGGCACGGGTCGTCACAACACCGGCTCCTTCCTTCAGGAACGGCACTATTTTGCTCTCGCCGCGAGAAGTGCTCGAGGGCAAAGCGATGATCGGCTTTCCGCCTTCCGAGAGCGATGCTCCGCGGATGAAGTCCATCTGCCCGCCAACGCCGGAATACTGCCGCCGACCGATCGAATCAGCACACACTTGGCCGGTCAGGTCCACTTCGATCGCGCTGTTGATCGCCGTCACCTTCGGGTTGCGACGGATAACCGACGTGTCATTTACATAGCCGATGTCAAGCATCAAGACCTGCGGGTTGTCATCGACAAAGTCGTAGAGCCGCTTCGTTCCCATCACGAAACCGGAAACGATCTTGCCGGGATGCTTCGCCTTCTTGCGGCCATTGACGACGCCGGATTCGACCAGGTCGATGAGGCCATCGGAGAACATCTCGGTATGAATGCCAAGGTCCTTGTGGTTCGTGAGCGAAGCGAGAACGGCGTTCGGGATCGCACCGATGCCCATCTGGAGCGTCGCCCCGTCGTCGATCAGTTCGGCGATCGAGCGGCCGATCGCTTCGTCGACCGCGGTCGTTGCCGGCGGCGGAACTTCGGGCAGCGGCTCATCGACCTCGACGGCAAAGTGAATGGCGTTGATGTGCACAAGCGCATCGCCGAGGTTCGCGGCACGTGCGGATTGATCTGAGCGATGACGATCTTAGCGGTGTCCGCGGCCGCTCGGGCGATATCGATCGAAACGCCGAGCGAGCAAAAGCCGTGCTTGTCGGGTGGCGAAACATTGAGCAACGCGACATCGAGCGGCAACACCCCTCGGCGAAAGAGTGCGGGAATCTCCGAAAGAAATACCGGGATGTAGTCACCGCGACCTTCGTTTACTGCCTCGCGAACATTTCCGCCGACAAAAAAGGCATTCACATGAAACGAGCTTTCGTGTTCGGGCAGCGAGTACGGAGCGCGGCCTTCAGTGTGGAGATGGACGAGTTCGACGTCCCGAAGCTCACCCGAACGGGCAACCATTGCCTCAATAAGCACTCGCGGAGCCGCCGCGACCCCATGTATAAAAACGCGGTCACCGGACGAGATGCGACCGACAGCCTCTTCAGCAGAAACAAATTTCGCCATTATGTAAGTATTGCCCCTTTGCAGACCCGAATTTCAGCTATGCGAAAAAGCTATGTTATCTTAGGCAGGTTCATCCATAAAGTCTTGAAATTAAACCGTAAGGAGAATGGCCCGTGCTTGTTTGTCTTGAAGGGAGTTCGCCGACCATTTTCGGCGAGAACAATTACAAATACTACGTTTGGGAGGCGTATTTGACGACGCGTGAACACCACGCGAAGTACATTCCCGGCCCGGCCGCGATCTCGATGTCCGGCAGCCAGATAAATATCCGAAAAATGGCTGATTGGGCCTGCGCGTTTATCGAAGCTCGGCAGGAAAATGTGTTCTTGATCGGCTGGAGCCGAGGTGCGGCCGCCTGTATCCAGACGGCCTATAACCTTAAGGCCAAAGGCCGCTCAGTCGAGGCAATGTTCCTTTTCGATGCGGTGGATCAGGATACCTCAACCAACTCAGACCTGAACTACATCCCGAGCGGCGTTGTGAATTGCTATCACGCAATAGCGACGAGAAAAAGCTGGATGGACCGGCAGATATTTCCTACCTGCGGTAAGCAGGCAGCGAACGGCGTGAACCTTGTGAAGAAGGATTTCGATACGACGCACGGCGGAATTGCCGGGGCTGGCGACGGAATCGGTGATGCCGGATCAAAGGTCTGGATGTGGGAGCAGATGCGAAACCACGGCGTGGTCTCGTAATATAGGATGATGTTCGAATCAGGGGATTTTCTTGTGTTTCAGCTCGAATCGGGTTATGGCTTGATGCGACTACTGGCTAATGAAACCGAAGAAGGTGGGCCGATCTGGCACGTTCAGGCGTTCTCGGATCTCTTTCTTGATGTGGAGACCGCCGAGGATCGGGCCCTTAACGGAACGCTCGCTGTCGCGGTGAGCCACGTTGCATTAACAGACCGGGCGTTTGAAAGTACACAGATATCCCGGCTCGCGAATCGGCCGCTTGAGCCTGAGCTCGTTGCGTTGGTAAAAGCGTGGGAAAATGACCCTGAGCGAGTCGTTTCTGACCGCTCGGTTCGGCTTCATCTCGGCCTACGCTAGGCCGCGACGTTTCAATTCTTTTGTGATCAAAGTGAGCTCGCGGCTAACTTGACCGGTGACCGATGTGTTCTCCTCCGCACGTCGGATCAGGTATGGCACCGCGTCCTTTACCGGGCCGTAAGGCACATACTTCGAGACGTTATAGCCGTGCTTGGCTAGGTTATACGACAGATTGTCGCTCATCCCGAAAAGCTGTGAAAAGTGGATGTGCGGATGATTGTTGGGAATGTTTTCGTCGTACATCCGCTTCGCGAGGTGATAAGAGCTAGCCTCGTTGTGTGTTCCGGCGACAAATGCGACCTCGTCCAGATGCTTTAGGCAATAATTCACCGCTTCATCAAAGTCGAGGTCGGTCGATGCCTTGTCCGGTTGGATCGGTGAGGGATAGCCCATCTCCTTCGCTCGATCGCGTTCCTTTTCCATGTACGCACCGCGGACGATCTTGATCCCAAGCTTGTAACCGCCAGCGTGCGCCGCCCTTCGCGATTCTTTCAAAAATTCCAAACGATCGTGTCGATACATTTGAATAGTATTGAACACGATCGGGAGCTCCGAATTGTACTTTTCCATCATCTCGGTCGCGAGGCGATCGATGGCGTCCTGTATCCACGATTCCTCCGCATCGATAAAAACCGGCTGCTTTAGTGTGAAGGCTAGGCCGCAGATCTCGTCCACCCGCCGGGAGATCGCTTCGCATTTCATCTGGCCCTTTGCGTCGAGCTTGTGTTTTGAGGACATCTTCTCAAGAGTCCCGAGCGGAGCGATGCCGGAAAACTTGAAAACCGCGAACGGGATGAAGGCGTCGTCCTTCGCCCGTTCGATGGTTTTCATTATCTCTTTTGCCGTGGCGTCGAAATCTTCCTCGTGGGTCTTTCCTTCGACCGAATAATCGAGTATTGTGCCGATCCCTGCCTTGCCGAGGCGCTCGATCGCCTTTTGCGAATCCTCGATCGTCTCGCCGCCGCAGAATTGCCCAAATACCGTTCCACGGATAAGCCCTTCAACCGGTAGGCCGATCGAGAGTGCAAATTTTGTGATGCCGGTACCGATGGAATTCAGCATCGGCGAGTTCATCATTTTGAACAGGCGATACTTTTCTTTTAGTTCTGCATCTGTGCGGTCGGCAAAGGCGGTGGCAGTGTCGTTGAAGTCAAGGGTGAAGTCGCTCATAGCTAAAGCGGGCCTTTCGGCTCACAAACCTAGGTTATTGAATAGCTTAGCTTTTGTAAAATTGTAAGCCGAACCGAGATGGATTAGTATCTAGCTTTTTAATGACGAGTTAAAGTAATCATTATGAGTAAAGGCTTACCGAAACGCTCCGAAAACTATTCGGAATGGTACAACGAATTGGTTAAACGTGCCGGGCTCGCCGAGAATTCGGCCGTCCGCGGGTGCATGGTGATCAAGCCCTATGGCTTTGCCATCTGGGAAAAGATGCAGCGTGCGCTTGACGATATGTTCAAGGCGACCGGACACGAGAATGCCTACTTCCCTCTTTTCGTTCCGCGGTCGTTCCTTGAGAAAGAGGAAGAACACGCGGAAGGCTTTGCGAAAGAGTGCGCGGTCGTAACGCATTATCGGCTTAAAGCCGGCCCGGACGGGAAAGGCCTGATGGTGGATCCGGATTCGAAGCTCGAGGAGGAATTGATCATCCGCCCGACCTCGGAAACGGTCATTTGGAACGCCTACAAGAACTGGATCCAGTCGTGGCGCGACCTGCCGATCCTGATCAATCAATGGGCAAACGTCGTCCGCTGGGAGATGCGGACGCGCATATTCCTTCGCACTGCTGAATTCCTTTGGCAAGAGGGCCACACCGCCCACGCGACCGAGAAGGAAGCCATTGCGGAGACCGAGCAGATGCTAGGTGTATACGCGGACTTTGCCGAAAACTGGATGGCAATGCCGGTGATCCAAGGCGTGAAGACCCCAAGTGAACGGTTCGCCGGTGCGATCGAGACCTATTGCATCGAAGCGTTGATGCAAGACGGAAAGGCATTACAGGCGGGCACTTCGCATTTCCTTGGGCAGAATTTCGCCCGGTCGTTCGATGTGAAGTTCGTCAACAAGGAAAATCAGCTCGAATTCGCATGGGCGACGAGTTGGGGCGTTTCGACGCGGCTTATGGGAGCTTTGGTGATGGCCCATTCCGACGACAACGGGCTGGTACTTCCGCCAATGCTTGCTCCGATTCAGGTCGTTATAATTCCGATCTACAAGAGCGAAGTAGATCTGGCAAAGATCACCGAACGCATCAATCCGATCATTGCTGAACTGAAGGCTCTGGGAGTCAGCGTCAAGTTCGATGACGACGACAAACAGCGTTCCGGCTGGAAGTTCGCCGAATATGAGCTGAAGGGTGTGCCCATTCGCCTCGCCGTAGGTATGCGTGATTTAGAAAGCGGCACTATCGAAGTCGCCCGTCGAGATACTCTGACCAAAGAATCAAGGCCGATCGAGGGCATTTCGGCACACATAAAGGCGTTGCTTGATGATATCCAGTCAAGCATCTACGACAGAGCGTTTGCCTTCCGCGAGGCGAACACATTCACTGTCGATACCTGGGACGAGTTCAAACAGCAGATCGAGAAAGGCGGTTTCATTTCAGCCCATTGGGACGGTACGGCCGAGACCGAAGCGAAGATCAAGAACGAGACCAAGGCGACGATCCGCTGCATTCCGCTTAATTCGATCGAGGAAGTGGGCAAATGCGTTTATTCCGGCAAAGAATCCGCAAAACGGGTGATATTCGCTCGGGCCTATTAGCGCACTTTTATTCGACTTTCTTTCGGGAAGCTGCGTCTAACGAACAGGCCGCGGAGATTTATGCCGATTGAGGCCGTTTTTCTCAGGTCAATAGCCGGTATACGTAATGTTTGGAGATCTGACGGATGAACAGCTTGTAACCGCCGCCGTGGGCGATGACCCCGATGCTTTCGGCGCATTGGTCAGGCGCTGGGAACGGAAGATATTTGCACTTTGTTTCGGTATGCTCGGCCGCGAGGACGAGGCTAAAGATGCGGCCCAGGAAACCTTCGTTTCGGCATATCGTAACCTGAAAAACTTTCGCGGAGAAGCGAAGGTTTCGAGCTGGCTCCATCGCATTGCGGTGAACCAATGCCTAACTATAAAGCGACGGCAAAAGGCGCGTCCCGAGGAATTTCTCGACGAAGAGACGAACGAGGCGGATCGTGTTTTCGTTGCACCGTCACGTAGTTCGCCCGCGAACACAACCGAGCAAGCGGAGAGGCTTTTTCACGTACGGAACGCTGTAACGTCGCTCCCGCCGGAGCTCCGTCAGATCGTTGTGATGAAAGAATTTGAAGAAATGACATTTCAGGAGATCTCGGACACGCTCGAGGTCCCGCTCAGCACCGTCAAGAGCCGGCTTTACACTGCGCTTAAGCAATTGAGGGCAAAGCTTGAACGGCTGCCGATAGAAGTAACTTAGAAGGCAATGAAGAACGAGACGATACGATTCGAAAGTGGATGCGAACGTTCGGCAGAGACTCTTCCCTATATTTACAGGGAAAGCACTGATGCCGAACTGGCGCGGTTCGACGGGCATCTCGCCGAGTGCGAGGCTTGCCGCGATGAATTTGCCGCCATTTCGTTCTCGCGCTTCTCGGTCTATGAATGGCAGCGTGAGGAGTTTGTTCCGCTTGCTACACCAGACTTTGCCTCGGCATTTGCACCGAAAGTTGCGGACGCAACAACTGCGGGCTGGTTCGACGCCATTCGCGGATGGTTTGCACTTCCCCATCGGCTTGCATTTGCGGGCGGCTTTGCGGCGGTGTTGGTCGGCATCTTCGCGAGTACGTTCTATTTTGCGTCTATTGATTTATCACCGGAAAACATCGCGACGGGAAATGTACCCGCTGTTGTCACACCTGCTATCGAGCCTGTTGTGATCGCTGAAGCGGCAAGCCCGACACAAAAGGAAAGCTCAGTTGACGATGTTGTTCGAACTGAAGTTGTTCGAGCGAGCGTTAAGACCGTGACGCGAAAAGTGAAACCGAAACCAAAACAAGAGACGGTTTTGAATCGGTCTTCACAGGCTGTCGCCGCGTCGCTTCCGGCGGCTAGTCTTCCGCGGTTGACTGAGGACGATGACGAAATTGATTACGGGCTGAGATTGGCCGATATAGTCGCTGATATCGACACGCGTGAAGAGGACTAAATGCAAAGCTTAGCGAAAACAATTTTTAGATGCGCATTTCTTTTTCTTGCGGGATTTGTTGTTTTCGGTGCCGTTACACTTGCTCAAGACGAAACAAAGGACGACGAGCCCGATGCGCCGCCTGCACAGCAGCGCCCGAACCTGACGCGTGCGTTAGGACTCAGGCCCGACCAAGTTCAACAATTTCGTCGGTTCAATCAAGCATGGCAGCCAAAGCGGCAGGAAGCGGCGATGCAGCTTCGGCTTGCTAATCGCGAGCTTGATGCGGCGATCTATGCCGACAACCTCGATGAAGATCTCGTAAAAGTAAAGCTTTCGGCTTTTCATGAAGCGCAGAAAGAAGTAGCGAAACTGCGGTTCGAAGAGGAGCTTGCGATCAGAAAGATCCTTGATCCCGAGCAGCTTCAGCGGTTTCGCGAGCTTCGCCGTCGATTTGCCGAAAACCGCCAGCAGCGGCAACTCCGGCGTCAACAAAATCCGAATGCCCCACTCCGGCGAAACTCGCCCGGCCAACGCCGAGAGCCAGGCGAGAGGCCGCCGCAGCGGCCCGCCCGTTAATCGATAAGCGTTAGAAATATCTTGGCCGCCTTTCAAATGGCGGCTATTTGTTTGCCGTTTTGTGCCGGTCGTTGTAACCTTACCCTGTTCTTCAAAGAAGCACTGCCGACCCGTTTTCTGATGAATCCCCTTTTAAGATTTATCGCCGAACTGCAGGACGTAAGCCTTTTGCTCTGGCGTTCGATCGTCAGCCTGCGGCACGGGCCGCGTTACTTCGCCGAAACACTTAGGCAAATGGACATGATCGGCGTCGGTTCGCTTCCGATCGTTCTTCTTACTGGTTTCTTTACTGGCGGCGTCCTGGTGCTACAAACTTACCCGACGCTCGAATACTACAGTCTCCAAAACGAATCCGGCCGATCGGTCGCGACCTCGTTGATCCGTGAACTCGGGCCGGTGCTTTCAGCACTTATGGTTTCGGGGCGGATCGGTTCAGCGATCGCTGCCGAACTAGGCTCGATGGTCGTCTCGCAACAGATCGAGGCGATGCGTGCACTCGGAACCGATCCGATCCGAAAACTTGTCGTTCCACGGATCACGGCCCTGATAATGATGCTTCCGCTCCTGACTGTCGCTGCAGACATTTTCGGGTTGATCGGCGGCGGTATAGTGGCGAACTACATTTACGGCCAGGACATTCACGTTTTCTCCGAATCGGTACGAAACGGCATCTCAACGAAGGACATAATCGCCGGAATGGTCAAACCGATCTTCTTCGGATTCATCATTGGCCTTGTTGCCTGCCACAAGGGTCTAAGTACCTCGGGCGGTACAGTCGGGGTCGGCCGCTCAGTTACAAACTCGGTCGTAACAGCTTCGATCTGGGTCATCATTTTTGACTTCTTTCTTGCAAAGGCCTTGCAGTACCTTCTCGACATCGGCCGTATCTGACACGTATAATCGGGAATCTCTATGCTCGTTGACGAAGCCAATAGTGCACTTCCGCTTTCGGATGATATCGAGTTCACTGATATGAAAGAGGCGGTCGATTCTCCAGATCGCGTGGCACCCGTTATCGAGTTTCGTGACGTATGCCTTTCTTTTGACGAGAAGGTCATCCTCAATGGCATCAGCTTTTCCGTTCGCCGCGGCGAAACCAAGATAATCCTCGGGCGAAGCGGTGGCGGTAAATCGACAGTAATTCGCCTGATCCTGGGCTTGATAAAGCCCGATTCCGGGCGGATCCTTATCGACGGAGAAGATATAACGGATCACGACGAGCCGGCGCTGATGACCGTTCGCCAAAAGATGGGAATGGTCTTTCAGGAAGGTGCACTCTTCGATTCGTTACCGGTTTACGAGAACGTTGCTTACCGGCTTCGGGAGCAGGGCGTTGAAGAAGAAGAGGTCGAGGCCGAGGTCCGGCGAATGCTCAGGTTCGTTGCACTTGAGGATGCGATCGAAAAAATGCCGAGCGAACTTTCCGGCGGCATGCGGCGACGCGTCGGCATCGCCCGTGCTCTCGTGGGTGATCCGGAGATAGTGCTCTTTGACGAACCGACAGCCGGACTCGACCCGCCAACCGCACGAACGATCTGCGAGCTCGCGATAAAGCTCCGCGATCTGCACGACGTTTCCTCGATCTTTGTCACGCATGAGATGAACAACCTTCGCTACCTCTCGTCCGAATATGCGGTGATCGACGAAAGCGGCGAAGTTAAGTTTGAAAAAGAGGGTGAGCGGCTCTGCATTATAAATACGGAGATCCTGATGCTCCGCGATGGCAAGGTCGGCTTTGAGGGTAAAGACGAAGAGCTGCTCCGCTCAGAAGATCCGTATATCAGGACGTTCGTTCACGGCAAATAGGAGCTCCGAAAAGAGATGGTACAAACAAGAAATTCACTTACGCTTTCGCAGCTTCGCGTCGGCATTTTTGTGCTCGCCGGGCTGCTCGTACTCGCTTTTCTCGTACTTAACTCAACGGGCGACTTCAACCCGTTCGCCAAGCGGCTTGTGCTCAAAGCAAGGTTTGCCGCTGCGGACGGCCTCAAGGCCGGTTCGGATGTTCAGCTCGCGGGCATTCGTATTGGTCAGGTCGAGGAGGTCATCTTTCTTCCGCCGGATTCGCCCGAGACCGAAAAGATCGAAGCAAGGATGTTGGTCGATGCCGAGCTGAATGGCCGCCCAATAACGGAGCGTATTAGAACTGATTCAACGGCTCAGTTGATTGCAGTTTCGATCTTAGCGAACGAAAAGATCATAAACATTTCGCCAGGCTCCGCTGATGGAACGGCCGTAACAGAAAATCACGTTCTCGAGTCAAGCGAAGCCATTTCGATCAATCAACTAACGAAGACCGGAAATGACCTCCTCCAGCAGATCAACAAGATCGCCGTGCCGGCTAACGAGATACTCAACAAAGCCAATCAGGGCGAAGGAACCATCGGGCGCATCGTTAACGACGAATCCCTCTACAACAACCTTGACGCGACCGTAGCAGAAACGAAGCTGACCATGGTAAAGCTCCAGAGCACAATCGAGAAGCTCAACAGCGGCCAGGGCACAGCAGGTCAGTTGATAAACGACAAGCAGCTTTACGAGAACCTCAACAAGACCGTCGCACAGCTTGAGGGCATTTCGACAGATATTCGTTCCGGCCGCGGGACGGCGGGCAAATTCGTGACCGACGACGCTCTGTATAACGAAACTCGAGCGGCGATAATCGATCTTCGGACCACCGCGAACAAGATAAGTTTGATCGCCGATGATCTGAAGAGCATTACCGGACCGCTTGCGGGCGGTGACGGTTCGCTTGGTAAGTTCCTCAAGGACGAGCAACTTTACGACAATGCCCGTGACACTCTTGCCCGCTTCAACGCCACTGCGACAAAACTTGAATCGATGCTTGGAGATACGCAGGCCGGGAAAGGAACGGTCGGCAAGCTCTTTACCGATGAGACGCTCTATAACAACCTCAACCAGACAGCCTCAAACATTAATCAATTCTCAAGCGAAAGCACAAAGCTTATCTATGATTTTCGCCAAAATCCAAAGAAGTATCTCCGGATAAAGCTTTCGCTTTTTTAACATCGCACTAAAAGCAGGGCAGCGATTGACCTTAATTCGCCATCTATTTATACTGCATATTCATAACGGATATGCAGTATATACTGCATATCCCATTATCGGGATGGACAAGCAAATCAGATTACAAGAGATTAGGAAAATCGTTGGCTCTAGAAGGATAGCCCGCCAAGAAAAGCTCGTTGCCCTGTTGACCGAGCGCGGATTTGGCGTCACACAGGCAAGCGTCTCGCGAGATCTCGACGAACTCGGGATCGTAAAGGTAGCCGGGCAGTATACACTTCCGAGACTCGATAGGGAGAAAGCGAAGCTCGGAGTAAGAAGCATTGAGACGTCCGGCGATTCCTTGATCGTTGTTAAGAGTGAGCCTGGTTTTGCCTCAGCAGCCGCGACGCAGATCGATTCAGTGGCCTTAAGCGAAATCGTCGGAACGATCGCCGGTGATGACACGATCTTCGTTGCCGTACGACGCTCATCTGATCAGCGGGCTACGGTAAAGAAATTGTTGGAGCTATTCGGCGGTTAGATGAGCGATACGAAAGACAAGATCAGGGTCGGCATCTTTGGCGGTTCGGGCTACGGCGGCAGCGAACTGCTGCGGATACTGCTGTTCCATCCGAACGCGGAGGTCGTCTTTGTTACCGGAAATGAACACGCCGGAAAACGCGTAAGCACTGTACACCGGAATCTCACTTCCCTAACCGATCTATCATTCACAGCAATTCCCGACGATCTGGACGAACTAGGGAAGATCGACGTCGCATTTTTCGGATTGCCGCACGGGCAGGCTTTGGGGCTTGTTCCAAAGCTACCGGCGGGTACGAAAGCGATCGACCTCTCGGGTGATTTTAGGATCAATGACTCGGAAATCTTCGAGGCATATTACAAGCGACCGCATGCCGGCGAACTACAGAACAAATTTGTTTATGGCCTTACGGAGACCAACCGCGATGCGATCTCAAATGCGGACTACATTGCCAACCCAGGATGTTTTGCGACGGCAACGGCTCTAGCTCTTTCGCCATTGATCGCCTCGGGCTTTGTGACGGGAAAGACTATTGTCGATGCAAAGACAGGCTCGTCGGGTTCCGGTGCAAAGCCAGCGGCGAATACTCATCATCCGCAGCGGACTAACTCGTTTTTCGCTTACAAGCCTTTTACGCACCAGCATGTGCCGGAAATTGAACAACATCTTCGCACACTCGGAGCGCTTGATGAACCATTCATCTTCATGACGCACAGTCTTCCAGTTTCGCGTGGAATATTCGCGACCTGCTACGTTGAGTTGAAAAGCGAGATGACGTCGGCCGAGCTCTATGAGCGGTTCGGTGCGTTCTACCGTGACGCGTTCTTCGTGCGGATGGTCGAGGGCTCGCCGGATATAAATTGGGTGAAGAATACGAATTTCTGCGATATTGCGGTTCACGTTTCAGGCCGAAATGCGGTCATCTTTTCGGCCATCGATAACCTTGTAAAAGGTGCCGCCGGCCAGGCTGTGCAGAATATGAACCTGATATTTGGGCTTGACGAGAAGACCGGCCTCATCTTTGCCGGAAGCAACCCCTGAGATGCACTTTAGCGAGATCAAGAAAACGGAAGACGCCTTTCAGGTTGCGACCTACGCCAAAATGCCGATCGCGGTTGGGCGCGGTAGCGGTGCCTGGGTGTGGACCAGCGAGGGCGAGAAATACCTAGACCTTTACGGGGGCCACGCGGTCTGCGCGACCGGACATTCTCATCCGCACGTGGTTGGGGCGATAAAGGAACAGGCCGAGAAAGTGCTCTTCTACTCAAACCTGGTTTATAGCGAAATCCGTGGGCTGGCGGCGGAGAAACTCGTCTCGATCGCACCCGGTTCGCTTACGCAAGCGTTTTTTTGCAACTCCGGAACCGAAGCCAACGAGAACGCGATGCGAATGGCCCGGATGGCGACCGGACGGCAAAAGATCGTCTCATTTAACGGCGGCTTTCACGGAAGAACAGCCGATTCGATCTCAGCGACATTCCTTGGTAAGTATCGAAAGATCGGAGAACCGAATGTCCCCTTTCACGTCGAAGCAACTTTCGGCGACCTCGATAGTGCCGAACAGGTTATCGACGGCGGGACAGCGGGCGTCATCCTCGAGCCGATCCAATCAATGGCTGGCGTTATCGAGGCCGAACCGGAATATTTTGTTGGGCTTCGCGAGATCTGTGACCGTAAGGGGGCAGTGCTGATCTTTGACGAGGTCCAAACAGGGGTTGGAAGAACCGGCAACTGGTTCTTTGCCGGGAGTTCACCGGCCTCGGAAGTTGTTCCTGACATTGTCACCCTCGCCAAATCGCTCGGCAGCGGAATCCCGGTCGGTGCGTGTTTAATCAACGAACCGATTTCATCGGCGATAAAACTTAACGATCTGGGCTCAACCTTCGGCGGCGGAATGATCGCGATGGCTGCCGTGCACGCAACGCTCGAGGCGATTGAGCAAGACGATATGATGGCGAACGCACGAGCTGTCGAAAATCGACTTCGCGACGCTCTGAGCAGTACAACCGGCGTTGTGAGGATCCGAGGCAAGGGATGTCTCCTCGGAATCGAATTCGAGTCGCCGTGCAGACCTTATTCCGAAGCACTGCTGGCGAATCGCGTGATCACCGGCACCTCGAGCGACCCAAACGTGCTTCGGCTCTTGCCGCCGCTTTGTGTCGATGCAACTACGGCCACGGAAGCCCTAATAGGGGTGATTTCCGAAATAAGCGCAAAGTAGGAAGTGGAAAGTGACGAGCGTATCACGTTCCATAGCCCCGCTGTTATTTGTGTATTTTTAAGAGAATGCATTTTCTATCAACCGGACATTTTAGCCCAAACGAATTGACGGGACTCATCGAGTCCGCGATCCGCTATAAGAAGGGCAATACGGCGCGGCCGCTTGAAGGCGAGTCGTTTGCCCTTGTCTTTTTCAACCCAAGCCTACGAACTCGGGCATCGATGCAGGTCGGCATCTATGAGCTTGGCGGGAACGCGGTAATACTCGAACCCGGGAGCACTTCGTGGACGCTCGAACACCGCGAAGGCGTAGTAATGGCCGGCAACAAGACCGAACATCTGAAGGAATTCGTAGGTGTTCTTGAGCGTTACGTTTCAGCGATCGGCGTCAGAACTTTTGCGGACCTAAAGGACTGGGAAGCGGAGCGTACCGATCCGATCATGAATGCATTTGCTGAATTCGCAAGCGTTCCGGTGATCAATCTTGAATCGGCGATGCACCATCCCTGCCAATCAATGGCGGACATGATGACTATCCGGGAGAAGTGCGGTCCGACAAAACAGAACGTGCTGCTTACTTGGGCTTGGCACCCGAAGCCGCTCCCTATGGCGGTGCCAAACAGCTTTGCTCTTGCGGCAGCTCAATTCGGGCATGACGTTCGCATTGCCCATCCGCCGGGATATGAACTCGACGAAGATCTGATACGCGAGGCAGCTCATTACGCGGCCGAGAGTGGCGGAAACCTTGAGATCACGCACGACCTTGAAGCGGCCTATAAGGGCGTTGACGTCGTTTACGCCAAAAGCTGGGGCGGTAAGAAGTTTTACGGAGATCCGGACGCGGATATCGCTCATCGGCGGCAGTTTCGAGACCGCTGGATCGTAGATGAAGGCAAGATGTCGCTTACAAACGACGCGATCTTTATGCATTGCCTTCCGGTTCGGCGGAACGTGATCGTCACCGACGAAGTGATCGACGGCCAACGGTCGGTCGTGATCGATGAGGCCGAGAACCGGCTTCATATTCAGAAGGCAATATTGACGGAGCTTTTCAAATGAACATTGAATCTCTCGATCTTCTACGCGAGGCATTACCCTATATTCAACGATTTCAAGGCAAGACATTTGTTGTAAAGTTTTCCGGCAAAGTGACGGAAGACCGTGAGAACCTCGCATCGCTTGCCGAAGAACTTGCGCTACTGTACCAGGTCGGAATTCGTGTCTGCGTCGTCCACGGCGGCGGGAAACAGCTTGCGGAGCTTGCGCAGAAGCTAGGTGTAGTGCAAACCGTGATCGAGGGCCGCAGAGTTACGGATGACGACACGCTAGACCTTGCAAAGATGATCTTTCGGGGGAAAATAAACACCGAGATCCTCGCTCAGCTTCGCCGTCGCGGCATCGATGCGGTGGGACTTTCCGGCGTGGACGGCGGCGTGATCAAGGCGGTTAGGCGGCCGCCGAAGAATGTCCTGAACAAAGAGTCCGGGATCATCGAGTCTGTCGATTATGGAAACGTCGGCGATATAGTTGAGGTCGATACGCATCTGCTCGAGCTTCTTCTTAGTGGCAACTATCTTCCCGTTATCTCCTCGCTTGGAGCTGACGATGACGGAAAGGTGTTCAATATCAATGCTGACACGATTGCGGCCGAGATCGCCGTATCTTTGAAAGCCGAAAAGCTGATCCTCCTTTCCGACGTGAACGGCATCTATCTCGACCCCAACGATGAGACGACAAAGCTCGATCGTCTAACAACGGTAGAAGCTTTCAAAATGATCAAGAGCGGCAAAGCAACTGGCGGAATGATACCCAAGCTGCAAAGCCTGACGTCTTTGCTGAGCCGCGGGGTCGGCTCGGCCCACGTGATCGGCGGCTCCGTTCGAAATGCCCTCCTCGCCGAGGTCTTTACCGACGAGGGCACGGGAACGATGGTGACCGCATAAAACAAAAACGGACCGGGAAATTCCCAGGTCCGTTTCATTTTTGGTGCTGAGGGCGGGACTCGAACCCGCACGGATCGCTCCACACGCCCCTCAAACGTGCGCGGCTACCAATTACGCCACCTCAGCAGAATTTTCAATCGTACCCAAACTAGTTGTTCGCGGCCGGTTGTTCTTGGCCGGTCTCTTCGGCATTTGGACTAGCCGCGGGCTGAGAAGCGTTCGCCGCGGGCGACTCCACATTTGCGTTCGTGGCCGGAGCGGCATTCGTGTTTGCATCCGTGACAGCGGCTGGAGCCGTGGTCTCGGTAACGGGTTCAGCGACCGTATCGAGCACAGAAACCCCTCCGCGAAGTGCCGGCAACGAGAGCAGAAACGCCGAGACCATAAACACCGATGCTGCGGCAATGGTCATCTTCGAAAGGATAGTTGCCGTTCCGCGCGGGTTGAACGCCGAACTCGATATGTTGCTCGTAAAGAGCGCACCAGCATCGGTCTTCCCCGGCTGAAGCAAAACCGTCGCTATCAGCACAAAGCACGAGATGAAAAACAATGTATAGAGAACGTAGATCAAATCTTTCTACTCCCGCAAAGCCGCTCAAGCTGATGCCTGATAATTTACGATCTTTGCAAAACTTTCGGCCTCAAGGCTTGCCCCGCCGACAAGAGCACCATCAATATCCGCCATCGACATCAATCTACCGATATTGTCCGGTTTGACCGAACCGCCGTATAGTATTCTGACATTTTCGGCGGACTTCTCGCCGTGCGATCTCGCGACCTCGCGGCGGATATGAGCGTGCATTTCTTGAGCCTGTTCCGGCGTGGCGGTTTTACCCGTCCCGATCGCCCAAACAGGCTCGTAAGCGATTATGATACGTTCCATATCATCGGCTGTCAAACCCGCGAGCCCGCCCGCGAGTTGCCCCGCGACGAGTGATTCAGCGTTGCCCGCTTCCCTTTCGTTAAGGTGCTCACCAACACAAACTATCGCCGTTAATCCGGCACCGAGAGCCGCTTGCGTTTTACGATTCACATTGTCGTCCGTCTCGCCGTAAAACTGCCGCCGCTCGCTGTGGCCGATGATGACGTGTGAGCAGCCCGCGTCCTTAAGCATCGCTGGTGTGACCTCGCCGGTGTGTGCTCCGAATTCATTCTGGATCGCACAATCTTGAGCGGCGATGCGAATATTCGAGCCCTCAATCCGGTCTGCAACGGTTTTCAGCGCCGTAAAGACCGGGGCGATCACGACCTCGCAATGCGAGACGTTTGCGACGAGCGGCTTAAGCGCGAGGGCCGTATCGACCGCCTCCCCGAGCAGCTTATACATCTTCCAATTTCCGGCAATTACGGGTTTTCTCATCTATTTGTCATCCAAAGCCGCGACGCCCGGCAGAACATCGCCGGCCAGAAATTCGAGTGTCGCTCCGCCGCCGGTCGAGATATGCGAGATCTTGTCTGCAAGTCCGGCCTGATTGATCGCCGCGACAGAATCTCCACCGCCGACGATCGAGGTCGCCCCTTTCTCCGTCGCTTCGGCAACCGCTTTGGCGATCGCGATCGTCCCTTCATCGAAAGGCTTTTCCTCGAACATTCCCATCGGGCCGTTCCAGACTATCGTCTTGGCGCCCTCGAGTGCATTGGCAAAGACGGCGGCCGTATCAGGGCCAATATCGAGACCGACAAGCCCGGCGTTCGTGAATTCGATCTGTATCGCCTTGCGGGAATTTAGCGGGTCATAGGAATCGACAACCTGATGATCCGTCGGTAGCAATATCTCAACTCCCGCAGCCTTCGCCATCTCCTCAAGCTCAAGAGCCTTAGGCATCATCTCATCCTCGACAAGCGACTTGCCGACGGTGTAACCCTGCGCCTTGAAAAAGGTATATGCCATCGCTCCGCCGATAAGAAGCTTATCGACCTTTCGCTCGATAAGCGACTCGATGACCGGAATCTTGTCCGAGACCTTTGCGCCGCCGAGGATTGCAACGAATGGCCGCTCGGGGCTGTTGAGAGCTTTGCCCAGAAACTCAAGTTCTTTTTCCATCAGCAGGCCCGCGACACATGTCTCGACGTGATGCGTGATGCCCTCGGTTGAAGCGTGAGCGCGATGAGCGGTGCCGAAAGCATCGTTTACATAAACGTCGATACCCTCTGAGAGTTTTTTAGCGAACTCGACGTCATTCTTTTCCTCGCCGCCATCGAGCCGCAGATTTTCGCGCATCAATACGTCGCCCGATTCAAGGGAGGCGATCTGGGCATTGATGTCGTCGCCCTCGAACGCAACTTTCTTCTCGAGCAAAGCAGCGAGTCGTTCAGCGACCGGCCGCAGGGTATACTTCGCCGGATCGTAAGGTGTTCCCTTTTCTTCCGCTTTCTTCTTATCTTTCAATGGCCGTCCGAGATGCGAAGCAAGCACGATCTTTGCACCTTGCTCGATCGCATATTTGATCGTCGGCAACGCCCCGCGAATACGCGTATCGTCTTCGATCTTGCCGTCCTTGATCGGGACGTTGAAATCAACCCGGATAAAGACGGTCTTCCCTTTTATGTCTATGTCCTTGATACTCTTTTTATTCATCTATAAAAAATAGCTTATAGCTATCAGCTAATAGCTATAAGCTTTCTAACTAAAACCACGCCTTAGAGTCCCTTTGCTGCAATGTACTTGACCAGGTCGCGAACGCGGCAGGAATAGCCCCATTCGTTGTCGTACCACGAAAGTACCTTGATGCAGGTGCCGCCAATGACCTTTGTGTTCTCGGCGTCGACGATCGAGGAATTCGGGTTACCGCGGAAATCGATCGAAACGAGCGGTTCCTCAGAAAAGGCGAGAATGCCTTTGAGCTCGCCATTTGCCGCGTCCTTGAGCACCTGATTAACTTCCTCGGTCGAGGTTTCCTTTTCGACGTTCATCACGACGTCTACGAGAGAAACGTTCGGCGTCGGAACGCGGACCGAGATCCCATCAAATTTACCTTTCAGTTCTGGAATGACCAATGCGACAGCCTTCGCCGCACCCGTCGAGGTCGGGATCATCGAAAGCGCCGCGGCGCGTGCACGACGGAGATCTTTGTGCGGCAGATCGAGAAGTTGCTGGTCGTTTGTATAGCTGTGAATCGTATTCATCAGCGCATTTTTAATACCAAACTTTTCGTGGATTACCTGCGCGACGGGTGCAAGGCAATTGGTCGTGCAGGAGGCGTTAGAGATGATGTGGTGGCTCGCAGCGTCATACATCTCTTCATTAACACCGAGCACGATCGTAACGTCTTCGCCCTTTGCGGGTGCCGAGATTATGACCTTCTTTACCGATCCGCGAATGTGCTTTCCGGCGTCCTCGGCCTTGGTAAACCGGCCGGTCGCTTCGATGATGACCTCTGCTCCGACCGAATCCCAGTCGATAGCCGCCGGGTCTTTTTCCGAAAACACCTTGAACGAATCGCCGTCCACCGTTATCGTGTCACCTTCGGCCTTAATGTCATTATCAAGATTGCCCATTACTGAGTCATACTTGAGCAGGTGGGCAAGTGTTTTAGTATCGGTAAGGTCATTAACGGCAACAAAATCAATGTCTTTGTCGCCTAAACAAGTCCTCAGTACGTTGCGGCCGATGCGGCCAAATCCGTTGATCCCAACTTTGATACCCATAGTTTTATCGTTCTCTCCAGAATCGTTAGTTAAAACGAGAAAGATAACCGATATCGCCGCTTCTTTCAATTGTCGAGCTGTTCGGGTTAATGTTTTTGAAAAAGCCGGGCGAGTCAATTTGTTGAAACAATGGAAGTAAAAAGGACGTAGTTAGCGTTTGTGCAATTGGGCAAGTTTTGCCGCCCGAATGTTTCGGAGCGATCAAGAAATGACGAGATCAAAAGAACTCAAGACCCTCATACTCACATCAGCTGCGAGTTTTCTATTATTCTCCACCAATGTCGCAGGACAAGAACCCGGCGGAGCTGAACCAAAACTTGAACCGGTTGCGGCGGTAAATCCCGTACCGGTAAAGACAGTTGATTCCACGCCATCCGTTGTGGCTGAGTCAGCCGCAAAGCGTGCGGAAATCGACCTTACGCGGCCCGGCGTCCAACAAACGGACCCGTTTTCGCTTTCGCTGCAGGAAGCAATTCGAATGGCTCTGGAAAGCAACAACACCATCGCGATCGTTCGCGACGACGTGCGGATAAGCGAACAGCGCGTCCGGGGTATTCGAGGTTTTTACGATCCTGTCTTTTCAGCGACGCCGACCTACAATCGAAATTCGACAACCGGCTCGACCGCGACAAACGATTTCACCGTGAATTCCAGCCTCACGCAAGAGTTGATGACCGGTGCGAACTACAGCGTCTTTCTCAACAATTCACGAACCGAGAGCGCGTTTAGCCAGGCACAGGTCAGTTCAGGCGCGATCACGACCGGCAGCAGTGCGATCTATTCATCCAATTACGGCATAAGGCTAACCCAGCCTTTGCTTCGTAACCTTTCAATTGACGGCAATCGACGAAATCTGAAGATTGCTCGCCGACAGTTGCAGCAATCTGACGCAGACTTCCGCCGGCAAACCATAGACACCATCGCCCTTGTTCAGCGGACATATTGGGATCTGGTTTTCGCACTTCGCGACCAGCAGAACAGGCAGGCAAATCTCGAACTGACGCGTGAAAATCTCCGCCAGGTCGAGGCTAGAATTGCCGCCGGAGCTGCTGCCCCCTTAGCAAAGGCCGAGGTGGAAACTGAGTTAGCCAATCGGGAAGGCGATCTCTTACTTGCAACTCAACAAGTATCGACGATCGAAAACAATCTCAAAGCGTTGGTACTTCGCGAAGCGACCGGCCCTGAATGGGCAAGGACGATCGTGCCAACGGACCGTCCGGCGCTCGATCTTGCCCCGGTGGCAATGGATGATGCAGTGAGGGACGCGATGGCGAACCGTTACGAGCTTCAACGGCTAAAGCTCGCCCAGGACATAAATGCGATCGACCGCAAATATTTCAAGAATCAAACCCGCCCGCAGGTCGATCTCAATGGCAGCTTCTCGCTTTCGGGTTTTGCACGCGGAGGGCCGAACGAAGCGATCACGACGAATTTCTTTACGTCGCTTCAGGATGTAGCCCTTCTGAATGCGATCAACAGCACACGAGCGTCGATTCCGGGCCTCGATCCGATCCCCAATCCGTCGGTTACATTCCCTGCGAGCCCATCGTTTCTTTCGGGTGGATTCAATCGCTCGCTGGCAAACACATTACGCGGCGATGCACCTAACTACTCGATCGGCGTCACGATCTCGTTCCCGATCGGCAACCGAACAGCAAAGGCTAATCTCGCCACTTCGGAGATCGAGCGTGAACAGCTCGACGCACGCCTTCGCTCACAGGAGCAGACAGTGATCGTAGAGGTTCGTAATGCCGTTCAGGCTCTTGACATCGCCCGCCAGCGAATACTCATCGCCCGCCGAGCTCGCGAGAATGCCGAGATTCAGCTCGAGGGCGAGCGGCGTCTTTTCGAGGCAGGCCGGTCAACGACATTTCTTCTTTTCCAGCGTGAAAATGCATTGACCAATGCTCGTAATGCTGAGATCCGGGCCGAGACCGATTACAATAAAGCCGTTGCCGATCTGCAAAAGGCAACCTCGACGACCTTTACAGCAAACAACATCGAAGTCGTCTCACCCACGGATGACAACTAAGCGAAGATACATTCCAAACCGACGAAGCGTGGTCCCGGCCACGCTTTCGTTTTTCTCTTTCTAATGCAACAATTACGACTGTGAAGATCTCCGCCTGTATCATCGTTTTCAACGAAGAACAGAACATCCGCGGCCTTTGCGAGACGGTCGCCTGGGCCGACGAGATCGTCATCGTCGATTCTGATTCAGGGGATCGTACCGCGGAGATCGCCCGTGAATTTACGAAAAACGTTTTCAATCGGGAGTTCCGGGGCTTCAAGGATAAACACGAGTTTGCCGATTCGAAGGCGAGCGGCGACTGGATCTTCTGGATTGACGCGGACGAACGCGTAACGGACGAATTGAAGGCTGAGATCGAGGCGTTGAAAGCAAGGAGTGACGAAGAACTTCCTGACGGCTTTCGCATTGCCCGGCTGACCGAATATCTGGGCAAATGGATAGAGCACTCCGGTTGGTATCCGGACTACCAGATGCGGCTTTATCGAAAGTCGGTTAGCTTTTGGGACGGCATTGCTCCGCACCAAACAGCTCAAGTTCCGGGTCGCGTCGAGACGCTAAAGGGCGAGCTCTTGCATTACACAAAGCAGGACCTCGCCGAGCATCATCGGGTAACGGAAAGTTATGCGACGCTCGCGGCTGAGCATCTCTTCGAACAAGGAAGAGTAGCGACCGGAACCACGATATTCTTTTCGACGATCGCGGCGTTTCTTCGGACGTTCATCGTCAAGCAAGGCTTTCGCGACGGCATCCGCGGGCTTATCATCGCAATTTTTACCGCGTATGGCGTTTTTCTCAAATACGCGAAGCTCTGGGAACTCGGGCAGAAGAAATAGCTAATGAAGACGGTAATCTTATGCGGCGGCCGGGGCACGCGGCTCAACGAACTCGGGAAGGCGGTGCCAAAGGCTCTAGTCGAGATCGGTGGTCGGCCAATCATTTGGCATCTGATGCGACTCTATTCCGCTCACGGATTTCACGACTTCTCGCTTTGTCTCGGCCACTTGGGCGACAAGATCCGCAGCTATTTTGGTTCTCAAGACGGGAATGCCGGCAATGTCAATTTTCCAGTCGACGGAACTGAGACATGGAATGTTTCACTCTACGATACCGGCGAAGACACTAACACCGGCGGACGGATCGCGAAGATCGCCGATACGCTCGGAAGCGAAGAGCGCTTTTTCGTGACCTACGGTGACGGGCTTGCCGATGTTGATACAGGCGGTCTTTTGGAGTTCCACAAAGGCCACGGAAAGCTAGCGACGATGACCACAATTCATCCGCGATCGCCATTTGGGATTGTCGAACTCGACGGCAACGGTGCCGTTAGTTCATTTCGAGAAAAGCCGCAACTTGATGTCTGGATCAATGGCGGTTTCTTTGTTTTCGAACGCAAAGTGCTTGATCTGCTCGTAGGCGATCCGGTGCTCGAAGAAGGGCCTCTTGAGACACTCGCAGCCGAGGGTGAGTTGATGGCATATCGCCATACGGGCTTTTGGAAGTGTATGGACACCTACAAAGACAGCCTTGAATTCAACGCCCTTTGGGTGGCGGATGCTCCTTGGAAAATCTGGTAGTAATGGCTCGATTTTGATGATGGAAAGTTCTTTTTGGAAAGACAGACGTGTTTTCGTTACCGGTGGAACCGGCTTTGTTGGTGCAAATCTAGTCAATACGCTGAAGCAACTTGGGGCTTCCGTAATCTGCCTACGCCGCGACCATATTACGCCGAGTTCACTTGATGCGCTCGGCATTGGCGAAAGCGTTTCGTTTGTCGATGGTTCCGTCGAGGACCACGACCTGATCGAACGAGTTCTCAACGAAAATGATGTCGATACGGTCTTTCATCTTGCCGCCCAAGCGATCGTCGGTTCGGCAAACCGCTCGCCGCTTTCGACCTTTGAAACGAACATCCGTGGTACTTATATGCTGCTAGAGGCCTGCCGCCGCTCGCCGCTTGTCACGCGGGTTGTCGTCGCTTCGAGCGATAAGGCCTATGGCGATCAAACCGAACTCCCCTACACCGAAGACCTTAAGCTCAACGCTCGCTATCCGTATGACGTCTCAAAAGCTTGCACGGACATGATCTCGGCCTCGTTCGCGGCGACCTATGGCCTTCCGGTCGCGGTTTCGCGTTCGGCAAATATCTACGGGCCGGCGGATCTCAATCTATCGCGGATCATTCCCGGCACGATCATTTCCGTCCTGAAGGGCGAGGACCCCATCGTCCGCAGCGATGGTACGCCCGTTCGCGAGTTCATTTACGTTGATGATGTCGTTAGCGGGTACCTCGCCCTCGCAGAAAATATTGAAGCCGCGAGCGGGCAAGCCTTCAATTTCGGCACAAATGCTCCCGTCCGGATCATTGATCTGGTTAGCACGATCATCGAAGCGTGTGGGGCCTCAGACACCGTCTCTCCAAACGTCCTCCTAAAGGAAAAGATCAAGAACGAGATCGATGCCCAGTATCTTTCCGGCGATAAGATGCGGGACGTCACAGGGTGGTCAGCAGCGGTGTCTCTCGAGGAAGGAATAGTTCGAACCGTCGATTGGTATCGTGCTAAACTCGAATTGTGGAAATTAACCTTGCTTCGCCCGGGCTAAAGCGAACTAAGCGGTTCTATCGGGCATCGTAAGAGTTTAGACACCGTTCGTGACATATTATGCGGTACTTTTGCGGAGCTTTTATCTTTTCGGTCATAGCACTTTCTTCAGCGTCGGTCTCGGCACAGAAGGGCGTGGATTCACAGACACAAACCATCCGCGACGACGCGAATAAGGCAACGAGTCGGACCTCAGATGCTACCAGATCATTTGATTGGGGCAAGGGCAAGACCCGAGTTCGTGAGCGTCTGCCAAACCCTTACCAGATGAATTCCCGTCGTGACGTTCTGCTTGAGACCATCAAGCAGGTACTTGCCGAGAACAAAATGATCGTAGATGAGGCTTCATCCCGACCGTCCGAGGGCATAATCGTAACTCAGCCGTTCCTTTTTGGCCGGGGGCCTGTGATCGCATCGGCTGAGCTAAAGCGCTACGGAATTATTGAGTATGCCGATTCCGCCTGGTCGCGAGGGCAATACACGCTGACCATCGAGGTTCAATCGATCGATGGGATCAAGAATAATGTTTTTGTGAATGCAAAGGTCGAGGGCCGCTCGGGACGCGGGCTCACTACCGAGTGGGTGACGGTTCAGAGTTCTGGAATTGCCGAGGAAGATTTTCTCATCAAGCTGGTCGAGCGGGTGACGGGAGTCGTCATGGATCCTTCGCAGGAGGTCGATCAGCCGTAGTAGTTTTCGATGCGATACTTGATACTTTCCATCTTCATAATTATCATTGCGGCTGCCAGCGGTGCCTTTGGCCAATCGGCGGACAACGAAGTGATGTTTCCGAATGATGACGACCGCCTCAGAACGCGGCCTTCAACATCGATTCGCGAGATGATCCAGAAGCAGCGTGCGGCAAAGCTCCGAAAGGAACATGAGGAGATGCTTAAACGCGGCGAGGAAGCAATGGAACTCGTCGGCGAGCTCGACCAATCGATTGAATCAACTGGCGGACTAACGAAAGCCGATCGCGAAAAGCTTGAGCGCCTCGAAAAGCTAGCCTCGAGGATACGAAAGGACCTTGGAGGCGACTCCGATGGCACTGATCGATTCGAAGCCGAAGAGAAGCCTCCGGTCGATGTTCGCCAAGGTTTTATTGCTCTCAAGGAATCGACCGAAAAGCTAGTTAAAGAGATCAATCGGACAAGCCGTTTCACCATTTCGGCTGCTGCTATTCAGACCTCGAATGCGGTCATTAAGTTCGCGCGTTTTTTGAAGATAACCCAATAGATTCAACCGATGCTGTACACAGTATTCCGTCTTCCGATTCTGCTCTGCATTATTTCCGCATTATCCGTGGTAGCGGCATTTGGGCAGGACGAAGACGAACCGCTCACCATCGACTCTGATCTTGTTGTCCTCAACGTTTCGATCCGCGATAGCCGCGGCCTCCACGTCTCCGGCCTAAAGCAAAATGTATTCTCGATCTTTGAGGATGACGTAAAGCAGCCGATCTCCTTTTTCACAACCGAAGAAACTCCGTTCGCCGCCGTCATTCTGCTCGACAGCAGCGGAAGCATGGGAACAAACATCAGCCTCGCTCGCTCGGCGGCTATTCGCTTCCTTGATGGCATTCGGGCCGAAGATCACGTGGCGATCTATCGGTTCGATTCGCGAGTCCACATGGTCCAGGATTTTTCGAATAGCCGCGATGTAAATGAACGAATTTTCGATGTAAAGGCCGACGGTATGACCGTTCTTTACGATGCTGTGTATAAAGCTTCGGAGGAGTTAAGCAAGCGTCCTGAGAAACGCCGGGCGATAATCGTGCTTTCAGATGGTGCGGATACGCAGAGTGGCCGTTCGGCCGCTCGAGCCCTAAAGGCCGCGTCTGCTGCGAATGCAGCGATCTACACGGTTGATATGACGCCAAGCGGATCTGCCTCGACCGGACGCCAACAGGCTCGTGCGGTCCTCAAAGATTTTGCCGAAAAAACGGGCGGGACCTTCGTTGAAAAGCCGGGCGGAGCTGATCTTCGTAGCGCGTTCGAGGCGATCGTTGCTGAACTTGGCGTTCAATACACACTCGGCTACGCACCTCTGAACGAAAAAAAGGACGGAAAGTGGCGTTCAATAGAATTGCGGATCGCAAGGCCAAACCTCACGATCCGCACTCGTGACGGTTACTACGCCGTGAAATAGAGCCTATTCGTCGTCTGCAAGGACAAATGTCAGGATCATCGCTACCCGATATTCGGCGACCTTCCCATCGACGATACTCACCTTTTGCTCCTTCACCCACGCGCTTCGGAGATGATCGATCGTACGAGCGGCCCGCTCGACGCCCTGTTTTACGGCATCGTCAAAACTCACGGCCGAAGTCGCAATGATCTCAATATTTTTTGCTACTGACATAATTCCCTCCTAGTAATGTTGCTTAAAGCGAGGTGAGGTTACGCGAACGGTCAGCCTGCCGTTCGATCGCGAGCGAGATCAACTGATCGATAACCTCAGTAAATGAAACGCCGCTGCCGGCCCACATCTTCGGGAAGCCCGAGGCATCCGTCAGGCCCGGCATCGTGTTGATCTCGTTGATCAAAAGCATACCGTTATCGGTGCGAAGAAAGAAATCGACCCGAGCGAGCCCCGACCCGTCGATCGCCTTGAACGCAGCTATCGACATCTCCATTATTTTTGCTTCAAGTTCTCCGGAAACGCCCGCAGGGACAACGAACTCGTTGTTGCCGGTTCCTGCATATTTTTCAGTGTAGTCCAGAAAGGCCTTACTCTTATCGCGAATGACGTATTCGCCCGGGCGGCTCGCGGTTGGAATGTCATTACCGATAACACCGCACTCGATCTCGCGCATTTTCAGAGCCTCTTCTACGATGATCTTGCGGTCGAACTTTGCCGCTTCGTCGATAGCTTTCCTGATCTCATCCGAGCTTTCGGCTCGTGAAACTCCAACAGAAGAGCCAAGATTTGCGGGTTTTACGAAAGCGGGATAGCCGATCTCGGATTCCACTCTGCCAATTACCGAGTCGGCATCTGCCTCAAAGTCCCGTCGGAGTAGCCATGAATACCTACACTGCGGAAGTCCGGCCTTGTGAAAGAGCGACTTCATAACGACCTTATCCATTCCGCAGGATGAGGCAAGCACGCCACAGCCGACATATGGAAGCCCCGCCATCTCAAGCAAGCCCTGAATGGTGCCGTCCTCACCAAACGTTCCGTGAAGCACAGGAAACGCGACGTCAATGCCTACGTTCTGCGTCCCTTGATGGAGAGCCGTCAGCCCGTTGTACGAGGTATCGCCGATCAGCGCAAATTCGCCATCAGTTGCTTCCACCGCGAAGGCGTCGTGCACCCTTTCCGGCAACAGGCCAATGGATGCTCGAGGACTAAGCCATGCTCCGGCGTGCGTGATGGCAATCGGAACTGGTTCATACTTTTCTTTATCAATGTTCTCTATCACAGCCGCAGCCGAGCGCACCGAAACCTCGTGTTCGCCGGAACGGCCGCCAAAGATCACTCCTACGCGGATTCGCATAATGTTGTTTCTATCAAAGGATGGTCTTGCCAAAAGCAGAGAGAATCAGTTCACAAGCAAGCTCTACGGTCAGATTGCTCTGGTCAAGAAGCGGATTGACCTCGACGATCTCGAAGGATCGCATCAGGCCCGATTCGGCGATGAGTTCAAGAGCAAGATGAGCTTCGCGATAGGTCGTTCCGCCGCGAACAAGCGTACCCGAACCCGGAGCGAACCGCGGGTCGATCATATCGACATCAAACGTCACGGCAAAGCCACCCGAAGCTGCACCTGCTATGCGGATCGCGTCTTCGACACAGGCAAGCATCCCGCGTTTGTCGATATCGCTCATAGTGAAAAAGTGGTCTCGAAGACCGAGTTTTTCGATCGTTTCCCGTTCGCCGGGGTCTACGTCGCGTGCTCCAATGTGCGCAAGAAATCGACCATCCAGCTTTGCTCCCGGCGATGCGACGTGAACTAACTCGTCGGCGCCATGACCGAGAAGGGCTGCGAGCGGCATCCCATGAACGTTGCCCGAACCGGAGGTCTCGGGGGTATTAATATCAGCATGAGCGTCAAACCAAATGAGTCCTATATCTTGGTTTTTCTGTTTGAAATGGGTGGATATCCCCGAAAAGCTCCCGATGGCAATACTGTGGTCGCCCCCGAGAACGATCGGGGTGGCCCCGCTGGCCAGAGATTCGATCAATCCGGCTGCAATATTCTCAGATGACAAGGATACTTCGGCGAGATGTTTTACTGGCCCAGATGCACTTTTGCTATCGGGCGGCTGAACTAGCTGAACGTTTCCTCGATCATTAACGTGAAAGCAAAGCTGTTCGAGATGGTGAACAAGCGTATTGCCTCGTATCGTACTTCGGCGAATTGCCTCGACTCCGAGCTCGCTTCCCGGCTTTCCTGCCCCAAATCCAAGCGGTACGCCTAAGATGTCGATCTTTTTGGTGTTTTCTCCTTGCACAGATCTCCTTTCCAGATCAAAACTCGCCGAAGCCTTTAGTGAATAGATTCTCGACCGCGGCCAGCGCCTCTGCCTCGTCCGGCCCGTCCGCCTGAAGGTGAAGTTCGGTTCCGATCGAAGCGGCGAGGGTAAGCAAATTCAGAATCGACTTCGCGTCCGCGAAAACGCCCTTGTCAGGGCGAATGATCTTAATCGTCGATTCGTAACCTCCGGCAAGCCGAACAAGCTGAGCCGCCGCCCGGGCATGCAGACCGAGATTATTGACAACCTTTACCCTGGTCTCAACCATTATCTGCCGAACGCGAATCGAGCAGAGCCGCCGTTCGATAAATCGCTCCCTTTCCTGTTTCTTCTATCAATTGTGAGACTTCGCTGAGCGTTCCCTCGCCCTTATAAGCAGCCAGCTTGACCACCATCGGCAGGTTAACACCGGTAACGATCTCGACCTCGTTTTCCTTGAGGAACATCGCGGCGATATTCGTCGGCGTGCCACCAAACATATCCGTCAAGATGATCACTCCGCGGCCGGAAGACACTTGTTCGATCGCCCGCTCGATCTCCTTCTTCGCCAGTTCCACGTCGTCGTGCCAGCCGATTGAGACCGCGGCAAGGTGGCTCGTTTCGCCGACGATCGTCTCCGCCGCCGCGAGAAGCTCGTTTGCTACCTGTCCATGCGAGATGATGACACCGCCGATCTTTGCCATAGACGCTATTTTTGCATATCCCGGTGCGAGATCGAAGTTTTGAATCCTGCCTTTGCAATCTTTCGGTTGAGTTCGTTCGCGACCATGACGGATCGGTGCTTTCCGCCGGTGCACCCGATAGCGATCGTGAGATACGCCTTACCCTCGCTCTGGTACTGAGGTAACAGGTAAAGCAGGAGGTCGGAAAAGCGCTCGATTGTTTCCTTTACTTCCGCCTGTTTTCGCAGGAACTTTACTACCTCTCCATCAGCTCCGGTCTTCGCTCTAAGGTCGGGAACAAAATAAGGATTTGGAAGGTGGCGAACATCAAACTGAAGGTCAACGTCTCGTGGCGTTCCGTATTTGTGGCCGAAGCTCATGATCTGAACTAACAATTCAGGCCGGACTCCGGCATCTCCGAAACGCCTAAGTATCTCTCGCCGAAGCGTATGAACTGAATGCTCGGAAGTGTCGATAATGAGGTCGGCTTTTTCGCGAACCGCCGCCATTGCCCTCCGCTCAGCACGGATCGCATCACGGAGCCCTTTGCCGCGTTCCGCCGGGTGTGGCCGTCGCGTTTCGGAGAAACGCCGCATTAGCACTTCTTCCGAAGCTTCGAGGAAGATCACCGTCGGTTCGATACTTTTTTTCTTGATCTTGGTGATCTCTTTTGAAAAATCCGCCAGAAAATGCCTTTCACGAATATCGATAACGAGGGCCGCTTTGGGAATCGGGACAATGCCCTCTTCATTCGGCGACATCAGGCGGACAAAAGGCGAGATCATCGTCACCGGAAGGTTGTCGATACAGAAGAATCCAAGGTCCTCAAAGGCATTCATCGCCGAACTCATCCCCGAGCCACTGAGGCCCGTGATGATCGCAAGCGATGAGCTCTCGATCAGAGTTTTCTTTGATTCTGCCACTTCGATTTGGTTATTCCGTACCTGAATCACTCGCAATTGCCCGGGCATGCCGTTCGAGAACCTCTTTTGCGGCATCCGAACCCTCGCACCGAAGCATATAAACCTTGACCGCCGTCTCTACCAACGAGGCAAGGTTTCGGCCAGGCCGCACCGGCAATGAGAACTTCGGCAGCCGACCACCGCAGATCTCTTCACTTTCCATTTCAAGGCCAAGTCGATCGCTCTCGATCTGATCGTCGGATCTGCGAAACTCAATACAAACGGACAGCGACTTCGAAGTTCGGACAGATGCTACGCCAAAAAGCTCACGAACATTGATGATGCCAAGCCCGCGGATCTCAAGAAACCCGGCGGTTATTTCGCTTGACGACCCAACCAACTTGCCGCCGATATTCTTGATCCGAACCGAATCGTCGGAGATCAGGCGATGCCCCCGGGCCACCAGGTCAAGAGCGCATTCCGATTTCCCGATACCCGATTCCCCTCGGATCAACACGCCGAAGCCGTGCATCTCCACAAGTACGCCATGTATGGTCGTCTCAGGCGCCAAGCGTTCCTGAAGAAACGAGGTGATGAGTGCAATGGCCCGAGAGCTGACCGCATCACTGCGAAGCAGCGGGATCGCGTTTCGCTCAGCAAAGGCAAGGACCTCGCTCATCGGCTCAAGGCCCTTGGTGACCAGAATACATGCGATCTTTTCAAAAGGTAGCGAAGCGACTGCATCGGCACGCTTCTCTGGCGAGAAGCCATCAAGAAAGGCCGTCTCGCTAGTACCGATCATTTGAAGTCTGCCGTAGTGCAGATACTCCGAATAGCCAGCAAGGGCGAGCCCAAGCTTCTGGATCCGCTCCGAACGAAGTTCGTGCTTCTCTTGCCCTTCGCCGCCGGCGACAAGCTCGAGATCAAGCTCCGCCGGAGCGGATCTCATAAATTCCGCGATGGAGATAGCTCTGGTTTTCGCTTTGCTCTCGCTAAGCATAGATCAGGGTTCGATGAGCCCGAAATTTCCATCTTTGCGCGAATACACGACAGAAATACGTTCAGTCTCCGAGTTACGAAATACGATAAAGTCGTTATCTGATTCCGCAACCAACAGAACGGCTTCTTCGGGCGACATCGGCTTAACGGCATAACGACGCGACCTAATGATCCGCGGAGCACCGGGCCCGGGGCGAACCTCGACCGCCTTGTTCGCGATAACGCCGGCCTTGGTTGCCTTGTGCGCTTTGTCGATGACCTTGTTCTTAAGCTTCAGGGCTTGCTTCTCGATCTTGTCGATCGATTGCGAAAGCGACTTGTACATGTCCGAGTTCGCGGTCGTGGCGGTCAGAACATCATTTCGCCATTTGACGATGATCTCCGAGCGGTGCCTTCCTCTCTCAACCTCTATGATCACCTGGGCCTTTGCGGGCTTTCCCTGAAAGAGATGATCTATGCGATCGAAATGCTCTTTTACATGTTGCTTCAGAGCCGGGGTTACCTCAATGTGTCTTCCTGTGTATTCAACTTTCATGGTTTTGAAACCTACCTCTATATGAGAAATCAGTAAAACTTAAATGATCGTCTTGCGCTCGCGGGAACCGGGGATCTTCATCTGGTCCCGGTACTTCGCGATCGTCCTACGCGAGAGCTTTACGCCCTCCTTGCTAAGAATCTTCACGACCTGATCGTCCGTAAGAGGCTTTTTCGTATCTTCCTCTTCGATCAGCTTCTTAATTCGTAGCTTCAGGATACGGGTCGAAACTTCCTCGCCGTCCTCGTTCATCATACCCTCGCTGAAGAAACGGCGAAGTTCGATGACGCCCTGTGGCGTATGTGCATATTTTCTGTTGACCACGCGCGAGATCGTCGAAAGGTGCATCCCAATATCCTCGGCGATGTCCTTGAGCATCATCGGCTTGATGTACTCAACACCCTTATCCAGAAACTCACGCTGCCGATCGACGATGCACTCTACGACACGGTAGATTGTTTGCCGTCGGTGTTCAATGTTGCGCAGAAGGTCGACCGCGGAGCGCACCTTCTCGCGGATGAAGTCCTTTGTTTCTTTGTTCGTTTCGTTCTTATCGAGGAGTTGGTGATATGTCTGGCTTATCCGGAGCCGCGGTGAACCATCGTCAGCAAAATAGATGACGTAATCCTCATCGATCTTCTCGATATACACCTCCGGAGCCACGAAAACGGCCTCTTCAGCCGAGAACGGACGGGCGGGAAAAGGGTCCAAATCGCGGATCAAAGTGATCTCCGCGTCCAGCACCTCTAGCGATTCGCCTGTTGCCTTTGCCAAATGCTGAAGCCGATGTGGTTGCAGATCCTCGAGGTGGTCTCGGACAAGCGTTACGGCAAGCGAATTGCCTTCACCCATCGCGTCAAGCTGGACGAGAAGGCATTCTTTGACGTCCAAAGCGGCACATCCCACGGGGTCGAGCCGCATTATCATTTGTCGTATTTCTTCGACTCGTTCCGTCGAAACACCGACCATCTGCGAAATGTCCTCGACCGAGGCAGCGAGGCGGCCGTCTGGATCAAGATTGCCGATTATCGCGATCGCGGCATCATGTGAACGCTCCGAGATCTCTTGCATCGAGAGCTGCCACTCGAGGTGGTCGGTCAGCGACGGCTTGTGCGAAAGAAACTGTTCAAAGCTAGGGGCATCGTCCTTGTATTCGATCTCCTGGGTCTTGTACCCGGGATCGAGATACTCCTGAAACTCCCGTCCGTAATCTACCTCTTCAAAAGAATCCTGAGTGTCGCCGCTAGCGTTCTCCGTCGATTCTCCATCGCGCTCGTATTCTGCGGTCTCTGCGTTTTGCGTCTGGGTCTCGCCGTCGAACTCCCGGGCCTCATCGCGGCCGCTATCGTTGACCTCGTTGCCCTCGGATGCAGGTTTGCCGTTGTGTAGAAAGTCGTCAAATCCATCCGCGTTCTGGTCAAGGATCTGTTCCGAAACCTCTTGGATCTCTTCGCCCGGAGTGATCTCTTCAAGGACCGGATTTGCGACGAGTTCAGTCTCGATAAGCTCGCTGAGTTCCATTGCCGTCATCTGGAGCATCTCGATCCGCTGCCTGAGCTGCGGCGTCAGCACCATCTTTTGCTGCAATGAAGTTGTAAGGCGAAGAGACGACATTTACTGATGTTCGGAGCCGCACCGTGACTTGTGGTGCGAAAATTGCTTGCTGACTTCGATTATAGATTCTTTAAGGAGAAAACGCGAAAGTTTATCTGCTACAACTTGAACTGTTCGCCAAGATATATTCGGCGAACCTCTGCATCCTCGACCAATTCGTCCGGCCGCCCTGACCTGAGGATTTTTCCTTCGGACATAATGTAGGCGCGGTCAGTTATCCCGAGGGTTTCGCGGACGTTGTGGTCGGTGATCAATATTCCGATGCCCTGGCCTTTGAGGTAGAGGATGAGTTCGCGAATATCCTCGACGGCTATCGGATCGATGCCGGCGAAGGGCTCATCAAGAAGTATGAAATGTGGGTCCGATGCCAGGCAACGAGCGATCTCGACGCGACGCCTTTCGCCACCTGAAAGCGAATCACCACGCGTCTTGCGGACGTGCTCGACGCCGAATTCCTCAAGAAGCTCTTCAAGCCGCGCAAACCGCTCCGCACGCGAAAGCCCGCGAGTTTCAAGAACGGCGAGTATGTTTTGCTCTGCCGTCATTTTGCGAAAGATCGATGGCTCCTGAGGAAGATAGCCAAGCCCGAGCCGGGCACGGAGATACATCGGCAAGCGGGTCACGTCATCGCCATTGAGAAAGATATTCCCGCCCTCCGACCGTTCAAGCCCTGCAAGCAAATAAAAGGTCGTTGTCTTGCCCGCACCATTGGCACCAAGCAGCCCGACTACCTCGCCATCGTGCATCTCAAGGCTTACGCCATCAACCACAGTACGGCGACCGTAGGACTTCCGCATCTCGGTGGCCACCAGGGTTCCGGCGGCCTTGCCATTTTGTAATGATTTATCCGATTCCACCAATGAGAGGTTAGTCTGGGTTTTGAACTTTGTAAACCGAACGGTTTCGGCCAGCGGCGTTCGTTTCGCTTCGGCCATCGGCTATCGCTCGATCATCTCGAAGAAACACGGTGATCTCAGCAGATTGGGTAGAGCCGCTTCGCGGGTCCTGAACACGAGCCGGATCGCCTCGCAATACGACGCGCTCATCAGCGGCAAAATAGAAAGCAGACTTGCCGCTCGCAGTTCGGCCGGGCTGTGTGATCGTCACATTCTGCTCAAATTCGGCCCTGTCGATGTCGTTCTCTTTGCTCAAAAAGATCTTTCCGACCTCAGCATTTATCTGCTCCGGCCCCTGCTTGATCCGTACTGTACCGGTATAAACGATCTGCGAACTCGCACGGTCATAGTCCATTCGATCAGCGTTCGCAAAAACAGGAATAGCGCCACCCGAGCCGCGGGTCTTGACCCCATAAAGCTGGCTTTCAACATTGGTTTCAGCTCGGAAGCGGGCCTCTTTCTGAAAGATCGTGATCTGTCCGCCTTTGACGAAATTGTCTTTCTGCCATGCCCTTGCATTGCCGATGAACGCGGCTACCTCGGTGCGGTGGTCTATCTCGGCGGTGCTTGATGTGATGTAAACCGGATCGTTGACCGAGCCGAAAGGCGCCGAATTGCCGGTCGAGCCCTGGCTGTAATATGTCGTGCTGACGTTACCGGAAAGCTTTGACCGCTGATTGCGGACGTCCCAATCGATCTCGCGGGCACGGCCGCGGGCACGCGAGTCCCAAGCGGTCGGCGAGCCTCCGCGAAGCTGTACGACCTCCGTGGCCGCATTAAAGACGAACCGGGAGGCAGATGCGTTTCGGTCGAATTCTGTGAACCGAGCGTTGCCATCGGCAGTCATCGTCTCCACATCCCGCGAATCGTCGCGGAAAAGTGCGGTCGCTGTATCTGAGGTCATCACCTGCTCGCCGCGGCCCTCGCGGGCAACCGTCGGCAAACGCCGGGTCCGAACGCCTCGGCCGGCATCGCACTTACGGGCAAAATTGCGTCCGGGAAAAAAGTCGCAATCGAACCGCGGAGCGGCGACGATGGTCCGGTAGATCTCCGGCCCGGCATTAACGGGCTCAATGTCGAGCTCTGAATTTCCGATCGCTTCGGCCCGAGCAAGTGTCTTACCATCAGGACCGAATGCTGTGTTTATCTTATCTGCTCGAATGGTCCGCCGAGTCGAGGCATTGTCGCCAACCTGAGGGTCGAGGACGAGGGTTGTCCGTCCGTCTGTTATCATCGTCTTCGCCAGGCCTTTATCCATAACTATCTGGATCGACCAGGCCGCTGCGAGGCTTGCCTTCGAATACCCCGCCGCGTTCGCAGGGATAACAACAGCCGTCGCCTGTTCTTTAAGCTCGGCACGCGTAAGCTCTCCCGAAGCATCAAAGGCAGCATCAATTCGGGTGGCAGCAAGATCTAGGCTTCGCTCGGTCGAATTCTGGGTGACCTTTGCATTATTGACGACGGAGGCTGCACGAAGCTTTCCGCCCGGGGCAAGCTGGGCATTGATCTCGCCGCCGCTTATCCTTTCACGCGGTGTCTCAATGGTGCCGCCGCCGAGCAATCTGGCTGAAGGGGCACGCTCGTTGTAGAGAGCCGTCGCCGCGGTCAGCTTCACCGGTCCATTTTCACTCGGTGCATTAATGACAACATTGCCCTGTAGATCAAATGTGCCCGCCGTTTTATCGTACTTACCGTAATTTGCCGTGATCGTTCGCTTCTCTCCGCCCGTGTCCTGGCTCTCGATGTTTACGCCATCAAAAAGCTCGGCCTGAGCCACATCGGCCGCCGTCTCGCTGACCTTTGCGAGCGTAACCGCCGCGCGTCCCGCTTTCAGCACATCAGACGTCGTTTCGACAACTACATCGCCGCGTAGCTCTGCCAGGTTCTTTCCATAATCGTAGGATGCGAAGTTGGAGTTCATTTTCCATGGGCCATTCGTACCCGCAACGCCTTCGACCGCATCGGAGCCCTCAATAACTACGGCACCGCGAAGCTCAACCCGCTTTTCATTAACGAATACAGTCGCCGACTCGGAATTTCCAGAAACGTTCTCGCGGGTGAATTGGATCGGACGGTCAGCTTCAGCAACGCCGGTGGCGTGGTCATAAACAATGATCGCGGTTGCAAGCTTAAGGCCGTCGGCAGAATCGACGTGAACATTGCCGTCAAAAAAGACTTTGAACGTCTTCTCCTCGCCCGGCAGATAGATCGCCCTGGCGGCCTTGATCCGGTTTGGCCGAGCCTCTTCGTCAAAAACCTCAAGAAAGACGTTCTCCAGCTCCTGGTGATTATCGGTAAAGGTAGTTGCCCGGTCGGCTCGGATGGCGTATTTGGTGACACCGTTCTCGACCTCGCGTCGTTCGTAGCCATCGACCACCGCGATCACGTCTTTTGAAAGCGAAGCGGGAAGCCCGCGGGCACGAAACTCGGCATTGGCATCACCGCGTGATAAATACACGATCACGCCTATGACCGTGGCCACAAGCACTACCGCGGCAACGGCGCGCATAACGAGCGGCAAATACGCCCGCTTCTGCATTTTCTTGACATTTCGCTCGCTCGCGGCCATTGCTTAATTATCGTCCCGTAAGTCCTCTATCACAAGCTGAAGCCGTTCAGTTCCCTGCCAGGAGTTTACGTCCAGCGTATAAGCAACTTCGATGTTGCGCCCGACTGCAAGAGTTTGCTCTTTTCCTTTCTCTACACCGTCCCACCAAACCGCCTCAAAACGCCGACCATCGCGGTCGCCGAGATAAAGCTTCAGGTGCCGGTCTTTCATCACCTTCGGCTCAAAGCGAAGAGCAAGCCCTTTGGTCGCAAGCACGGGCTTTGGGTTTCCGGCCCCAAACGGCTCCATTCGTGCAATTTCTCTTACGAGCCCGATCGAAAGAGATTCCGGCGAAATGCGAGCATCGATATTCAGCTCCGGCGTCAAAAGATCGCCCGTAAGCTCTGCGGCGGCATAGTCGCAAAGTGCCCGCCGCAACAGCTCGATGTTCGCCGTCGGCAATTTCATTCCCGCAGCCGCCGCGTGTCCGCCGAACTGATCGAACAGTTCGGAACAGCTCTCAAGCGCTTTCAGCAGGTGAAACTTACCGATGCTCCGGGCACTCCCCGTTGCGGTTCCATTCTCAATAGAAAGAACGATCGCCGGCCGATAAAGCCGCTCGGCAATTCGCGACGCAGCAAGTCCGATAACTCCGCGGTGCCATCCCTCGCCAGCGACAACGACGAACGCGTCGGTCCCTTGCTCGGCAGCCTGCAGGAGCGCGAGTTCTGTTATCTTTTGCTGCTCGGTCTGCCGCTCGCGATTGCGCGAGTCGAGCATTTCCGCGAGTTTTCGTGCGGCTCCGAAATCCTCAGACTCGAAAAGTTCGACGACATGGCGGCCGAGGTCCATTCGGCCGGCAGCGTTGATCCGCGGACCGAGCCGAAACCCGATATGCATACTCGTCATCTCGGAAGTGCAGCCAGCGGCCTCCATTAATGCTTTGAGCCCGTAATTGCTTGTGTTCGGCAGATCGCGAAGCCCGAGCGCGACTATCGCCCGATTCTCGCCGGTGAGCTGCATTATGTCCGCGACCGTGCCGATGGCGGCGATCTTGAGAAAAGACTGGACAAGCTCTTCTTTGCCCGCCGACCGCAGAAGTGCATGTGCGAGCTTGAAAGCCACGCCGACGCCCGCAAGGTTTTTATCTGGATACTCGCAACCAGGTTGATTGGGATTGACCACCGCGACCGCCGGCGGATTGCCGCGTTCTTCGTCGGAAAGATGGTGATCGGTAACGATCACGTCAAGGCCGTTCTCCGCCGCCCATTCAAGCGGCTCAAAGCTGCGGATGCCGCAATCGACGGTGATAGCAAGCGAACAACCTCGCTCCTTCGCAGCTCGGAGTGATTCGATGTTTACCCCATAACCTTCGGTAAAACGATTCGGGATGTGATACTCCGTCGCCGCCCCGAGTATCTTCAAAACGCTGCGAAGCAGAACCGTCCCGGTAGTGCCGTCAACGTCATAATCACCCCAGATAAGGATCTTCTCGTTCGCGCGGATGGCGGTCTCGATACGCTCGACCGCGTCGCTAAGTCCCTTCAAAAGATTGGGTTGATGCAGATGGTCGAGCGAAGGAGAAAGAAATACCCGTGCTGATTCAGTATCCGCGTGTCCACGGGCGATCATAAGCGCCGCGACGAGTCTATGGACGCCACGTTCCGAGGCGAGCCTATACGCGGCGGCGTGGTCGTGTTTTGCGATCTTCCAACGTTTCTGCATTTGGCCGTGCCGTTAAATACTCACCACGGGACTGAGCACGCCCTGCCAGAGAAGAACGAGCAAGATGATGCCTAAAAGGACGCGATAAACGATGAAGATCAAGGTCGAATTCTTTCGCAAAAACGCCAGCAGGAACCAGATCGCGAGATACCCGACGATAGCAGATACGATGGTTGAGACGATCAGCGGTCCCCAAGCATCGTCCGGTAAAAGGCTCCACGCCTCGCGAAGTTGGAGAAGTCCTGCCGCCGTAATCGCCGGTATTGAAAGCAGGAATGAAAAGCGTGCCGCCGTCTCGCGGTTTAGCCCGATAAAGAGCCCGCCCATGATAGTTGAGCCCGAACGGCTTGCACCAGGCATTAGTGAAAGCACCTGCGACAACCCGACGACGATCGCGTCAAAAATGCCCATTGACCGCATTTCTTTCCGCTGGCTTCCGACCAATTCTGCTAGCCCAAGCAGTAGGCCGATGACGATGAGCATCGTCGCGATGATCCAGAGATTCTTCGTGTTCGGGCCCTCGATGAAATCTTTGAAAAAAAGCCCGACGATGCCGATCGGAACCGATCCGATGATGATCAGCCACCCTAGCCATGCCTCGCTCGAAAGCCAGATCGGCCGCACGCCCCTTGTGCCCGAATGGCGAACCGGGTTCTTGCGGGTGAGAACGCCCCAATGGTCGCGAATAAATGCGTTAGCGATGTTCAGAATGTCCGATGCAAAATAAACAAGCACCGCGGCGATCGTGCCAAGCTGAATGACGGCCATTGTCGCCGTTATCTGCTGCGGGTCGCCGCCATAGATGCTCGTCCAGCGGCTGGCGAACACGAGATGCGCGGTCGAACTTATTGGAATGAATTCGGTAAGCCCCTGAACAATGCCAAGGATGATCGCTTGAATATAGTTCATAAACCGGAAACGGGGACAGCGATGTGGGCAAACTAGTGAGGATTATAGCGTTTGAGGTCGCCGTTTGCTATTCGCGGTAGCGGGCCTTTCCTGCGATGCGGTCATAAAGCCACGCGGGCATGAACTTTCCGGCCCGGACGATGGTGGCAAGCTGCCACGGGAAAGCGGAAAATCGCTTCTTCTTTTCAATCGCCTTGATGAATAGCGGGATCGCGTCGTCAAGTTCCATCAGGAAGGGCATTTTATTCGCACGTCCGGAAGTAAGCGGGGTTCGAATAAATCCGGGCTGAATTATCGTGACATCGATGCCTTTGTGTTTGAGGTCGAGCCGAAGGCTTTCAAAAAACGCCGTCATTCCCGCCTTGCTCGCCGAATAGGCCGCTGACTTTGGAAGTCCGCGAAACCCCGCGAGGCTTGAGATCGCGACCAAATGCCCGCTGCCCTGCTCAACCATCTGCGGTGCAACAGCGTGGACCGCGTTGACCGCTCCGAGCAGATTGATGTCAATGACCTTCTTAACCGAGAACGGACGATAAGATCGCGTGTCTTCGTCATTTCCACCGATGCCCGCATTGGCGATCAAAATATCAATTCTTCCAAACTCCGATCGCATCTCATCGGCAGCTTCATCCACGGCCGCTTCATCAGTTACGTCGATCGGAAAAACACGCGCGGTCCCGCCGGATGCCCGGCAGCGGTCTGCCAGGTCTTCAAGTAACTCTTTTCGACGGGCTAAAAGGCCCAGAACGGCGCCCTGTTTCGCGAGTGCAAGAGCAAGCCCTTCGCCGATCCCGCTCGACGCTCCGGTTAGGAAAACGACTTTGCCGCTCCAGTTAAATGGCATAACGGTACAACTATCTCAAAACTCATCCGAATAGCGAAGGCTATATCAACGCGATCCGATGAAGAGGATCGATGGATCCACGAAGCTGTTTGTCCGGGAGCAATTGCGATGAAAAAAGGAGCCGTGCCGATCTTTCGGATCGGCAGGGCTCAAGTCATTGTTCCTTTGCGGGAACGCAGATAAATCAAATTGATGCGTTAAAGGGCCTTTCCCCTGTTAACCCCGGCGGCCCCGGTACCAAAGACCGCCACCGCCGAATAGAAGTACCAAGACAACGATGAGAATGATGAGTGTTGTTGAATCCATTTGTTTTACCTCAGCGGCCGAACTACGGCCGGTTTGCATTATTCGCGCTATTCGCGTTGTTTGCGTTACTCGCGTTCACCATTGAATTTGTTCGGTTCATTCCATTTACCGAGTTACTGTTATTCGAGCCGTATGTTTGCCCGGTGTTTGAGGACATTGGCGATCTGTTTGCAGTGTTTGAATTGTTCGAGACGTAACCCGTGTTGCTATTCGCCCCCCGGAGGTTCGCGTTATCGTTGGTTGACGTGCAACCGGCCATAACGGCTAAGGCGAGAGACATAATTATCGCTATTGTCTTGGTTTTCATAGAAGTTCTCGTTGTGTTGCGGTATTCCTTTAAATCGACGAGACGCCTTGGGGCGGAAAAAGACAGGGTAATCTCCGCCCCGCGGCACACTCGTCTAGATCCCCGGAGCGTGGTGAATTAACGCCGTGCTCCGAGTTTCGCCAAACTCAGTCTAGCTGTAGATATGCTGTGCGTTGTGTTTCGTCTTCCATTCATTCTGGAAGTAGTCCGAATCTTCCTGCGATTTCGGCGTCACGCCGATTACGGTTCCACCTTCGCCGATTCCCTTCTCGTAGTGTTTTGCCTGTTCTTCCGGGATTCCCCATCCAACCAGGGCTCCGACCAATCCGCCTGTCAGTCCGCCGGCTCCTGCGCCAGCTAATGCGGCTGCAACCGGTCCCCACACGATCAATCCGAGGCCGGGGAGAACGAGGTTCGTCCCGATCGCAGCGACTCCGCCGATGATCGCGCCCAATGTGCCGCCGATCGCTCCTCCGATGCCTGTGCCTTCAGCTGCTTTGTTGCCGATCTCTGAGTCCGGATCGTTCTTGTAAAACTGATCACGCGTTTTATCAGACATGATGACGTTGATTTCGCTTTCCGAGTATCCTCGATCGCGAAGTGTCTTGTATGCGTTCTCTGTGCTGTCTTTGTCCGAGAATATACCCGTTAGCATTCCGCCTTCGGCCTTTCTACTTGTAGCTTGATTTTCCATATAATTAACCCCTTAGAACGTGCTTTAGTTTGAGTATGGGCACTATTCTGTCCTTGTTTGAAACAGTGTATTTCTAGAGATTAGAGTGTTACGACGTGCGCGTCTGTGCGATGGCACACACGTAGCGATTTTGTGGTAAACAGACTCGGGGATTCGGAAAAGTAGAAGCGAGCTACCCGCATGCTACTGAAGCTCCTGCGGCTCGAATGGAGGATGAGTTAATGCAAACCAACTAGCAAAGCTCGTGAACATGCGGCCCGAGGGCCTTCAGCGCCCGGGCAAGGTCATCTTGCTTGACCAGTATGTGATCACGCGAAAAGGACGAAAGGGCCACGATAGAAACGCTGGCCTCAGCGAGAATCGACGCAACGGCCGCCAGAAAGCCAACCACCGTGAAATCCATTACAGTATCGAATGTGAGCAAGCGAAAGCCTCGTTCGACCTTTGCCGACCGCAGTGCATGTTGCATCGTCCGGAAGTCAACGTCGTCAAGAAGCATCGTAACTTCGTGTGGGTCACGAAAGATCATGAATGGCGTCGACATCCGCGGACTCAATGCCGGATCCTCGATCAGCCGCGTCCATTCAGCCTCGGCAAGCCCCACAAGCGAATACGTCTCTGGTAGTACAACTACCTGAGTCGACGCGAGAAGTTCAACGGGATTCGGCGATGCGTCAGACATATTAGGAAGCGACTAAACCTCCACCACGGTCGTGACAATGACGGGCTTAGTACCGAGTTCTTTCTGGAGAAAGCGTTTGAGGTGGATGCGTAAATTCTCTTTGAACACCGCTCGGTCGGCGATCTGTTCGCGTTTCATTTCGCCGACGGCCGTGGAAATGGCCTGCCGAGCCTCGGCTCCGAAAGTGATTCCATTTGTACCCATGGCAAGAGATGAGGAATCCGACATTCCGGCAACGCCGTTGTAGGTAATGTGCGGGTCGCCGACCAGCTGATGGGTCTTTTTGTTCACGGTTACCACCAGCGAGATCGCTCCGCCATAAGCGAGCTTTTTCCGTTCGCGGATAACGTCATACTCGATCTCTTCGAGCGATTCTTCATCGATGAAGGTGCGGTGAAGTTCGTGCCTTTCAACGATCCTCGCACCGAATTCGTCGATCTCAAGCATGTCACCGTTCTCTATAAGAATGATATTTGAATCATCGTATCCAAGGACGTGGTTCTTGACGTATTCCTTGTGACGAAAGAGCATTCGATATTCGCCGTGGATCGGGACAAGATACTTCGGCCTTGCGGTCTCGACCACTATCTTAATGTCCTCTTGCGAAGCGTGGCCGGAGACGTGAACCAATCGCCGCTTCTCCTCGATGATATTCGCACCGCGTTTATAAAGGTGGCCGATCAGGCGGCTTATATTTCGCTCGTTCCCCGGTATCATCCGGGCCGAAAGAACTACTGTATCCCCCTTTTCGATCTGCATTCCCTTATAGGTCGACGTCGCCATACTCCAAAGTGCAGCACGCATCTCGCCTTGCGAACCCGTGACCAAGAAGCAGATCTCATCGTCGTCATACGACCGTGCTGAGCTCAGGTCGATAAGCGTATCGCCAAGTATCTTTATGAGGCCGAGCTCTTCGGCAATCTCAACGTTCTTGACCATCGAGCGGCCGAGCACGCAGACCTTACGGCCGTACTCATGAGCAATGTCGAAAACGATCTGTAGTCGATGGATCGACGATGAAAACGTCGAGACAAAGAGACGGCCTTCGGTTTCTTCGAAGATCTCGCGGAAAGCAGGTATCACGTCCTGCTCCGAAGGCGTCCGTCCCGGCACCGTAGCATTGGTCGAATCCCCAAGCAGGGCCAAAACACCGCGGTCGCCATATTCTCCGAGAGTTTTCAGGTCGTAGGTCGGCCCGATAACTGGCGTCGGGTCAATTTTGTAATCACCGGTGTGTATGACGGTCCCGATCGGGGTCGTGATGGCAAGCGAAAAGCAGTCGACGAGCGAATGCGAAGCGTGGATAAATTCGATTTCGAAATTGCCGATCTTGGCGATATCGTTCGCCCGCACGCGATGTAGCAGAACGTCATTCAGCATCTCGTGCTCATCGAGTTTTTTCTCAATAAGTGCCTGTGTGAACCGCGATGCGTAAACCGGCAGATTGAACTTCCGCAGGATATAAGGCAGAGCTCCAATGTGGTCCTCGTGCCCATGCGTAAGGATGATCGCGGTTAGGTCGTCGCGATATTCCTCGAGAAAATCGAAGTTTGGGATCGAAATATCGACGCCATAGGGCGTTTCCTCGGGAAACCCCATCCCGGCATCGACGACGATCATCTCGTCGCCATAACGGATGCCCATGCAGTTCATCCCGAACTCACCGATGC